>DATBHZ010000062.1:0-6479 GCA_036557185.1 Acidimicrobiia bacterium | reverse complement strand
GCTTGTCGAGCTGTGCAACGCCCACCGCGGCCTGCATGTCGGTGAGCTTCAGGTTGTACCCGAGGTGCGAGTAGACGTACTTGTGGTCGTACCCGTACGGCAGCTCGCCCAGCTGCCACCCGAAGCGCCGGCCGCACGTGTTCTGCTCACCGGGAACGCACCAGCAGTCGCGGCCCCAGTCACGGAACGACTCGACGACGCGTTCGAGCTCCGCGCGGTTCACGAGGACACACCCGCCCTCGCCCATGGTGATGTGATGCGCCGGATAGAAGCTGACCGAGCCCACGTCGCCGAACGATCCCACCGGACGGCCGCCGAGCGTGGCGCCGACCGCGTCGCAGCAGTCCTCGACGAGCAGGAGGTCGTGCTCGTGGCACAGGTCGGCCACCGTCGCGACGTCGAACGGGTTGCCGAGGGTGTGCGCGAGCATCACCGCGCGCGTGCGCGGGCCGATCGCTTCGGCGATGCGCGCCGGATCCGGGTTGTAGGTGTGGCGGTCGGTGTCGACGAAGACGGGCACGAGACCGAGCTGGTAGATCGGGTTCACCGTCGTGGGGAAGCCCGCCGCGCAGGTGATGACCTCGTCGCCCGGCTGGAGGGCCCGGTGCTCGAGCTTTGGCGATGTCAGCGCGCTGAGAGCGAGGAGGTTGGCGGAAGAGCCGGAGTTGCACAGGCGAGCCGCGCCCGCACCCATGATCGGGGCGAAGCGCTCCTCGAACTGCGCGGCGAACCGGCCGGTCGTCAGCCAGAAGTCGAGCGACGCGTCGACGAGCGAGATGAGCTCCTCGGCGTCGAAGACCTTGCCCGACACGGGAATGGGCGTGATGCCCGGCTCGAACGAACGGTCTGCGAACGCCACTTCGTGGTACTTGACGACGAGGTTCGCGATCTCCGAGCGCAGCGCCTCCGACTCGGAACGCCGGTCGCTCATGACACGCCGAGGAGGGCGCGGTACCAAGCGACGGTGGAGGAGAGGCCGTTGCGCAGCCGGACCTTCGGCGTCCAACCGAGCTGCTCGCGCGCCTTGGCCGCGGAGAGCCATTGGTCGTGGATCTCGCCCGGCGCGTCGTCGAGGATCTTCGGCTCCGTTCCCGCGCGACCCGCGGCCTCGCAGACCGCGTCGTAGATCTGTATCACGCTGAGCGGCGACTCGTCCGACAGGTTGAACGCTTCGCCCGGCACGCACGCGCCTCGTGCCATGGCGAGATAGCTGTCGACGACGTCGTCGACGTGGAGGTAGTCGCGCACGTAGCTCCCGTCGCTGCGCAGCAAGGGTTGCTCGCCGAGCAGCAGCGACCGGATCGTGCCCGGAACGATGCGCGACCAGTTCAGGTCGCCGGGGCCGTAGACGTTGCCGCACCGGGCGATGCGGACGGGAAGGTCGTAGGTGGTGCCGTAGGCCTGTGCGACGAGGTCTGCGCACGCCTTCGATGCCGCATACGGCTCATCGCCGCCGAGGGGGAGATCCTCGCGGTAGGGAAGCTCCTCGACCGTGCCGTACGCCTTGTCGCTCGACGCGACGACGATCGATCCGACGGCATCGGCGTGTCGCCGGCACGCCTCCAGCACGTTCCACGTTCCGAGCACGTTGCTCTCGAAGGTGAGCAGTGGCAGCCTCCGTGCTACGCCGACAAGGGTCTGAGCCGCGAGGTGGAACACGGTGTCGACCCCATGTGCCGCGATCGCGCGCTCCAGGGTGTGCAGCTCCTCGACGCGGCCGTGCACGACCGAGACGGCATCGGCCGTGCCACTCCGGTAGAGCTCGGAGCTCGGGTCCGGGTCCATCACGAGCGCGACGACGGGAAAGCCGTCGTCGACGAGCCGCCGACTGAGCGCGCTGCCGATCATGCCGGTCGCGCCGGTCACCAGCACGCGCTTCATCGGGCGACTCGTCTCACTCGTCGGTTCGCCAGACGGCCCAAGGCGCCTTGCCGCTGTCCCACAGCTCGTTCAGCATCAGGAACTCACGGTACGTGTCCATCGGCTGCCAGAAGCCGTCGTGCTGGTACGCCACGATCTCACCCTCGTTCGCGAGCCGCTCGAGGGGGGCGCGCTCGAGAATGCAGTCGTCATCGAGACGGTCGAGGAACTCGTGCTCGAAGACGAAGAAGCCGCTGCTCACCCACTCGTCGCCCTCCGGCTTCTCGCGGAACCGTGCGACGGTCGCGTCCTCGTCGAGGTCGACGATGCCGAAGCGGGAGAGCGGGCGGGTGGTGGTGACGGTCGCGATCTTGCCGTGGGCGATGTGGAAGTCGAGGAGCTTCGAGATGTCGACGTCTGCGAGCCCGTCCCCGTACGTGACCATGAAGCGGTCCGCGCCCAGGTACCGCTCGACCCGCTTGACGCGTCCGCCGGTCTGGGTGTCGTGGCCCGTGTCGGCGACGGTGACGGTCCAACCCGTCTCCAGGTGCCCGCCGTGGAACTGCGCAGAGTTGGCGCTGCCGAGGGTGATCGTGAGGTCGCTGTTCCAGGCCTCGTAGTTCAGGAAGTAGTCCTTGATCATCTGGCCGCGATAGCCGGTGCACAGCACGAAGCTCGTGTGGCCGTACTCGGCGAAGAGCTTCATGATGTGCCAGAGGACCGGGCGGCGACCGATCTCGACCATCGGCTTCGGCCGGTACTCGGTCTCCTCGCGCAGGCGCATCCCGCGTCCGCCGCAGAGGATCACGACGGGAATCCCCGCTGCCCCGGTGGTGACCACCACGCGAGGTTACTGCCGCTCTCGCGCGCGACCGGGGCCCCCGACGCGCTGCTCGGTGGGCCCGGCGGCCCGGGACCGAGCCGGTTGCGTGCGGGGTGGGTACCCTGACGTGTCCATGAAGCGGATCGGCATCATCGTCGTTGCCTACGAAGCCGCATCGACGCTTGCCAAGGTGCTCGACCGCATCCCGCGTCCCTTCCTGCCCCGCCTGAGCGAGATCCTCGTCTGCGACAACGCGAGCGAGGACCAGACCTACCTTGTGGGGCTCGGCTACAAGCAGGCCGTTGGGCGCGACCTGCCGCTGCACGTCCTGCGCAACCCGCGCAACCTCGGATACGGCGGGAACCAGAAGGTCGGCTACCAGTGGGCCATCGAGCACGACCTCGACATTGTCGTGCTGCTGCACGCCGACGGCCAGTACGCGCCCGAGGTGCTGCCGTCGATCGTCGAGCCCCTCGAACGCGAGGAGTGCGACGCGGTCTTCGGCTCGCGCATGTTGACGCCGGGCGGCGCCCGGCGCGGCGGGATGCCGCTCTACAAGATCATCGGCAACAAGACGCTGTCGACGATCGAGAACCGGCTCGTCGGGACGAACCTGAGCGAGTGGCACACCGGCTACCGCGCCTACAGCGTGGCGACGCTTCGCGAGATCCCGTTCCAGCGGAACTCCGACGAGTACGACTTCGACACCGAGATCATCATCCAACTGCACGAGGCGGGGAAGCGGATCGTCGAGCTGCCGATCCCGACCTACTACGGCGACGAGATCTCCTACGTCAACGGCACGCGATACGCGAAGGACATCGTCATCGACGTGCTCCGCTACCGCGCGCACAAGCTGGGCCTCGGCAGTGGGGAGACCGCGTTCGCGAGCAGCCTCTACGAGCCGAAGGCCGGTCCCGAGACGGCGACGGGTCGCATCCTCGCGTGGGTCGGCAACCGGCCCCCGTGCAGGGTCCTCGTGCTCGGCTCACAGCTCGCGGCGGTGCGTGCCGAGCTGCGCGCTCGCGGGCACGACGTCGTCGGCGTCGACGCCTCGCCGGGCGACGATGTCGACACCTCGGTCGATCCCGTCGTCGTCGCCGATCTCGACGCCGGTCTGCCCAGCGCGGCCGGTGACGGGTTCGACATCGTGCTGCTGCTCGACGGCCTCGGTCGCGTACGCGATCCGGCGGCGCTCATGCGCGGGCTCGGTGGTGTCCTCGCGCCCGGCGGCTCGGTGATGCTCAGCGTCCCGAACTTCGGGCACTGGTACCCGCGGTCCCGCGTGGCGTTCGGTCGCTGGCGCTACGACAAGCGCGGCATCCTCGACGAGCACACCTTGCGGTTCTTCTCGAAGGCCGAGGCCGAGACGTTGTTCGAGCGCGAAGGGTTCGAGGTCCTGCGTGCGGAGCACGTCGGTCTTCCTGCGTCAGAGCAGGAGCGGAGTCGAGCGGGGATCGTGCTCGACGGCGCAGGCCTCGCGATCCGCCCCTCGTTGTTCGCGTACCAGTTCCTCTACGAGCTCGCGCCGACCGACGACGCTCCGGAGCCTTCGGCCGCCGCATAGCGCGGTCGCGCCGCCAGCATCACGTAGGCGCCGCCCGGCAGCACGTGCTCGAGCCGACGCGCGACCGGGAGCGAGGCGCGCGGCGACCGGTTCTCGTACACGTAGCCGTGGAGCTCGGCGCCGACGACGTCGAGCCCCGCGTCCACGGCCATGTCCACGAGCGACCGCCGCGTGTAGGTGAGCAGCCCGCGGCAGACGGTGGAGACGGCGCCGAACGCCGCCATCGGCGGATGGTTGCGATTGCACTCCACGATCGCGATCCCGCGCCGGGCACAGCGCGCCATCTCGCGGAGCGCCCGCTCGGGTTGCTCCAGGTGGTGGAGCAGATTGCCCGCGAAGGTGACGTCGAACGAGTCGTCTTCGAACGGGAGGTCGTAGGCGTTGCCGATCTGCATGAGCTCGGGGCACGCGCTCCGCCCGATCATGTTCTCCGAGAGCTCGAGGCCCGTCACCCGCGCTCCGTACTGCGTCCACCACCAGGTGAAGATGCCCGTCCCGGCACCCACGTCGAGGACCGTTGCGCCGGGAGCGATCCCGAGCATCATGGCCAGCCACTCGATCTTGGGGCGTGCGAACGCCTCTGCCGCCGGGTCGCGCGCGTCGCGGTAGAAGCGGCGACGATCCCAGTGAGCCTCCTGGTTGTCGTTGACCCAGCGACTCATGCCGGTACGCTAGCGGGCCTTCCGGGACGCATCCGCGTGCACACGACGATCCCGAGACCGATCGTTCCGGCGGCGAACGCGGCGAGGAGCAGGAGCGCGGGCAGCCGAGGTTCCCAAGCGGCGCCCGAGAGATACGCGAACGGGTTCCAGCCGAACGGCCCGCCCGTCCCGTAGCGCGATGCCGTGCTCATGAACGCCGCGACCTGGCCCAGGAGCAGCGCGACCACCGCCGCGATCGAGAGTCGCGCGAACGCGCGTTGGAAGCGTGCCGAACGTTCGGGCGTACGGATCCCGTCGAGGGCGACGAGCACGGCAGCCACGAGGATCGGGAGCCCGTAGCGGCCTTGCCATGCGAACCCGATGTTCGGGAAGTTGAGCGCGTCGACGCTCACACCCAGCAGCCATGCGCAGGCGAGCAGCGCGAGCGCGGTGACGCGATGCCGCGTCGTGCCGAGCACCAGCGCGGTGCCAAACGCTACGACTGCGACGACCGCCCAGACGACGTACACGGCGACCGGGATGCGGACGTCGTTGAGCCCGAACACGCCGACCGACTCACGCAGCAGGTCGTCCCAGCGACCGAAGGCCTGGCCGAGCGCGTAGGTCTGGCGGTGCTCCTGGTGGGAGATGCCGACTGTGAGGATCCAGACGATCTGTGCCACGACGACGGCCGCAGCCGCGGCCAGCCACCCCCGTACGTCGGTGCGCCGAAGGAGCTCCTTCACGCGGGTGAACGGCGCGATCACGAGGAACGAGCCGAGTGCGAGCAGAGCGACTCCCGGATCGAGCGATCGGACGGCGATGAGCACCACGAGCGCGACGCCTGCGCGGCGAACGAGTGTCTTGTCCGTCTCCGTGGTCGCCCCCGCCAGCGCGAGCAACGCGGAGAAGAGCACGATCGAGCAGATGATCTCGAGGCCGCTCGGGTTCACCAGGCTCGCGAGGTACAGCACCTCTGGTGTCATCACGAGCATGACCGCGAGCACCGAGGCAGCGCGGTCTCTCCGCCGCAACGCGGTGACCACTGCGCTCGCGGCGAACGCGGCGCAGATGATCGCGGAGAGCACGCGCATCCGGTACGAGTCTGCGCCGCGCGGCAGCAGGCTGGGGAGACCGACGATCGTGTAGTACGCGGGGAACCCGCGGAACTCGTAGCTCGTCGCGTCGACGAGACGGTTGCTCGGGCTGAAGGACGGATGGCACGCAGGGGCGCCGTGCGCGGCGCGAAGGTCGAAGCAGCCCACTCGGTCGAGGTTCCCGAGGCCCTCGGG
Organism: Acidimicrobiia bacterium; assembly: GCA_036557185.1. GTDB lineage: Bacteria > Actinomycetota > Acidimicrobiia > IMCC26256 > JAENVU01 > DATBHZ01. The sequence continues at coordinate 296 of DATBHZ010000062.1, read as the reverse complement.
GACCTTGTAGGTCATGTGCCAGCCGAGGAGCAGCACGGCCGGTCCGGTCCAGTGCCCGCGCGCGGCGGCGGCCGAGCGAATGGCGTGCGCGCCCTCGTCGGTCCCCGAGAACGGGGGGAGAGCCATGGACCACGCGACCAACACGACCGCGAAGACCCCGAAGATCGTCCACCACTGTGATCGAGGCGCCCGGGAGCTCGCGGGCTCGGTGCGTATGCTCTCCCCGGTGTTCACGCCGGGAGCCCGTCGCTGATGGCAGCTGCGCTCTCGCCGGGTGAGTACCTGCTCGGCGCGGC
>DATBHZ010000061.1:0-29216 GCA_036557185.1 Acidimicrobiia bacterium | reverse complement strand
GATCCCACGAGCGATACACCGCGGCGAGGACGAGCTGCCGTTCGTCGACATCGGCGACGGCAGCCTGCTCCAGCTGCTCCCTGTCGACGTCGAGAAGGGTCTGTGGGTGATCCGGACGAAGTTCGAGCCGGGCGCGCGCGTCCAGACGCACAAGCACACCGGCGAGGTGTTCGCGTTCACGCTCTCCGGGAGCTGGAAGTACGAGGAGTACCCGGAGGTGAACACCGCGGGCTCCTACCTCTACGAGCCGGCAGGCTCGGTGCACACCTTGACCGTGCCCGCGACCAACGAGGGCCTGACCGATGTCTGGTTCGCCATCTACGGCGCGAACCTGAACCTCGGCGCCGACGGGAACGTCGAGATGGTGATCGACGCCGGCTTCATCCGCGACGTGTACTTCGGGCTCTGCGAGGCGCAAGGCCTCCCTCGGCCGGACGTCGTCGGCGCCTGACGCACATCTGACCGCGGTCGCGCCCGGGGGGCCGGTCAAGGAGCGGCGCGGGATGTGCCGATAGGCCTGGTGGTCCCGTTCCATCACCAGGGTGACGACCATGGGCTCTGCGCAGGGTCCGGCTGACACCGGTCCGATCGGCGATCTGCTTCCCAGCAGCGCGCCACCACAGCCTGACGAGCATCGGGTGCAAGCGCGCCGAGAACCAACGCGCGTGGAGCTCGTACGGCACCGCAAGAAGCCGTCGCCGGCCCCGGTCGTGGTGCTCGCGCTCGCCCTCGTCGTCGTGCTCGCGGTGGCCGTCTTCCTCCTGGTGCGCAGCATGCGCTCCGAGAGCTCGGCGCCCGCGTCACCTGCTCATTCGACCGCCTACTACCGGAGTGGCTGACCACCTCGTGTAGCGGCGGCGCAGGCGTTGGCGACCCGGGCGCGTCTGCGCGGCATTCGGGGTGTGGCACGGTGGAGACCCCATGCGCACCCCCCGCGCCCGTCATGCTCTGACGATCCTCGCCTGCGTGACGGTCGGAGTCTCGGCCTTCGCCGCGTGCAGCTCGTCGAAGAGCAGCACACCGACCACCCCGTCGACCGCCGCCAAGGCCGCGGCGCCCGCCCACAGCGCGACCACGCGACCGGCGGCGAGCGCGGCGTTCGTGCCGGCACCGGTGCAGTGGCGCTCGTGCGGATCGGTCGACTGCGCGGCCCTCGAGGTGCCGCTCGACTACGCGAACCCGACGGGTCCGAGGATCTCCCTCGCGCTCGAGCGCGTGCGGGCGAAGCACGATCGCATCGGCTCGATGCTGATCAACCCCGGCGGGCCCGGGGCGGCAGGCGCGAGCTTCGCCCAGGACGTCGCCGCGCGACTTCCGTCGGACATCGCCGACCGCTTCGACATCGTCGGCTGGGACCCGCGCGGTACCGGGGCGAGCACGGCCGTCAACTGCGGCAGCAAGATCGACTACCTCTTCGCGCCGGACACCGCGCCGGACACGCCTGCCGAGCTGCAACAGCTCGAGGCCGCATCGCAACGGTTCGCGAACGCATGTGAGGCCGGCAGCCGCGACCTGCTCGCCCACATCTCGACGGAGGACTCCGCCCGCGACATGGACTCGATCCGCGCGGCCCTCGGTGACCCGCGGCTCACGTACCTCGGGTTCTCCTACGGCACCTACCTGGGCGCCGTCTACGCCCAGCTCTTCCCCCAGCGCGTGCGCGCGCTCATCCTCGACGGCGCGCTCGATCCTTCGCTCACCGCGGAGCAGTCGTTCACCCAGCAGGCGCAGGGTTTCCAACAATCCTTCGATCGGTTCCTCAACTCCTGCGCGCAGCGCTCCAGCTGCCCGCTCCACAATCGCGGGAACCCGAGAGCCGCGTACGACACCCTCCGCGACCGGATCGAGCGCGCGCCCATGGAGGGCTCACAGGCCCGGACCCTCGGCCCGACCCAGCTCGACATCGCGGTCTCTTCCCCGCTGTACGAGGGTGCGAGCGCCGACGACCGGCTCGCGAGCGAGCTGCACGCAGGTCTCGGCGGTGATCCAAACCCGCTGCTCGACGAGTTCAGCCAGTACATGGAGCGGTCCGGCGACGGCAGCTACTCGACGACCTGGCCGGCCTTCCTCGCCATCAGCTGTCTCGACGGCCCGGTGCTCCCGCTCCAGCCGCTCATCGCCGCGCAGCGACGCGCGGCTGTCGCAGCGCCCGACTTCGGGGCCGCGAATGCAGGGCTCGGCTTCCCGTGCGCGTTCTGGCCGGTTCCGGCCCGCCACCCGAACGGCGTCCGGGTGAGCGCGCCGACCGCGCCACCGATCATGGTCGTGGGCACGACCGGTGACCCCGCCACGCCGTACCAGGAGGCGATCTCGCTCACGCAACAGCTCGGCTCGGCGCGCCTCGTGACGGTCGAGGGCTCGTCGCACACGTCGTTGCTCTACGGAAACCCCTGCCTGCTCGACGCGGCCCGGCGCTACCTGATCGACCTGGTCCCGCCGCCGGTCGGCCTGCGGTGCGGCGCGTAACCGGGGCATAGGTCACACCGCCCACCCGCGGCTCGAGTTCACCGCCCGATCTGCCGATACCCCTCCCGACGAGGGAGGGCAGGTTGCGGGCACGACTCTTCACCATCACCCGTGACGGCGCAGGGCGACTCAGCACCATGCGCCACCCTGCGGGCGGCTCCGCGCTCGGCGGCGAGATGCGCCGGCTCGGGACTCTCGGCGTGGACACCCTCGTCTCGATGCTGACCGAGCGGGAGGCGGCGCGCCTCGGGCTCGGCGCGGAGCCGACCTGTGCGGAGTCCTACGGGATGAGCTTCGTGGCATGCCCCGTGCACGACCACGGAGTTCCCCACACATCGGTCGCCGAGCTCCTCGCGCTCAGGCTCGCGCGAGCCCTCGAGGATGACGGCCATGTGGTCATCCATTGCCGGCAGGGCATCGGGCGGTCATCGCTCCTGGCAGCAGCGACGCTGACGGTCGAGGGCATCGATGCCGGAGAGGCCTGGCGCAAGGTCGAGCAGGCACGCGGCTGCTCGGTGCCGGAGACGAGGCTCCAGCGGCAATGGCTCACGTCGTTCGTCGCGGCCCGGTCGGCGCCCGCGGCGTCGCCCGGCGCTCAGCTCGAGGACCCGCTCCGCTCGAAGTCGTAGGAGCGCTCGACTCGCGCGACGTGCACGGTGAAGCGTGAGTACCACTCGGCTCGGCCTCTGCGTTGCACCTCCTGGTGCTCCGCGTTCTGCCTCCATGCGTCGATCGACGCCGTGTCGGCGAAGTACGCCACTGTGATCCCCACACCCTCGCGGGCGCTGTCGACGCCGAGGAACCCCGGTTGCCGGGCGGCGAGCTCGAACATGCGCGCCGCAGCCTCCTCGTAGCCGTCGTCCGCGTGAGCGCCGCCGCGCGCCGACGTGAAGATGACCGCGTAGCAACCGGGCTCGTGGCGTTGCAGTGATCCGGGAAGCATCGAGGCAGCGTACCGAGCCGCCGCTCCCGTTCCGCTCAGGTTGTGAGCAGGTCGGACTGGCGCGCCGCTTCGAATCGCCGGGTGACGTCCTCCCAGCTCACGACGTTCCAGAGCGCGTCGAAGAACTCCGTCTTCCGGTTCTCGTACTGGAGGTAGTAGGCGTGCTCCCACGCGTCGATCGCGAGCAAGGGGACGGTGCCCTGACCGTGGTTGCCCTGGTGGTCGTACACCTGCTGGACGAGGATGCGTCGAGCGAACGGCTCCCAGGAGGCGAGCGCCCAGCCCGAGCCCTGGATCGTCGCGGCGGCCTCACTCATCTGTGCACGGAAGCGATCGACGCCGCCGAAGTTCGCCTCGATCGCGTGCTGGAGCGCGCCGCCCGGGTCGTCACCACCCTGCGGGGAGAGATTCGTCCAGAACACGGAGTGGAGCACGTGGCCCGAGACGTTGAACGCGAGGTTCTTCTCGAGCATCGCGATGGTCGCGAACTCGTCCTTCTCGCGGGTCTCGGCGAGCTTCTCGAGCGCAGTGTTCGCGCCCTTCACATAGGCGGCGTGGTGCTTGTCGTGGTGGAGCTCCATGATCTGACCGCTGATGTACGGCTCGAGCGCGCCGTAGTCGTAGTCGAGATCAGGGAGCGCGTAGATCTTGTCGGTCATGGCGAACTCCTCTCGCGGGCGGTCGGTGGGGCGACCAGGCCTCTCGCGTCAGTCTTCCCCGGCCTCGGGCGCGGTAGTCCTCACAGCCCGGGATTTCACCCGGGCGGGCGTGACGGCCACGAAGAGCGCGGTCGCTGCGAGCACCAGGAGGCCGGCGCGCAGGCCGACGGCGCCCGAGACGAAGCCGACGATGGGCGGGCCGGCCACCATGCCCAGATATCCGGCGGCGGTCACCCCGCCGATCGCGATGGCCGGGTGGATCGCCTCGTTGTTGACGTCCGCGATCAGCAGCGGCCAGACCACGCTGATCCCGACGGTCGCCGCGGCGAGGCCGCCCGCCGCGAGGACCGGCTGACGCGCGAGCGCCTCGACTGCCAGACCGGCCGCTGCCAGACCGGCGCCGAGGAGCACGGCGCGGCGCGTGCCGAGCCGGCCGAAGACGGGACCGCCGCCGATTCGAGTGATCGTCGCGAGCGCGGTACCCACGACGAAGGCTCCCACGCCGCCGGCCACGCTCACGCCGAGGCGGGAGCGGAGGAACAGCACACCCCACGTGCTGATGCCTCCCTCGACCATGGCCGACGCCCCGAACACCGTGGCGAGCAACGCGAGCCCTTCGTGCCGGAGCGACCCGAGTGCGCGCAGCAGGGACTGGTATCCGGTCGGAGCGGCGCGCGGGAGACGAGAACCCAGGGTGACGACTCCGATGACGATCGCGCAGCACGCCATCGTCACCCATGCAGCGCGCCACGAGACACCGGCCTCGAGCACTGCTCCGGTCAGCAGCGCACCGAGCAGCGCACCGAGATTGAAGAGCCCGTGGAAGCGGACGAGCTTGCCGGGCTCGGCTGCATACGCCGCTGCGGAGACCACGTTCATGACGACGTCGACGAGACCACCCGCTCCGGTCGCGAGCACGAACGCGACAGCGAAGACCGCAAGGACGGGCGAGAACGCCTGGCAGGCCAGCAGCGCGCCCCAGACGAGGAGTGCGCGTGCCAGCGCCTTCGACGTTCCCCAGCGGTCGCTGAGCACGCCGCCGAGCGCGTTGAGCCCCGCGGCCGCGGACACGCCGACGGCGAGCAGCACGCCGAGCCCGCCGTCGGAGAGATGGAAGGTGTCCTTGACGTCGACGGTCGCGACCGCCCACGCGCCCCAGAAGCTCCCGAAGACGATGAACGAAGCGACGACCGGGCGCAAGGAGGTCGAGCGGTTCGTCATGGAGCAGCTCTCGGTCGGGCGAGCGGACTGGTGGCGATCAAGCCGACTTCACGTAGCGCGCAGCCGGCGTGCCGGGTGGGTGCGATACGCCCGGTTGAGCGTCGGGATTCGCGACGCACACCTCGCACTCGAGCCCGTCCGGGTCGCGAAAGAAGACGGAGAGGATCTCCCCGAAGTCGGTCACGAACTCGTCCGCGGCGCCGCGAGCGATCAGCCGGTCGCGGATCGTCTCGAACGCGTCGAGGTTCGCCGCCTGGAGCGCGAGATGGTCGATGCGCCCGCGTCCGAACATCGGTGTCTGGCGCTCCGCCTCCGTGTTGCCGTCGATCTCGAAGACGTTGAACGCGTTCGAGGGTCCGATCATGATCGTGGTGAGCCTGACGGGCGAGTCGCCGGCCTCCTCGGGCCCGTCGCGCACGACCGTCGCGTCGAACACCTCCTCGTAGAAACGTTGGAGCCGCTCGCTGTCGTTCGTGAGGGTGGCGACGTGGTTGAAGCCGTTGGTGAGCATCGGGCCTCCTTGGAGCTGCGGAGCGGTGGGCGGCGGAGCTTGGTCAGATTCTGACGCATCCTCGTCACACGGTCGCGAGCGAACGTGCGCGAGTCCGGGGAGCTGTCAGGGCGAGCCGTAGACTCCGTGCGCCATGGACCTGCGGTATTCCGAAGAGGACGAGGCATTCCGCGAGGAGCTGCGCGTCTGGCTGGACAAGGAGCTGCCGTCGCTCGACCCACAGCCCGCGCGCGACGCGTGGGAGGCGCGCCGCACGTGGGACACGGACTGGCAACGACGGCTGTTCGACGCCGGCTTCGCCGGCCTCAACTGGCCGAGGGAGTACGGCGGGCGGGACGCACCGCCGGGCCAGCAGCTCATCTTCCTCGAGGAGACCACCCGTGCCCGCGCGCCCTACGTGGGCGTGAACTTCGTGGGCCTGCTGCACGCCGGACCGACGATCATCGCCGAGGGGACCGACGCACAGAAGCGCGAGCACCTTCCGAAGATCCTGCGCGGCGAAGAGGTCTGGTGTCAGGGCTTTTCGGAGCCGGGGGCGGGCTCGGACCTCGCCTCGCTGCGCACGAGCGCGGTGCGCGACGGCGCGGATTACGTGGTCTCCGGCCAGAAGACATGGTGCTCGTTCGGTCACGTCGGCGACTTCGGCGAGCTGCTCGTGCGCACCGACCCCGAGGCTCCGAAGCACAAGGGCATCACGTGGCTGATGCTCCCGATGGACCTGCCCGGCATCGAGGTTCGTCCGCTCAAGACCGTGCTCGGCTCGTCCGAGTTCTGCGAGCTGTTCCTCGACGAGGTCCGCGTGCCCGCCGAGTGTCGCGTCGGTGACGAGAACGACGGGTGGCGCGTCACGAACGTGACGCTGAGTTTCGAGCGAGGCACCGCGTTCGTGAGCGAGCTCGTGGACGCGATGCGTCTCGTCGACGACCTCGCACCGCTCGTCCGTGACCCGTCGCACCGGCGCGAGCTCGGGCACATCGCGGCGGAGCTCGACGGCATCTGGGCGCTCACGAAGCGCAGCGTGACCCAGAGCGCCCGTGGTACCCAGGGCCGCGGCCAGTTCATGATCAAGCTCGCGTACTCGGAGGCGCGCCAGAAGCTCGGAGAGCTCTCGCTGCGCGTCCTCGACCGCGACGCGCTGGCCGTCGACGGCACCGGCACGTTCGTGGAGGAGCGCCTCCGCACGCTCGCCCTGACGATCGCCGCCGGGACCTCGCAGATCCAGCGCAACATCCTCGGAGAGCGCGTGCTCGGTCTTCCCAAGGAGCCGCGGTGAACTTCGACCTGACCGAGGACCAGGTCGCGCTGCGCGACGGCATCCGCAGCCTGCTCGACGGCAAGTTCCCGATGAGCCGGGTCCGCGAGGGCTTCGACCGGGGCATGTTCGACGAGCTGACCGCGGCGGGTGTGTTCTCGCTGCGCGGCGACGGATTCGGTTGGGCGGACGCCGCAGTCGTCTACGAGGAGCTCGGACGTGCGCTCGTGCCCGGGCCGCTCGTCTGGACCTTCGGCACGGACGCGATCACGGGCGGTGTCGAGGCGCGCAACGAGCCGGGCGCCGTCGTGGAGCACCTGAGCGTGCTCGATGCGTTGCTGGTCGTGAGCGACCGGGGCATCGATCGGCTCGACCCCGCCACGCTGGGAGGCGAGCCCGTCGACTGGCCGCTCGACCCGCTCACACCGGTCACGCGGCTCGACCGTCTTCCGGAGGGCGAGCGCGTCGGGGACGTTGCCGACGCCGTGGCGTTGCGCGGCCGCGGCGCATTGCTCACCGCTGCGTATTGCGTCGGGATGGCCGACGCCCTGACCGGTCTCGCCGTCGAGTACGCGAAGGAGCGCCGGCAGTTCGACCGGCCGATCGGCTCCTTCCAGGCCGTCAAGCACCTCTGCGCGGACATGGCCGTGCGACTCGAGGTCGCGCGGGCGGCCACGTACGCGGCCGCGTGCGTGCTCGACGACCCGAGCGCGGGAGATGCCGGGCGCGCGCTGAGCGCGGCGAAGCTGCTGGCGGGCGAAGCCGCGATCGCGAACGGCCGCTCGGCCACCCAGGTCTACGGAGGCATGGGCTTCACGTGGGAGGTCGACGTGCACCTCTACCTGAAGCGCGCATGGGTGCTGGCGACGTTGTTCGGCACGGTCGACGCGCACGCCGATGCCGTCGCCCAACGCCTGCCGCATCGTTGAGCGTCCGCATCACTGGGGCTCGCGCCTGACGCTAGTGTCAGGTTCGATGGCTGGAAGCGAGCAGACCACCGTGCTCGCGGCGCTCGCGTCGAGGGTCGCGACCGACCCGGACGGGCCGTACTTGGACTTCGAAGGCGTTGAGTACAGCGCGCGCGCGATGGACGCCGCCGCCAACCGGCTGGCTCGGGTGTTCTCCGGGCTCGGGGTGCGGCGCGGCGATCGAGTGGCCACCTTGCTCGAGAACGGGCCGGAGCAGGTCGTCAGCTTCTTCGGAGCACTCAAGCTCGGCGCGATCCAGGTGCCGATCAACACCGCGTACAAGGGCGAGTTCCTGCGGCACGTGGTCGCAGACTCGGGCGCCCGCGTCCTCGTCGTCCAGGGTGACTTCGCGTCGCGGGTCGTGGACATCCAGCACGACAACCTTCCGGAGCTCTCGTCGGTGATCGTGGCGGGCGAGGCCGACGCCGCGATCGCGCAGTTCGAGGTGCGCGACTGGCAGTCGTCACTGGACGGCGAGCAGCCGGATCCCGTCGAGGACCCCGGCGTCAAGCCGTCCGATCTCGCGTGCTTCATCTACACGGCGGGGACGACCGGCCCATCGAAGGGCTGCATGCTCCCGCACCACTACATCGTGGCGCTCGCCGAGCAGATCGCCCGCGCGTGGCAACGCCGGCCGGACGACGTCGTGCTCACGCCGCTCCCGCTGTTCCACTTCAACGCGATCTCGGTGTGTGTGGTGGGATCGCTCGTGACGGGCGGCCGCGCGTCGATCGCGCGTCGATTCTCGGTGAGCAAGTTCTGGCCCGAGGTGCAGCGCACAGGGGCGACGATGCTCTCGATGCTCGGCTCCCTCGCCATCCTGATCGCGAACGCCGAGGATCACCCCGACCAGGCCGGTCACAAGCTCCGCCTGTGTGCCGCGGCCCCGATGCCGCCCGACACGGACCGGATCTGGCGCGAGCGATTCGGCTGCGAGACGTTCAGCGGGGGCTACGGCCTCACCGAGGCCTCGTTGCTCTCGCTACTGCCCGCGGGCGAGATCAACAAACCCGGCGCGGCCGGCAAGCCCAACGACCACGAGTTCGAGGTGCGCCTCTTCGACGACGACGACAACGAGGTGCGCGTCGGGGAGGTCGGTGAGATCGTGTGCCGCCCGACGGGCCCGAACCTGATGTTCGCCGGGTACTGGCGCCGTCCCGACGCGACGATCGACGCGATCCGCAACCTCTGGTTCCACACCGGCGACCTCGCGAAGCTCGACGACGACGGCTTCATCTACTTCGTCGACCGCAAGAAGGACTACCTGCGGCGCCGGGGCGAGAACATCTCCAGCTTCGAGCTCGAACGCGTCTTCATCGCGCACGAGGCGCTGAAGGACGTCGCGGTGCACGCGGTGCCGAGCGAGCAGGGCGAGGACGACGTGAAGGTGACTGCCGTGCTGATCGACGGCACCCAGCTCAGCGAGGAGGAGCTCCTGCGGTGGGCTGTCGACCGGGTGCCGTATTTCGCGCTGCCGCGCTACGTCGAGTTCCGCGACGACCTGCCGCGCAATCCTGTCGGCCGGGTGCTGAAGTACGAGCTCCGAGAGGACGGGGTCACGTCCGGAACGTGGGACCGCGAGGCGGCCGGCTTCACGTTCGCGAAGCGCTGACCGCTCAGCACTGACGCCTCAGCGCTTGCGCACCTTCCAGATCTCCTCGGCCGGCCAGCGCCGCGCCCACTTGTAGTCCACGTAGTCGGAGAACGTGCTGGTCGCGCCCTTCGGAGCGCGCACCTCGAGCAGGTCCTCGATCTCGAAGCCGCAGTCACGGAAGAGGCGGATCCACTCGAAGTGCGGGATCTGGTAGTCGATCGTGCCGTCGCCCCAATCGAACATGCGAGCGCCGAACTGGGGCTGCTGGAGCTTCCGCGTGATCGGCGCGTCGGGGTCGTCGGTGCGAAAGCACAGCATCCGGAGGAGCGTGGACGAGCTGAAGGCGAGCAGCCCGCCGGGGCGGAGGAGGCGGTGCACCTCCGGCACTGTCATCGCCGGATCGCAGAAGCTCATGGCCCCGTGGTCGCAGAACACCAGGTCGAACGACGCATCGCGGAACGGGGCGTGGAGCGCGCTCGCCGCGACCAGAGGCACCCGGGAGCCGCGCCGTTGCGCTTGCCGGAGCTGGCCGCGCGATTGGTCGAGCCCGACAGGGCGGGCACCGGCAGCGGCGAGCTGCGTCGACCATTGCGCGGCGCCGCAGCCGAGCTCGAGCACGTCCTTGCCGGCGACGTCGCCGAGGACGTGCAGCTCGCTCTCCGGGACCTGCCAGACACCCCAGGCCATCACGCCGTCGTCGAGCTGTTTGCTGTGGGCGGCCTGGTACGCGTCGGCGTCGGCGTCCCAGAATTCGCGATTGGTCCGTTCGGGGTCGTCGGTGCGGCTCACGGACCCGGCGGCGGGCTCGGCGGCGGATCCGGCCGCTTCGCGAGCGCCTCGATCTCACGGCGGCGCGTCCAGGGCGCCAGCACGAGACCTGCGGCCAGCGCGATGACGGCGATCACGAGGATCGACCACGTGAAGGTGAGCGCGAACAGCAACAGCAGGATGAAGACGGCCGCGCTGTCGATGCCGTAGTGCACCACCAGAGGGCGCGGTGGCCGCTTCGGCAGCGGTGGTGGCGCGTCGGGTTGGGTCACGCGCTCCGCGAAGCTACGCGGTGGCCTTGCCCGCGAGATCGACGATCTTCACGGGCCCGTCGCGCTCTTCCTTGGGCCGCGTCGCCGTCGCCCGCGGCTCGACGTCCCACCCGACCGCTTCGCCCCGCAGAGCGCCGACGGTGCAGCGCTCGCGCGGCCTGATCGAGAACGGGTCGTACTGGAAGAACCGCATGGCGTTCTCGTGCGTGATCTTGTCGATCTCGCCGTCGGTGAGGTCGCTGCCGGCGAACTCCTCCATGAGCCTCTCCGGTGCGCGCGGCCATGTCGTGTCGGAGTGCGGGTAGTCGATCTCCACCGTGATGCGGTCCACTCCGATGCGCCGTGCCAGCTGCACGCCGACCGGGTCGGTGATGAAGCACAGGACGACGTGCTCCATGAACACCTCGCTCGGCATCTTGGAACCGAAGTCCGCGCCGGTCCACGCCTTGTGCGTGCGGTACGAGTGGTCGAGGCGCTCGAGGAAGTACGGGATCCAGCCGATCCCGCCCTCCGAGAGCGCGACGGTCAGGTCCGGGAACTTCCGGAAGACAGGGGAGTGGATGAGGTCGGACGCGCACTGGACGATGTTCATCGGCTGCAGCACGATCATCACGTCGATCGGCGCGTCGGCGGCCGTCATGACGAGCTTGCCGGACGAGCCGATGTGCATGCAGACGATGGTTCCCTCGTCGGAGCACGCCTGCCAGAACGGGTCCCAGAAGTCGGAGTGCAGGCTGGGATAGCCGAGCGGCTCGGGGTTCTCCGGGAAGGTGATCGCGTGGCAGCCCTTCTTGGCGACGCGATGGACCTCGTCGGCCAGCGCCTGCACGTCCCAGATCAGCGGCACGGCGAGGGGGATGAAGCGCTCGGGCGCGTATCCGCACCACTCGTCGATGTGCCAGTCGTTGTACGCCTGCCCGAGGACCTTGGCGGTGCCCTTGTCCTCGAGCGCGCCGAACAGCCGGCCCGCGAAGCCGGGCAGGCTCGGGAAGTTGAGCGAGCCGAGCACGCCGTTGGCGTCCATGTCGAGGACGCGCTTCTCGACGTCGAAGCAGCCGTCGCGGATCTCGTCGAAGGACGTCGGGTCGATCCCGTACTCCTCCTTCGGCCGGCCGGCAACGGCGTTCAGGCCGATGTTCGGGACCTTGAAACCCTGGAACGACCACACGTCGGTGCCGTCGTCCTGGCGCTCGAGCTTTGGCGCCACGTCCTTGTACTTGTCGGGAAGGTGCTGGTCGAACATGTCCGGCGGCTCGACCACGTGGTCGTCGACGCTCACGATGATCATGTCGTCGATCTGCATGGCGTACCCCCGGTCGTCGCTGGCTTCTCGCGTTTCCTGACGCTGATGTCAGCCTATCGGACCCGCCGAGGGAGCACCTTTCCTCGTCGATGTGGACACCCGCGGGCTGGCTGACCGGCTGTCGTCACGACGACCACGCTACGACGGGCCCGGCCGCGTCCACCAGCTCGCGCGTCAGGGCGAAGTCCACGCTGTCCCCCCAATCGTCGAGCCACATCGGCCACCCGTGTGCGCGCGCCCGCGCGACGAATGCCTCGGTGATGTCGTCGACGTGATCGACCACGCAAGTCGCGGGACGGCCCGCGCGCGCGGCAACGAGCGCGAGCGCGGCCGCGATGCCCTCGGTTGCCGTCGGTGGGACGAAGACCGTGGATGGCCGGTCGGTGGGGAACGTCCGCGCGACCCAGAGCCCGGCTGGGCCCGGCTGCACCGTCACGACCGCGTCGGGCTCGAGCGACTGCTTGAGATCCATCACGGCTCGTGCCGGATGCCGCGGTGTGCGGTCGTCGACGTACCCCGGCTGCGCGACAGATGCGAGGGCTTCATAGAGGGCGTTCGCGGTGATGGGAAACGACCGGCTCCGCGCGTAGTCGGAGAGCGTGCCGAGGAACTTCGGCTCGACGTCCAGCGTCTCGACGTCGAGGATCTCCCGGAGCGCCTCGCCCGTGGGCGTCTCGAGCGGATCGAGGCCAGTTGTGACGACGAGATCGAAGGTGCCGAGGCCGAGCAGCTCGAAATCGCGTGCCTGGAGACCGCACGTCCCCATGTGGTGCGGATCGTCCCACTGGTAGATGCCTTTCGCGCCCCACGTGTTGGCGACCGGTGCGCCAACGTGCTCGGCGAACGCATGTAACCCGTCGACGTGTTGCACGACGTGCGGCCCGGCGAGGATCGCGATCCGCTCGCCGGGAGCCTCGAGGCGCGCGTAGCGGACGTATTCCGTCGTCTCCGGTGTCGGACCCACGAACGCGAGACGGAACGCGGGCGGGATCGGAACCGCGTCGAAGCACTTCGCGAGCTCGGGTGCATCACCGCGGAGCAGGTCCCCGAGGGTCTGCATGGCGTTGAGGCTAGGGTGCCGGGCCGTGGAACGACGGGTGTGCGTCGCAGGGATCGCGCTCAGCGACGGTCCGAAGACGCCCGACATGACTCCATTGATGTTGCAGGCACAGGCCTTCCGGCGCGCGCTCGACGACGCAGGGATGGACAAGGACGACATCGAGGGGCTGGCGTCGGCCGGGTACGGCGGCATGCACGAGGTGCAGCTCGCCGAGTACCTCGGGCTGACACCGCACTGGCTCGACTCGACGAGCTGTGGCGGATCGAGCTTCGAGTTCCACGCGCTGCACGCCTACCGGGCGATCCAAGCCGGCGACGTGGACACGATCGCCATCGTCTACGGCAACAACGAGCTGTCGGTCGCGGGACGGTCGCTCGGCACCGGTCGCACCGGAGGAGGCGGGATGGCCCCTCCTCACGCGATGAGCTACGAGCTGCCGACGGGGCTGACGCTCGTGGGCGCGTACGCCATGGCGGCACAGCGCCACATGTACCAGTACGGGACGACGGCGGAGCAGCTCGCGTCGATCTCGGTCCAGACGCGGGAGCACGCGGCACGGAACCCCGCGGCGATGTACCGCGATCCGATCACCGTGGACGACGTGCTGGAGTCGAAGCTCGTCGCCGATCCGCTGCACAAGCTCGATTGCTGCGTCGTGTCCGACGGCGGCTGCTGTCTCATCCTCACCACCGAGGAGCGTGCGCGTGATCTCGGGCACAGGCTCGTCTACGTACGGGGCGCTGCCGGAGGCATGACGCATCACTCGATCCAGGGCATGGCCGACCTGACTGTCAGCGCCGGTGCGGTGACCGGCCCGAAGGCGTTCGCGGAGGCGGGGATCGCGCCGAGCGACGTCGACATGTTCGCGATGTACGACTCGTTCACCTACACCGTGCTCGTGTGCCTCGAGGACCTCGGATTCGCGGCGAAGGGGGAGGGCGGGCCGTTCGCGGCCTCGGGCGCGTTGCGCCTCGACGGCGCGCTGCCGACGAACACCGACGGAGGCGGCTTGTCCGCGACCCACCCGGGCATGCGCGGCTTGTTTCTGTTGTGCGAGGCGACGCGGCAGCTTCGTGGCGAGGCCGGCGACAGCCAGGTGCAGGGTGCGGAGATCGCGGTCGCGCACGGCAGCGGTGGCTGGCTCTCGACCATGGCCACCGTCGTCCTCGGAACCGAGGCGGCATGAGCGAGCGTGGGCGAGGCGGGTATCCCGCCGAGCAGCGAGCGTGGCCCGAGCGGCCCGGCGCGCAGCGCCGAGAGCGGGAAGTGTGACGTGAGTGACGTCCAGCAGGCGGAGGTTCCGAAGTACCTGATCCCGCGCATCACGCCGGAAGCGGAGGAGTTCTTCGCAGGCACCACACGCGGCGAGCTGCGTATCCAGCACTGCCGGGCGTGCGGGATGCACCACCACTATCCGCGGGTGTGCTGTCCGCACTGCGGTGCGGACGCGTTGGAGTGGATCACGGCGTCCGGGCTCGGCACCGTCTACTCGTTCACGGTGATCCGCCAGAACGGGCTCCCGCCGTTCAACGAGCAGGTGCCGTTCGTCGTCGCGTTGGTGGACCTCGATGAGCCGGGCACGCGCATGATCGCGCAGCTTCCCGGTGTGAGCCCCGAGGAAGCGCGCATCGGAGCACGTGTGCGCGCCGAGTTCCGCCGCGCGAACGACCGGGTCTCGTTCGTCGACTTCGTACCGCTCTAGCGCCCCGCGAGATGGCCGATCGCGCGCTGTACCTGCACGAGTACGTCGACATCGTCGGCGAAGGTGCGATGCAGTACATGGAGCACACCGCGCGCTTCGACCCGGCATCTGCCGCGGATCGCGGTCTCGAGCTGCTCGGCACCTTCTACGTCATGGGCTCGACCGGCCGGTGGCCGCAGGTCGTGAACCTCTGGGAGTGCGTCGACGGGCGGGCAGGTTGGCGTCGCCTCATGGAGCGCACGAACCTGCAGCGCACGCGCAACCCGGCGCTGAACGAATGGTGGAAGATGGCCCTGGAGGTGCGCAGCGGCGGATTCGACCGGCTGCTGGGCGCTGCGCCCGGCTGCCCGACCATCGAATCGTTGCGCCGCGACGGCGTCACGGGCTCGGTGCTCGTGCACGAGCTCTCCCGGTGCCGCCCCGGCGCCGCGCTCGACTACCTCGCGGCGGTGCGTGAGGAGTGGGTGCCGGTGATGTCCGAGCACGGGCACCGGCTCGTCGGTCTCTACGAGGTGCTCATGGCCGACACCGAGGTGGTCACCGTCTGGGCGGGCGATCCCGCCGGCCAGGAATCGCTCGGTCGTGCCATCGACGACGGCGACGAACGCATCGTGGCGTGGCGCCGGCGCGCGCGCGACTACCTGACGGGCTGGCGTGAAGAGCTGATGACCCCGGCACCGGGCACCCTGCTCTCCCGCGGCGACACGCTGTAGGACAGCCAAAGGCGAGGACACGCGGCGCAGGTATCCTGACCCGCCGTGAGCAGGGACCGGTCCGACCTCGCGACCGATGGGCGGCCGCTCGGCAAGCGCGGTGCCGAGACCCGTCGCCGTCTTATCGACGCGACCGGGAAGCTGTTGGAGAGCAACGGCCTGCGCGACCTTCGAGTCGTCGACATCGCGCGCGAGGTCGGGACGTCGCCGGCGACCTTCTACCAGTACTTCCGGGACGTGCAGGAGGCTGTGCTCGCCCTGGCCGAGGCGGTCGGCGAGCAGATGGCGCCGCTCGGCGAGATCATCGAGCGGCCCTGGACGGACGGGGACGGGCTGGCGAGCGCGCGCAAGCTCGTCGACGGCTTCATCGCGTATTGGGATCAGCACCGAGCTGTTCTGCGCACGCGCAACCTCGCCGCGCAGGAAGGCGATCGTCGTTTCCGGGACGTGCGCAACGCCTCGCTGCGGCCGCTCACGGAAGGTCTCCGCGACAAGTTGGCAGCGAGCCACCGGGAGGGAGTCACGCCTTACGCGGCCGCCGCCGCCCTTGTTGCGATGATGGAGCGCATGGCCGCGTTCCATGCCGACCTCGAGCCGTTCGGCGTGACGCGCGCCGAGCTCGTGGAGACGACGGCGCGCATCATCTCCATCACCGTCGCCGATTAGACGTTGTGCAACCCCGCCCCGCTGGGGTGTGCCGTGACCTCGAGCTCGCGGTCGAAGACGCGTTCGAACAGCTGACGCTTTCGGCGTGCTCCCCAGAGCTCGAGCTCGGGGTCGGACCGGGCTGCCAGCCGGAGCAGCACCATTGACGGGCTGACCCGAGCCGCGATCTCCGACACCACCTGCTTCCGGCTGCGGTCCAGACCGTCGGCGATGCGAAGGAGCGCCACCAGCTTCCGGACGCGGTCGCGCGCGTCCGCGTCGAGCTCCCCGACCAGCTCGTCGCTCGGCTTGGGGTCGCCACGGCGGTGCCAGCGCACGAGCGCGGCGAGCAGCGTCACCTCGTCGGGAGGGAAGCCCCGGAGGTTCCCGTGCGAGACGAGATAGGCAGCGTGCTTGTCGTGGTCCTCGTGCGCAACGTGCTCTCCGATGTCGTGCAGCAACGCCGCGTACTCGAGGAGCTCACGATCCTCGTCGCTCAGCCCGTGGATCTCGCAGGTGAGGTCGAACAGCTGGAGTGCCAGCGTCGCGACGTGCCGGGAGTGCTGCTCGGGCCACGAGCAGCGCCGAGCGAGCTCCATCACGGAGGAGCGCCGGATGGCGCGTGGATCATCCGACCAGTCGCCGGGCTCGTGCCGTCCGATCGCGTCGAGCACGATGCCCTCGCGCAGCGCCCACTCGCTGATGGTGAGCTCCTCTACGTCGAAGAGGCCCATCGCGACGGACAACAGCACCGAGCCGGCGACGATGAGATCGACGCGCTTCGCATCCAGCCCTTTCATCTTGCGGCGCTCCGCCGACGTCGAGGCAACGAGCTCCTCGTGCAATGCGAGGAACTCGGGGCGCGAGACGGTGAGCTGGTTCAGGGATCGGGGCACGACCTCGTCTCGCCGTTCGGCCACCATGTGCGCGAGGTCCTCGAGGGTGCCGCTGCTCCCGATGGCCATCTTCGGCTCGAAACGCGCCACAGTGACCGCGTGCGGCCCGAGCACGTCGACGTAGCGGTCGCGCAGGCGCCGCAGGTCACCTTTCGAGATGGGATCCGACGTGACGTACTGCGCGCTCATTCGGGCCACGCCGATGCGCTCGCTCGCAGCCCAGAGCATCCCGCTCGCGTCGCCGACCATGAGCTCGACGCTCCCGCCGCCGACATCGAGGCAGAGCGCGGGGCCGGGGTCGATCATGACGCCCGCGCGGATGGCGAGGAAGATGAGCCGGGCCTCGTCGATGCCGTCGATGACGTCGACCTCGACGCCCGCCTCCGACGCGATGCGATCGAGGACCTCGTCCCCGTTCTGCGCGCTGCGCAACGCGCTCGTTGCACGGGCGAGCATCTCGACCGCGCCTGCTGCTTCCGCGAGCTTTCGGAACCGCCGCATCGTCCGTACTGCAGCGTCCGCGGCTTCGGGTGTGATCTCGCCTTCGCGCGACACCACGTCGCCGAGCCGGAGCATCTCCTTCTCGCGGATGAGAGACTCGAACGCGCCGTCCGGACGAACCTCGGCGACCAACAAGTGGAAGGAGTTGGACCCGAGGTCGACGGCGGCAATGCGCACTGCACGACGGTACTGCTGCGCTCTGTGAGCCCCGCGCACCCTTGTGTCGGCGCATTTCAAGAACAGGTAGCCTCGGCGCCGATACGTCGGAAGTGCTGAGGGGGACGGAACCATGACGGATGGTGTCTCGGGCGAGGGACGCATGTTCATCGACGGCAAGCTCGCCGACGCCGCCGACGGCAAGACCTACGCCAACATCAACCCGGCCACCGAAGAGCCCATCGGTGACGTCGCCGACGCCGGCGCGGCCGACATGGAGCGCGCCATCACCGCCGCACGCAGGGCGTTCGACGAGACCGACTGGTCCGAGGACCAGGCGTTCCGCCGCCAGTGCCTCCGCCAGCTGCAGGAAGCGCTCGAGAAGGAGCGCGAGACGCTCCGGCCGCAGATCGTCGCCGAGGTGGGTGCTCCGATCGGCTTGACCTACGCCATCCAGCAGGACTCCTGCATCGACGACATGGCGTGGGACATCGACTGCATCGACCGCATCGACTGGGAGACCGACCTGCCGGTGCACGAGTTCTTCGGCATGACGAGTGCGCGCAAGGTGCTCCGCGAGCCCATGGGTGTGGTCGGTTGCATCACGCCCTGGAACTTCCCGTTCATGCTGAACCTGTCGAAGATCGTTCCTGCGCTCGCCGCCGGGAACTCCGTGGTGTTGAAGCCGGCGCCCGACACCCCGTGGAGCGCGACGCACATCGGCAAGATGGTGAAGAACTACACCGACATCCCTCCCGGTGTGTTCAACATCGTGACGTCGAGCGACGCGGCGACCGTGGGAGAGGTGCTTACGAGCTCACCCGACGTCGACATGGTCTCGTTCACGGGCTCGACGGCCGTCGGCAAGCGGATCATGAGCGTGGGCGCGGAGAACCTCAAGCGCGTGTTCCTCGAGCTCGGCGGCAAGTCCGCCAACATCATCCTCGACGACGCGGACCTCGACGCTCAGATGGCGTCGGGGCCGATGGTCTGCATGCACGGCGGACAGGGCTGCGCGATCACCACGAGGATGCTCCTGCCGCGCTCGCGCTACGACGAAGGTGTCGAGCTCCTCGAGCAGGCGTTCAAGTCGTGGTCGTACGGTGACCCGACCGACGCGGCGAACATGCAGGGCCCGCTCATCAACGCGCGTCAGCGCGAGCGCGTCCTCGGGTACATCGAGAAGGGCAAGGCGGAAGGCGCGCGGCTGGTCGTCGGCGGCAAGCGGCCGGAGCACCTCGAGAAGGGCTTCTACGTCGAGCCCACCTTGTTCGTCGACGTCGACCCGGACTCCACCATCGCGCAGGAGGAGATCTTCGGGCCGGTGCTGTCCGTGATCCCGTACGAGGACGACGACGACGCGGTGCGGATCGCGAACAACTCCAAGTACGGGTTGTCGGGCGCCGTCAACGGTAAGGACCTCGACCGTGCGTTCAACATCGCGAAGCGTCTGCGCACCGGCACGGTTGCCGTGAATGGCGGCCAGTGGTTCGGTCCGGATTCGCCGTTCGGCGGCTACCGGCAGAGCGGGCTCGGACGCGAGCACGGGATCCAGGGCTTCGAGGAATATCTGGAGACGAAGACCGTCGGACTTCCCGCCTAGCTCGCAGTCATGACCGGTTGCATGGCGTGCGACCTGATCGCGGGTCGCGCGACCCTGCCGGGCGGATCGATCGCCCGCACCGAGCACTGGGTAGTCGAGCACTGCGTCGGGCCTCTGCCTGTCGGCACCTTGCTCGTCAAGCCGACTCGACACGTTCTGCACGTGCGCGACCTGACCGACGCCGAGGCCGCCGAGCTGGGCCCGCTGCTACGCGACACGGCGCGTGTGGTGGACGAGCTGGCATCACCCACGGCGGAGCAGGTGTACACGTGCCTCTGGTCGCACAACGGCAGCGATCCGGTCCACATCCACTATGTCGTCCAGCCGGTGACGCGCGAGCTGCTCGACGAGCTCGGGAGCGGGCCGCGCCAGCAGGCGGCGCTGTTCGACCGTGGCGAGCGGCCGGACCCGGCGGCGATGGAGGAATTCGCCACGAGGGCACGCGCATTGTTCGGTGTGCGCACGACGGACCTCGCGTAGCCTCGAGCTCGTGCCGACACTGATCCTGCTCCGCCACGGGCAGAGCACCTGGAACGAGGAGAACCTCTTCACGGGCTGGGTGGACGTCGACCTCACGCCGCTCGGCGAGGCCGAAGCACTGCGTGGTGGGGAGCTCATGTTGGAGCACGACCTGCTGCCCGATCTCGCCCACACCTCGGTGCAGAAGCGCGCGATCCGCACCGCCGAGATCGCGTTGCGCGCGTGCGACCGCTCGTGGATCCCGGTGCGCCGGTCGTGGCGCCTGAACGAGCGGCACTACGGAGCGCTGCAGGGCAAGAACAAGAGCGAGATCAAGAAGGAGTTCGGCGACGCGCAGCTGATGGCCTGGCGGCGCGGCTACAACACTCCGCCGCCGCCGCTCGAATGGGATGCCTCGGCCGATCCCCGCTATGCGGATCTCCCGCCAGAGCTCGTGCCGAGGTCGGAGTGCCTCGCCGACGTGGTCGAGCGGATGCTCCCGTACTGGTTCGACGGGATCGTTCCGGATCTCGAGGCCGGTCGCGCCACGCTCGTGGCGGCACACGGGAACTCCCTGCGCGCGCTGGTGAAGCATCTCGACGGCTTGTCCGACGACGAGGTCGTCGAGCTCAACATCCCGACGGGTCAGCCGCTCGTCTACGAGCTCGACGCGCGCATGCAGGTGGTAGCGCGCGAGTACCTCGATCCTGCCGCCGCGGCAGAAGCCGCCGAGGCGGTCAGGCGACAAGCGGGGTAGCGGTGCGGCACGCACAACCCGACGATCTCGCAGGCTATGAGAGCATGCTGGAGTCGTTGCGATCGCTCCCGGGCCTCACCGAGCGATCGACCGGGACCTTCTACCGGGGCTCGGTCGCGTTCCTCCACTTCCACGCGGACCCGGCGGGCCTCTTCGCGGACCTCAAGGTGGACGGCGAGTTCGTCCGCTCGCGCACGACCACGAAGTCGGAGCAACAGCGCCTGGTTCGAGCCGCGAGGCGCTCGCTCGGCGCCTGATCGCCCTCCCTCCCATTGACAACGTTTCGCCCGTATTGGGAGGATCATCACTCGCTGAGCGACCCCCCGGTGATGCGAGGAGATTCGGATGACACTCGACGGCAAGGTCGCGATCGTCACCGGCGGTAACACCGGGATCGGTAAGTCGATCACCCTCGCGTTGGCCGACGAGGGCGCCAACGTCGTGATCGACTACATCGCCGATCCGCAGGCCACCGAGGATCTCGAGCAGCAGATTGCGAGGCTCGGGGGCAAGGCCGCGGGCGTCGAGGCCGACGTCAGCAAGGTCGAGGACCTCCAGAAGCTCGTCGACGCTGCGGTGAGCTCGTTCGGCCACCTCGACGTGATGGTGAACAACGCCGGCGTCGAGACCCGCACGTCCGTACTCGACACGAGCGAGGCGGACTACGAGAAGGTCCTGGCGATCAACCTGAAGAGCGCCTTCTTCGGCACGCAGCTCGCGGCGAAGCAGATGATCGCGCAGGGGGGCGGCGGCCGGATCATCAACATCACGTCGGTGCACGAGGACTGGCCGATGCCCGGCAACACGCCGTACTGCTTGTCGAAAGGCGGTGTGCGCATGCTGACGCGCACGGCCGGTGTCGAGCTCGGCCCGCACGGCATCACAGTGGTCGGTGTCGGGCCGGGCGCGGTCTCGACCCCGATCAACGCGTCGACGATGGCGGACCCGTCCAAGATGAAGGTGCTGGACGCCGCGATCCCGCTCGGCCGCATGGCGGATCCGGGCGAGATCGCACGCGTCGTCGCGTTCCTGGCCGGCGACGGCTCGAGCTACGTGACGGCTACGACGGTGTTCGCGGACGGCGGCATCATGCACAGCAGCCCTGGGCTCTGACCTGTGAGCGAGAGCTCGCGGGCGGGCACGTCCGTCCTCGTTGTCGGTGGTGGCTTCGCGGGTGCCGCGTGTGCTCGCAAGCTGGGAGAGCACGATGTCGCGGTCACGCTGATCGACCAGCACAACTACAACCAGTTTCAGCCGCTCCTCTACCAGGTCGCGACCGCACAGCTCCCGCCGAGCGATGTCGCGCGGCCGATGCGATGGCTCTTCCGCCGCCACCGTGGCGTCGACGTGAAGCTGGGTCACGTCACCGCCATCGATCCGGTGGCGAAGACCGCCACGTGCCACGACGGGACGGTGTTCTCGGGTGACTACCTCGTGCTCGCGATGGGCGCCGAGCCGAACTTCTTCGACACCCCCGGCGCCGACACGCACGCGTTCCCCCTCTACGCGCTCGCGGACGCCGAACGTCTCCGTTCGAGGTTCCTCGGGGTGCTCGAGGATGCGTACCGGGATCCGACGCTGCTCGAGCAGGGTGCGCTCAACTACGTGATCGTCGGCGCGGGTGCGACCGGGGTAGAGATAGCGGGCGCCGTGTCCGACGTCTTCGAGCGGCTGATCCCGAACCGGGTCCCTGGCTTTCCCCGCGATCGGGTCCAGATCCATCTGGTCGACCCCGGCAAGACCGTCCTCGCGCCGTTCTCCGAACGCGCGCAGACCTACGCGCAGAAGGTGCTCGAGGGTAGGGGTGTCACGCTCGATCTCGGTGTGAGCGTGACAGACATCGCGTCCGATCGTGTGACGCTCTCGGACGGCCGTGAGATCCTCACGCGCACGGTCGTGTGGGCCGGGGGCATCCAAGCGGCGCGTCTCGCGTCCGGCGCCGGCCTGCCGCAGGGGCACGGCGGCCGGGTCGACGTGCAGGAGGATCTGACGGTCTCGGGCTTCCCGGGCGTCTACGCCCTCGGCGACGTCGCGAACACGCTGGGTCCGGACGGGAAGCCGTTCCCGCAGCTCGGGTCGGTCGCGCTCCAGGCCGGGCGCTGGGCCGCCCAGAACATCCTCGCCGACATGGACGGCAAGGAGCGGACGCCGTTCCGCTATCGCGACAAGGGGATCATGGCGATGATCGGCCGCAACGCCGCTATCGCGGAGATGGGCAAGCGGCGGCGCGAGCTGCACGGGACGCCCGCGTTCGCGTCGTGGCTCGGCGTGCACGTCGCGCTGCTCTCGGGATACCGGGAGCGCGTCAACGCGCTGCGCGGGTGGGCGTGGAACTACGTCTCGAAGAAGCGGGGAGCGGCGCTCCTCGACCGCCCCGATGCAGCCGCGATCCAGTGGCGCCGATCGAGCGCCCCACCGAGTGGACGCTCATGACCTCTGCCGCGCTCCTTGCCGTCAACCCCGTGCCGTGGGCGCGCTCACAGATGGCGTTCACGCTCGGGTTCCACATCATCCTTGTGCCGCTCGGCGTCTCGTGGGCATTCATGACGCTCATCGCGAACTACAAGGGCGTCAAGCACGACGACAAGGATGCGGTCGTCCTTGCCGAGCGATGGTCGAAGTTCATGGCCGTGACCTTCGCCGTCGGGGCGGTGACGGGCACGGTGCTCACCTTCGAGTTCGGCCTGCTGTGGCCGAAGTTCATGGGCCGGTGGGGCCCCGCGTTCGGCATCCCGTTCGCGGTCGAAGGCCTGTTCTTCTTCACCGAGGCGATCTTCGTCGCGGTGTACATCTTCGGCTGGCGACGGCTGCGGCCCTGGGCACACTTCTGGACGGGGGTGCCGATCGTGATCGCAGGCATCGGTGGCGCGGTCTCGGTCGTGGCCGCGAACTCATGGATGAACCAGCCGCAGGGCTTCACGCTCAACTCCTCGGGCAAGGTCGTCAGCGTCGATCCAATGGCCGTCATCTTCAACAAGGCGATGCCGTACGAGTCGGCGCACATGGTCGTGGCCGCGTACCTGGTCGGCGGATTCCTCATCGCGTCGGTGTACGCGATGGGAATGCTGCGCGGCCGGCGCGACCGATACCACCGGCTGGGTTTCCTGATCCCGTTCACCGTCGCCGCGATCGTGACGCCGATCCAGCTGCTCGTCGGTGACACGCTCGCGCGCTGGGTCTACAACAACGAGCCGACCAAGTTCGCCGCCATCGAGCTCGTCCCGAAGACGAAGAGCGACGTGCCGGAGACGCTTCTCGGTCACCTGAATTCGAACGGCACGGTGACCGGCGGCATCAAGATCCCGGGGCTCGCGTCGATCCTCTCGGATCCGAGCACCGGCAAGAGCACCGTCGTGCAGGGCCTCAACGCGTTTCCGAAGGGGAGTGAACCGACGACCGCGCAGGTAAACGTCGTCCACCTCGGCTGGGACGTGATGGTCGGGCTCGGCACCTTCCTGTTCCTGCTCGCGCTTTGGTTCGGCATCACGTGGCTCTTCCGAAGAAACATCCCGAAGACGAGGGTCTTCCTCTGGATCGCATCGGCGGCCGGAGTCCTCGCCGTGATCACCATGGAGGCCGGCTGGGTGGTCACCGAGGTGGGCCGACAACCATGGATCGTCTTCGGCCAGATGAAGGTGTCGCAAGGCGCGACGTCGAACCAGGGCGTGTGGGCCACCTTCCTCGTCATCACGGCGATCTACGCGGTCGTCGGTGCGACGACGGTGCTCGTGCTCCATCGCATGAGCCGCCGGTGGAAGGAGGCCGGCGCGCTCGACGAGTCCGACGTCCCCTACGGCCCGAGCCCGTCGCCCGAGCACGGCGAGGAGGAGGTCACGGTGGGATGACCACCGCTGATGCCGTCGCGATCGTGCTGTTCTTCGGGGTGACCGCGTACGCGCTCTTCGGCGGCGCGGACTTCGGCGCGGGGTTCTGGGACCTGATCGCCGGGGGTGCCGAGCGCGGTGCGCGGCCGCGCGCGTTGATCGACCATTCGATCGCACCGGTCTGGGAGGCCAACCACGTTTGGCTGATCTTCTGCCTCGTGGTCCTCTGGACGGCCTTCGCGCCCGCGTTCTCCTCGATCACCACCACGCTGTTCGTCCCGTTGACGTTGGCTGCGCTCGGCATCGTCCTGAGGGGGGCGAGCTTCGCGTTCCGCAAGACCGTCGTGCACACCTCGCAGCAACGCGTGCTGGGCGCCACGTTCGCCATCTCTTCGGTCATCGTCCCGTACTGCTTCGGGGCCGTAGCCGGCGCGATCGCGTCGGGCCGTGTCCCCTCCGGGGGCCACGCAGGCGATCCCTGGTCGAGCTGGAACAACCCGACGTCGATCCTCGGCGGTGTGCTCGCCATCGTCGTCTGTTCGTACCTCGCGGCCGTCTACCTCGTCTGGGACGCGCGGCGCCTGGGCGATCAGTCGCTCGCGGAGTACTACCGAAGGCGAGCCGTCGTCGCGGCTGTGGTCGCGGGCGCCGTCGCGGTCGCGGGAATCTTCGTGCTGCGCTCGGACGCACGGTACGTGTTCGACGGTCTCACCTCGCGCGCGCTGCCGTTCGTGATCGTCTCCACGATCTGCGGGCTGACGTCGCTCGTGCTCCTGCTGCGCGGAGCCCACCGCGGTGCGCGTCTGCTGGCCATAACGGCCGTGGCGACCGTCGTCATCGCATGGGGCGTCGCACAGTGGCCGTACATGCTGCCCAAGAGCCTGAAGGTGTCCGCGGCGGCTGCACCGGCGGCGACGCTCGATGCGGTGCTCGTGGTGTTCGTGATCGCCGCGATCGTCATCGTGCCGTCGCTCGGGCTGCTCTACTTCCTCGACCAGCGGAGCCTGCTGCCGGGTGACGGAGTCGACCTGCCGGGCGACGTCTGAGAGCGCGCTGCGCGAGGGCGCAGTGCTCAGATGATGCGCTGCATGAGCACGAGGTCGAGCCACTGATCGAACTTCCGGCCGACCTCGGGCAGCCTCGCGACGACCTGGAAGCCGAGCGACTCGTGGAACGCGATGGAGTCGGTGTTCGCTCCGTCGATCGCGGCGACCATCACGTGCATCCCGGCCGCTCGCGCGCGTTCGATGAGCGCCTCGAGCAGGGCGCGCCCGATCCCGCAGCCCCAGAGGTCCTCGCGGACGTGGATCGTGTGCTCGACGGTGTGCTCGTAGCCCTCCCACGTGCCGGAGCCCCGGAAGCTTGCGTACGCGGTGAACGCCACCACCTGGCCGTCGTCCTCGGCTACGAGCACCGGGTAACCGCAACGTTGCTGCTCGCGAAACCAGGCGCGGCGCTCACGCAGCGTCTGCAACGACTCGGTCCAGGCGACCGTGCTCGTCGGGATGAGCGCGTTGTACAGGTCGCGCAGCGCGGGCATGTCCGCGTCGAGCGCGTCGCGTATCTGGATCGCAGCCGCCGCCACGCTGAGAGCTTGCCATCCTGGCATCTGCACGCGGCGTGGGATTGACAGCCCGGGTAAGACGCGGTCCGATGACGGATGCACTCTCGCTGACCCGAGACGTTCGGACTCGTGAAGGAGCAGGACCGATGGCCGCAGACACCTTCCTCGTGTACGCCGGCGCCTACGACAGCGCCGACGATGCGCTCGCCGACTACGAAGCCGTCAAGGAGCTCCACACGGAAGCAGGCCTGATCGACGCGTACGACGCGGCCGTGATCGAGCGCCGCGCCGACGGGAAGGTGAAGATCGCCAAGAAGCACGAGACGCCCACTCGTGTCGGGGGTGTGCTCGGCGGTGGCATCGGCCTCGCGACCGGTCTCGTGATCGTGCTGTTTCCCGCTGCCGCGATCGGGGGCGGCCTCCTCGCTGCCACGACGGGCGGCGGCGCGCTGCTGGGCGCCATTGCGGGGCACGCCGCGGCCGGGATGAGCCGCAAGGATCTCAAAGACCTCGGTGAGCACCTCGACAACGGCCAGGCGGGGCTCGTGGTCGTGGCCGTCTCCGACATGGAGGCGAAGGTCGAGCGCGCGATGAAGCGCGCCAAGAAGATCGAGGCCAAGCAGGTCAAGGCCGACGCCAAGCAGATCGAAGCCGACGCGAAAGACGCAGCGTCGTAGCCCTGCCCGGGGCGGCGATTCCGCCGGCCTTGACTTCCTATCAGCTATAGGTAGAATGCCTAGCGATGATAGGAACACCGGGGAAGGTGGCACAGCGGCGGGAGGCCAAGACAGCGGCGATCGTGGCAGCTGCGTGGCGCCTCGCCGGCGAGGACGGCGTGGCGGCCCTTTCGCTCCACGAACTGGCCCGCCGCGTCGAGATGCGGCAGCCATCCCTGTACGAATACTTCGACTCGAAGCACGCCCTCTACGACGCGATGTTCGCCGATGGGAACCGGCAACTGCTCCAGCGCTTCGACGAGACCGCCCTGCCCCGTGATCGCCGCGCTGCGCTGAAGAAGCTCTTGCGTGCGTTCGTCGAGTTCGCCACAGAAGATCGTGCCCGCGGTGAGTTGCTCTTCCAGCGGCCGATTCCCGGATTCGTCCCGTCGCCTGAGTCGTACGCGCTCGCCGAACAAGCGCTCGCTCGGGTCGTCGCGCTCCTGCACGAAACCGGCATCAACCAGCAAGGTGATGTCGACTGCATCGTTGCCATCGTCGGTGGTCTCGTTGCGGCGCAGACGAGCAACGATCCGGGCGGGAACCGATGGGTCCGTCACCTCAACCGTCTCGTCGACCTGTACGTCGATGATGCTCTGGCAAGGAGGAAACACTGATGATGGCCAAGCGAATCACACGCTCCGAGGCCCGCGGGCTGGCCGAGGAGGAGTTCGTCCGATTCGCCGACGCCGTGGCGTCGTTGACCCCGGAAGAGTGGGCCATGCCGACGGACTGCACGCAGTGGAACGTTCGCCAGATGGTGCTCCACGTGCTCGGTTCGGGCGACGCCCAAGCGTCATTCCGCGAGTTCGCGCGTCAGTTGCGCAAGGGCCTGCCGCTCAACAAGGAGATCGACTCGCATCACTGGGTCGACGGCATGAACGAATTTCAGATTCGTGAGCGTGCCCATCTCTCGAACGACGAAGTCGTCACCCAGCTCGCAGCGATCGGTCCGAGGGCGGTGAAGGCTCGCTGGCGGACGCCGCCACCCGCGCGGTATGCGCCGCTGCCGTTCGGACCTCCGTTCGGGTGGGTGCCGCTCAAGTACCTGCTCGACGTCGGCTTCACGCGCGATGTGTGGTGTCATCGTATCGACCTGCATGCAGCGATCGGCCGGCCCATGTACGTCACTGCCGAGCACGACGGCCGGCTCGTCGGCGACATCGTGACCGAGTGGGCAGAGGTCTACGACCAGCCCTTCGAGCTGGTGCTCGAAGGCCCTGCCGGCGGCAAGTACACCCACGGTGTCGGCGGCGAGCGCGTCGAGATCGACGCGCTCGATTTCATCCGCATCGTCTCGGGCCGCCGTCCGGGCACCGGGATCCTCTCCAACGCGTTTCCCCTCTGACGAGAGCGCGCCGACGACCGCGGCGAGCTGCTGGCGGGGGAGTTGTCCACGGCGTAGCGTCCGCTGCCATGGCAGACGAGATGCCCAAGACGTGCGCTCATTGCGGGCACCCGGCCGATTCCTGGGCGGCAGTCATCTGGGCAGGCTTCGGCTCCGGCGAGCCTGGTGTGGCACCGATCGGATACTGCTCATCCGAGTGCTTCCGCGAGGAGTGGGAACGGCGACACCCCGGCACGTGAGCATGTCGCCGAGGTGGCATTCATGAGCTCGCGACGCGACAACATGCGTCATGCCCGCGACTGACAAGTCCCACGCCCTCGACCACGTCGTAGTGGTGCTGTTCGAGAACCGATCCTTGGACAACGTGCTCGGGCACCTGTACGGCCCGGAGGACGGCAAGGACTTCGACGGTGTCATCGGGAAGGACCTGAGCAACCCGATCCCTGCATGGGCCGAGCACGGCGCCGACCGCAAGGTGGTTCCGTACGCGGTCGCCACCGACATGGACTCCCCGAACCCGGACTCGGGTGAGGAGCACTTCCACACCAACACGCAGTTGTTCAACACGCTCGACGAGCAGAACCGGTGCAAGATCGGCGAGGCCGCGACCGCGCCCTGGAACGCGCCGGCACCGGGCACGACGCCGACGATGGACGGGTTCGTCACCGATTACATCTCGACGTTCACGGGCGAGATCGGTCGTCAACCCACCTACGACGAATACGCGCACATCATGACGGGCTACACACCCGAACAGCTTCCCGTGCTCAACGGCATCGCCCGCGACTTCGGGGTCTTCGACCATTGGTTCTGTGAGGTGCCATCGCAGACGTTCATGAACCGTTCGTTTTGGACCGCGGCCAGCTCGTCGGGTTTGGTCGTCAACAGCCCGATGACGAAGTGGTTCACCGAGAACGATGCCGAGACGCTCTTCGAGCGCCTGGAAGCGCACGGCAAGACGTGGAAGGTCTATGTGATGGAGCCGATGCCGCTTTCCTTCACCGGCCTGATCCACTTTCCGCGCCTCGAGGACCGGCTCGCGACCCACTTCGTGCCGTTCGCCGAGTTCGAACAGGACGCCGCTGCGGGCACACTGCCGGACTTCTCGCTGATCGAGCCGAACATGTTGGCGGGTCACGGTGACTACCACCCGGCGATGGGCCGATCCTTCTCCGACCAGGTGGACCTCATGATCGACAGCCCGTCGTCGATGCTGTCGGGCGAAGCGTTCCTGGCGCGGGTGTACAACGCCTACCGCTCCGCAACCGTGGAGGCGGGAACCAACGTGTGGAACACCGCCCTGCTCGTCGGCTGG
>DATBHZ010000060.1:0-33166 GCA_036557185.1 Acidimicrobiia bacterium | reverse complement strand
TGCCCATCGGTTTCGCCCTGCTCCTCGTCGCGGTCGCGGTCGCGCAGGGTCTGCGGAACATGCCTGCGGTGCAGCGGTTCATCGCCCGCTACCCGGGCACGATCGTCTCGCCGCACACGCATCCGGGCCTTCCTTGGTGGGTCGGGGCCCAGCACTACTTGAACCTGTTCTTCATGCTCTTCATCATCCGCGCGGGCATCCAGATCCTCGCCGACCACCCGCGTCTGTACTGGACGCGCCACTGCACGCCGGGACGCGAATGGTTCCGCTTCCAGAAGCCCGTCCCAGCCGATCCGCTGTGGACCGCGAAGCAGGACTCGGTGACCTTGCCGGGCCAGATCGGTCTGCCCGGGATCCGCCACTCGATCGGCCTCGCCCGCTGGTGGCACCTCGGCGTCGACGTGCTGTGGCTCGTGAACGGTGCCATCTTCTATGTCCTGCTGTTCTCGACCGGGCAGTGGCGCCGGATCGTCCCGACGACGTGGAAGGTGTTCCCCTCCGCGGCATCGGTGCTGATCCAGTACCTCTCGCTGCACTGGCCGACCGAACAAAGCTGGACCGCCTACAACGGCCTGCAACAGCTCGCCTACTTCGTGACGGTGTTCATCGCGGCTCCGCTCGCGATCATCACGGGCCTCGGCATGTCGCCGGCACTGTCGACGCGGTTCAAGCGCGTGAGCCGGCGACTCTCGATCCAGACCGCGCGGTCCATCCACTTCCTCGTGTTGTGCTGGTTCCTGTTCTTCATCGTGATCCACGTCTCGCTCGTGTTCGCGACCGGGCTGCTGCGCAACCTGAACCACATCTACGCCGCCCAGGACGCCTCGAGCTGGACCGGCTTCATCGTCTTCGCGATCCTCATGGTGCCCATCGTCGTCGCGTGGGTTGCCGCGACGCCCTTCACGCTCGAGCACCCGCGCCTCGTGCAACGAATCGGGTTCGCGCTCGTCGGACCGTTCCAACGGCTGTTCGAGCACGTCGACGCCACGCCCGGCGAGTACGACGCCGACGACATCTCCCCGTACTTCTGGCACAACGGCTCGTTCCCGACGACCGACGAGTACAAGCGGCTCTACGACGAAGGGTTCGCCTCGTGGCGGCTCGAAGTGCACGGGCTGGTCGAACACCCCGTGGATCTGAGCCTCTCCGACCTGCGCGCCCTGCCACACCACGAGCAGATCACCCAGCACTTCTGCATCCAGGGCTGGTCGGGCGTCGCCCGATGGGGCGGCGTGTCGATGACAACGATCCTCGACCTCGTCCGCCCGTCGCCCGAGGCGCGCTGGGCCGTCTTCTACTCGCTCGGCGACGGACCCGACGGAGGCCTCTACTACGACGCGCACCCGATCGAGCAGCTGCGCTCACGGCTGTCGATGCTCGCCTACGACATGAACGGCGCACCGCTCACCTACGGACACGGCGCGCCGTTGCGGCTGCGGAACGAGATCCAGCTCGGCTTCAAGCAGGTCAAGTGGCTCGGCGGGATCGAGCTCGTCGCCGACTTCGCCGACGTCGCCGGTGGCTACGGCGGCTACAACCCCGACCACGAGTTCTTCGGATACCGCCAGACGATCTGAACGTCGAACGCGTGAGCTGTCGCGATCAGCTCCCCCACACGCGCAGCCCGTCGCGGCTGAGCCCGATCGGGACGTGGCGAAACAGCGGATCCGCATCCCGAAGCGCGCCGATCAACCGCTGCTTCGCGCCGACCTCGTCGCACAGGACGGTGAGGCTGCCGCCTTCGCCGCCGGCTCCGTTCACCTTCCATCCTGATACTCCGTGCGCGGCCGCGACATCGATCGCCGTTTGCGCCGCCTCGCCGACGAGGTCCGGATGCAATCGCCGTTGCGCGTCAGTGTTGTCGACCATGGCGCGTCCGAGTGCCGAGAGATCCGCCGCGTTCAGGGCATCTCTCGCCTCGCGGGCGGCACGGCGCAGCGCCTCGAGATGCGGCGAGCGGTCCCCGTCGCGCTCCAGGCCGGCGATCACGCGGTCGTGCACGTCGGAGGAGACGTGGGCGCGGCCGAGAAACACCAGCAGCAGACGCTCCTCGAGCTCCTGCCAGAGCGCGTCCGGCAGGCAGAGCTGCGTCACGGACGCGTGCGGGTAGGAGGTGATCTCGATGAAGTTGATCCCCCCGTAGGCCGCACACAGCTGGTCCTGGACGCCCGATTGGATGCCGAGTCGCTCGACCTCGATCCGGTGCGCTGCGTACGCGACCTCGTGTGGAGTCATACGTCCCGGCGTCAGCGCGTCCAACGCACCGATCAGCGCCACCGTCGCGGATGCAGACGTCCCCGTGGAGCAGCCGGCGGGCACTTCGGAAGAGATGCCCAGCTCCACCGAAGCATCGTCGGGAAGCCCGATCTCGGCGATCGTCGCCTCGAGCAGAGGATGACGGCCCGGAGATGAGCGCGGGTCGAACGCATACCGATCGCCGTAGCTCGCGACGTCGAGCACGACCCGCTCCGGGAGCGCGCCGACCGGATGGACCCGTGCCTGCACCTCCACGCACGGCGAGACCGCGATGTTGCACACCTCGCCGTGCCCGGCGAACCACGTGTCGGTCCATCCCCCGTTGTCGCAAATGCGGATGGGCGCGGCCGCGTGCACGACACGTAACGGGACGCGCGCCTCTGCCATCGCTCTCATCATGCCGCGCGGAGTGGCATGTCCTGCGGCTGACGTTCGGGCACAAAACCCGGTCGCGAGGGCACGGCGCGCCCGTACGCTCTCGCGCATGGCCGACCACGCGCACGGACGAGAGCAGGACACACCAGGGCCGCCCTCCGACGCCTCCCGCATCCGGCGCGTGCCGGATCGTGCCCGGTACGACCGCTCCACGATCAAAGCGATCCTCGACGCGAGCCCTGTCGCACACGTCGGAATCGTCGACGACGATCGGCCGATCGTGATCCCGATGATCTTCGGACGCGACGGTGACCGCTTGTACCTCCACGGATCCGTGGCCAGTCGCCTGCAACGAGTCGCCGCCACCGGTATCGATCTCTGCGTCACCGCGACGCTGGTCGACGGTCTCGTGCTGGCGCGTTCGGCGTTCCATCATTCCGTCAACTACCGCTCCGCCGTCGTGCTCGGCACGGCAACGAGTGTCGCTGAGGCAGACAAGCCCCACGCGCTCGAGGTGATCAGTGAGCACCTGCTCCCCGGTCGCTGGCCGCAGGTCCGTCTCCCGAACGATCTCGAGCTCCGCAAGACGTCGGTGCTGCAGATGTCGCTCGACGAGTCGTCGGCCAAGATCCGAACCGGCGGTGCAGCCGACGAGCCGGAGGACATGACGCTCCCGGTCTGGGCAGGGGTGATCCCGTGCGCGCTTGCGTGGGGAGCACCGCGCGCCGACGCGGACTCGTTACCCGACGCTCCTCTCCCGCCGACGGCTCCGCTCTCGCACGCTTGACCGCTTCGAGCGGAGTATCGTGGATGGCTCGCAGGAAGCCGGCGAAGGAGTCACCGTGGCGACCGAGACGAAGCAAGCAGCGCAGTCCGGGAGTGCTCCGGAGGCAGGTGTAAAGGCCGAGGTCGCGTACGAGAGCGACATCCCGCAGTGGAGCGGTGTGCACCACCTGGCGATGGTCACGCCGGACATGGACACGACCGTTCGCTTCTACGACGGCGTGCTCGGGATGAGGCTCTGCGCCACGCTGATGGCCGGGCCAATGCGCCACTACTTCTTCGAGATCGACGAGGGCAACACGATCGCCTTCTTCGAGATCAAGGGCATGGAGACGTTCGCGAAGCCTGCCGGCGCCCGGCCCGATCGCGTGCTGCAGTTCGACCACCTCTCGTTCGCGCTCCCCGACGAGGCCGCTCTGCTCGCACTTCGTGAGCGTCTGAAGGCTGCGGACTGCGAGGTGACCACCGTGGTCGATCACGACATCATCCGGTCGATCTACTTCACGGACCCGAACGGCATCGCGCTCGAGGCCTCGTGGTGGGTCGACGACGCGACCGCGCGTCGCTCGAACTACAACGACCCGGTGCTCTTCACCGATCCCAACCCGGTGCCGGCGGTCAAGGAGCTGCGCAAAGGCCGCTTGCGCTCCACGCCGGCCACCAAGCTCGCGTAGCCGCGCCGCGTCGCAGCACGGCGCGCCGACACGAGTCCGACCACCAGGGCCGCGGCGGCCACAGCGACACCGAGCGCGAGCGCAGCCGCAAACCCGCACAGCACCGCCACGCCGAGCTCCACGGCCACGACGGCTCGTCGCGCCACGCCGTCGTAGCGGTCTAGCCTCTCGTGCAGCCTGCTCAGCCGTTCAGGCGTCGTGCACCGGCGCGCGGGGAGAATGCCGAGCCCGCGCAGGAGGCCGAAGAGACCGCCGAGCAACAGCGCCACCAATGGGCTGCCGGTGAGCGTTCCCAACCAGACCGTGAGGTACACCGCCGCGGTCATGATGAACGTTCCGACCCCGACGCCGATCTGCCAGCCGAAGCCGACTCCGTACACCCAGCCTCGGTAGGCGTCGAGCCAGTCCTCGTTCACCTGGCGCGTGTGCATCGGGAGGTGGAAGCCACCGATCCCGGTGTCGGACGCCACGGCGACCAGCGCACCCGCGCAGGCCGCGACGAGGATCACCTTCGAAGAGATGCTCCAGGCGCCGACCACGAGCGCGGCGAGAGCGATGCACGCCCCGAGCGTCAGGCCGCCCAGGACCGAACCGGCGATGTACCAGCACGCGGTCGCCCGGAAGCTGCGTCCTCGAGCGCGTTCGGACAGCGGCGTGAGCGAGGAGAGCATCGAGCGTCCGCACGGCGACCACGACGAGCGCACGGCGGCGGCAACTGCCACGACCACCGCGCACGCGATCAGCAACATCGGCGCAGAGCGTAGGCGGTGCCTGGTGATCTGTCAGCGGTCCGCGACCCAGCGGAGAGAATGGGGGCGTGACGGTGCGCGGTGTCCTGCTCGACGTCGACGGGGTCCTCGTCGTCTCGTGGAAGGCCTTGCCCGGCGCGCCCGATGCGCTGCACAGGCTCCGTGGCGCCGGTCTCCCGATCCGGCTCCTCACCAACACCACGTCGAAGACCCGAGCCGAGGTCGCGGGCGCGTTGCGCGCCTGCGGGTTCGAGCTGGACGACCAGGAGCTGCTCACAGCCAGCGTCGCGACCTCCGCGTACCTCGGCGAGCACTACACGCGTGCTCGGTGCGCGGTGCTCAACGAAGGCCCGCTCGACGACCTCGAAGGCGTCGAGCTCGTCGATCTCTCGGACAGTCCCGAGGTGGTCGTCATCGGCTCGGCCGGACCGATGTTCGACTGGCAGACGATGAACCTCGCCGCGCGCACCGTCGCGAACGGTGCCGAGCTGGTGGCGATGCACGGGACCGCCGCGTGGCAGACGCGCGACGGGCTGTGCATCGACGGCGGTGCGTATGCCACCGCGCTCGAGCACGCCACCGGTGTCACGGCCACGACGATCGGTAAGCCGGCCCGCGGCATGTTCGACGCGGCCGTCGCGGGGCTGGGCATCGATCCTGCCGAGGCGGTGATGGTGGGCGACGACCTGGCCTCCGACGTGCTGGCCGCCCAGCACCTCGGCCTGACGGGCGTCCTCGTTCGTACCGGCAAGTTCCGCCAAGCCCTGCTCGATCGGTCCGCGGAGCAGCCCGACGTCGTGATCGACGCCGTCACCGAGCTGCCGGCGTTCCTCGAGGTCGTGTAGAAGGCTTGGGAAGGAGGCCTGAATGGCAGACACCTGCACCCACCTCGACCAGATCCTCGACGTGAAGCCTTCGTCCGACGGTTGCGAGGACTGCATCGCCGCCGGCCTGAGCACCTGGACGCACCTTCGGATGTGTCAGGAGTGCGGCCACATCGGCTGTTGCGACCAGTCTCCGCGCAAGCACGCCACCGCCCACTTCCACAGCTCCGCGCATCCGATCATCCGTTCGTTCGAGCCCGGAGAGGACTGGTACTGGTGCTACGTCGACGATCTGTTCTTCGAGATCGAAGGCGCGCCCCCGGCGCCCTCGCACCCCTGACCCGTGCCTGACGGGGACGACCGCACCGCGCTTCGGGAGCTCGTCGACAGCTACGCGAGCGCGGTCGACCGGCGACAGCCAGCCGAGTGCGCTGCGCTGTTCACCGAGGACGGGATCCTGAGCGGCCACGACCGCTCGCCGGACGCACCACCGCGCTACGAGCGCCGCGGGCGTGCGGAGATCACCGCGGCGCTCGCCAAGATCGCTCGCTACGAGGTGACGACGCATCACGTCGGCCAGCAGCTGCTCATCATCGACGGAGACCGCGCGACCGGCGAGACCTATTGCATGGCCCACCATCTCTCGACGGTGGATGGCACGCGGCACGACAGGGTGATGTCGATCCGATACCTCGACACCTACGCGAGAGTCGGCGGTCGCTGGCTCATCGCGCATCGCCGGCTGGTGGTCGACTGGGAAGACGACAGGGTCCTCACGTGCGATTGATCGTGTACGGAGCCGGGGCGGTGGGGGGTGTCGTGGGTGCGCGGCTTGCACAAGCGGCGAACGAGGTGATGCTGATCGCGCGTGGAGCACACCGTGACGCGATCGCCGCGGGCGGACTGCGGCTGCGAACTCCCGTGGAGGACACGACCATCCCCATCCCCGTCGCCGGCCATCCGTCGGAGCTCGACTTCCGCGGCGACGACGTCGTGCTGCTGGCCATGAAGAGCCAGGACACGCCGGACGCGCTCGGAGCGCTGCACGCCGTGGCACCGCCCACGATCGCCGTGGCGTGTCTCCAGAACGGCGTCGCGAACGAGCGCATGGCCTCGCGGTTCTTCGAACGGGTGTACGCGGTGCCTGTCATGCTGCCGGCGGCCCACCTCGAGCCGGGTGTCGTCGAGGCCGCGTCGACGCCGACGACCGGGATCCTCGACGTCGGCCGCTATCCGACCGGGGTCGACGACACAGCTCGCGAGCTCTCCGCCTGCTTCGCAGCCGCGACGTTCAGCTCCCGGCCCGATCCGCAGGTCATGCGCCTCAAGAACTCGAAGCTGATCATGAACCTCGGCAACGCGGTCCAGGCCGTGTGCGCGCCGTCCGCCGCGGCCGCCGAGCTCGTGAAGCTGGCGCGTCGGGAGGGCGTGGCATGCATGCGCTCGGCTGGGGTGGACTTCGCGTCCGTCGAGGAGGACCGCGCACGCCGCGCCGATCACTTGAGCTGGGGCGAGATCGACGGCAAGCCCCGCTCGGGAGGCTCCACCTGGCAGAGCCTCGCAAGGGGCCTCGCGTCGGTGGAGACGGACTACCTCAACGGCGAGATCGTGTTGCTCGGCAGGCTCCGCGGGTTCGCGACGCCGGTCAACGCGCTGCTGCAGCGGACGGCGTCCTCGGCCGCGCATTCCAGGCTCCCACCGGAGTCGCTCGACGCGGCTGAGCTCCTGGCCGAGCTGCGCACCGAGGGCTGAGCGACCCGGCGGAGTGGCCCCGCACGCCAATATGGTTCGGGTGCCGAACCATTCGGTATCCTTCCTATATGGCCTCACCCAGCCCGTACCGGACGCTTGCCCGGCTCGCCCGGATGCTCGAGCGTTCGTGCGGGAACCTCACGCTCCCCCAGTACCGCGTGCTCGGTCTCATCGCCGACGGTTCGGAGCGCGCGACCCTGCTCGCGAACCGCCTCGCGCTCACGAAGCCCTCGGTGTCCGAGCTCATCGACACGCTCGTAGAGCGCGGTCTCGTCGAGAGGGGCACGGAGCCGCTCGATCGCCGAGCCGTGCGGCTCGTCGCCACGAAGGCCGGCAAGCAGGCGCTCCGCCGCGCCGAAGCGAGCATGGCGGAGCGGATCGAGCCGATCATCGAAGGCTGTGACGACCCGGAGCTCGTGCGAGCCGCGCTCGCGCAGATCGGACCGGCACTCGATGCGGCGACCGACGCGCGGCTCGCCACGAAGGCGCGTGCATGACCATCGAACCGGCCGCCGAGGGAGGTTGGATCCGGCGGCTCTTCCCGTTCTTGCTCGCTCACCGCCGGAAGGTGAGCGTTGCGCTGGGTGCAGCGGTGTTCGGCCAGTTCGTCGTGTCGCTCACGCCCATCGTCGAGAAGGTCGTGATCGACGACGTCATCACGACGCACTCGCGGCCGATCACACCGTGGATCGTCCTGCTGGTCGTCGCGGGCCTGATCAGCTTCGGCGCGGGCTACGTGCGCCGGTACGTGGGCGGGCGTGTCGCGCTGGACGTGCAGTTCGACCTCCGGAACGCGATCTTCGAGCGGCTCCAGCGACTGGACTTCGCGACCCATGACGAGCTGCCGACGGGCCAGCTCGTCTCGCGCGCGAGCACCGACCTGAGCCTGATCCAGGGACTCCTCGCGTTCACGCCGATCATGCTCGGCAACCTCGTCATGGTCGTCGTGTCGTTCATCGTGATGCTCGTGCTCTCGCCGCCACTGACGCTCGTCGCCCTGGTCTGCTTGCCGGCGCTGCTGGTCGTCGCCATCCGGTTGCGCACTTCCCTGTTCCCGGCCACATGGCACGCGCAACAACGGGCTGCCGAGGTCGCGGGTGTCGTCGACGAGGCGGTCACGGGCGTGCGCGTCGTCAAGGGATTCGGGCAGGAGCAGCGTGAGCTCGACAACCTGGCGGGCGTCGGCGACGAGCTCTTCAAGTCCAAGGTGCGCGCGGTCGACATGCAGGCCAAGTACCAGCCCGCGCTGCAATCGATACCGGTGCTCGGGCAGGTGGGCGTGCTCGCGTTCGGCGGCTGGCTCGCCATTCAAGGGCAGATCAGCCTCGGCACCTTCCTCGCCTTCTCGACGTACCTCGTGCAGCTCGTTGCCCCTGTGCGGATGACTGCCGGGCTGCTCGCGATCAGCCAGCAGGCGCGTGCGGGCGCCGAGCGCATCCTCGACATCCTCGATTCCAACCCCTTGGTGAAGGAAGCGCAGGACGCCGTCGAGCTCCCCACTGTGCGCGGTTCCGTCGATCTCGAGCACGTGACGTACGGGTACCTGCGCGACGAGCCGGTGCTGCAGGACTTCACGTTGCACGTCGCCCCGGGCGAGACCGTCGCGTTGGTGGGCGCCTCGGGGTCGGGAAAGTCGACGATCAGCCTCCTGCTGCCACGCTTCTACGACGTGCAACAGGGCGCCGTGCGCATCGACGGCGCCGACGTGCGCGAGACGACACTCGAATCACTCCGGCGCGATATCGGGCTCGTGTTCGAGGACGCGTTCCTGTTCTCCGACACCGTCTGGAACAACATCGCCTACGGACGGCCCGACGCGACCGACGAGGACGTCGAGCGGGCAGCGCGGGCCGCGGGTGCGCACGAGTTCATCCTCGATCTCCCCGACGGCTACCGGACCGAGGTCGGTGAGCGGGGGCTGATGCTGTCGGGTGGACAGCGTCAGCGCATCACCCTCGCTCGGGCGATCATCACCGACCCGCGAATCCTCGTGCTCGACGACGCGACGTCCTCGGTCGACGCGCGCACGGAGGAGCAGATCCACGAGACCTTGCGCGAGATCATGGTCGGCCGCACGACGATCGTGATCGCGCACCGCCGCTCGAGCCTGCAGCTCGCGGAGCGCGTCGTGCTCGTCGACGGCGGGCGTGTCGTCGCGGACGGGACCCACGAGACGCTGCTGGACGAGCAGCCGCTCTATCGCGCGCTGCTCGCCGGGCCCGAAGACGTCTACGAGGATGCGGACGACGCGCCGGACGTCGCCGAGCAACCCGTCGAAGAGGTCGAGCTCGTGCCGACCGCGTCGCTCTGGCAACGGGACGACGCCGAGCCGGGACCGCGCGCCAAGGTCACCGCAGCCGGGACGTTCGGTGCGGGACGTATGGGGATGGGCGGGGGCGGTGGTGGCGGCATGGGCATGGGCGGCATGGCCCTCGCGCCGACGCCGAAGCTGCTCGCGGCGGTCGAAGAGCTCCCGCCCGCCGATGCAGAGGCACACGTGGACGTCGCTGCCGAGTCCAAGGGCGACGACCACTTCACGTTGCGGCACTTCCTCCGCCCGTACCGGAGGCCGCTGACGATCGGCTTCGCCCTCGTCGCGATCGACACGCTCCTCACGCTCGCCGGGCCGCTCCTGGTGAAGTACGGATTGAACCAAGGCGTGCAGCAGGGATCGGAGGCGACGCTGTGGATCGCGTCCTTCGCGTTCCTCGCCGTGACAGTGCTCGACTGGCTCGATACCTGGGCGTACACCCGCTACACGGGCTACACGGCGGAGCGGTTGCTCTACGCCTTGCGGGTCCGGATCTTCGCCCACCTCCAGCGCCTCTCGGTCGACTTCTACGACCAGGAGATGGCGGGGAGGGTGATGACGCGCATGACCACGGACGTGGAGGCGCTCTCCCAGCTGCTGCAGACCGGTCTGATCCAGGCGATCGTCAGCCTCCTCAGCTTCTTCGGCGTGCTCATCCTCCTGACGTTCATGCAGTGGGAGCTCATGCTGGGTGTCGCCGTGCTCATCCCGCCGCTGCTGCTCGCGACCGCATGGTTCCGCCGGCGGTCGGACGAGGCCTACGGACGCGCGCGCGAGGCCATCGCGACTGTCAATGCCGATTTCCAAGAGAACCTTTCGGGCGTGCGCGTTGCCCAGGCCTATCAGCGCGAGAACAAGAACATCGGCGCGTTCCGGAAGGTCGCGGGGCAGTACCTCGGTCACAGGCTCGACGCGCAGCGCCTCGTCGCCATCTACTTCCCGTTCGTGCTGTTCCTCGCGGCGATCGCCGATGCGATCGTCCTCGCGATGGGTGCCTGGCTCTCACAGAGCGGAGCGATCGCGGTCGGGACGATCATCACCTTCCTGTTGCTGCTCGACCAGTTCTTCTCGCCGATCCAGCAGCTGTCGCAGGTGTTCGACACGTGGCAGCAGGCCCGCGCGTCGATGGCCAAGATCAACGAGCTCATGCTGATCAAGTCGGGGACGCCCGAGCCGCGCCGCCCGGTAGCGCTCGAGCCCGTGCGCGGGGCGGTCAGCTTCGAGTCCGTGTGGTTCAGGTACCCGACCGGCACCGACGACGCGCTGCGCAACATCGCGCTGGCGATCCGTCCCGGCGAGACGATCGCGCTCGTGGGCGAGACCGGCGCCGGCAAGTCGACGATCGTCAAGCTCGTCGCTCGCTTCTACGACATCAACGACGGAAGGCTCCTCATCGACGGTGTCCCGGTGAGCGACCTCGATCTGTCCGCGTACCGGCGGCACCTCGGATACGTGCCGCAGGAGCCGTTCCTCTTCTCCGGCACGGTACGCGACAACATCGCGTACGGACGCCCCGACGCATCCGACGCGGAGGTGGAGCAGGCTGCGCGTGCGGTCGGCGCCCACGACTTCGTCGCGCGGCTGAGCGGCGGCTACCTCCACCCCGTGACCGAGCGCGGGCGGTCGATGTCGGCAGGCCAGCGCCAGCTCATCTGCCTCGCGCGTGCCCTCCTCGTGGACCCGGCGATCCTGCTCCTGGACGAAGCGACCGCGAACCTCGATCTCGCCACGGAGGCGCGCGTCCAGGCGGCGATGGGCATCGTGTCCGAGGGGCGCACCACGTTGCTCATCGCGCACCGACTCCAGACGGCGAGCACGGCCGACCGGATCGTGCTCCTGGACGACGGCCGGATCGCCGAGGAAGGATCGCACGAGGAGCTCCTCGAGCGAGGCGGCATGTACGCACAGCTCTGGAACGTGGGCGCGCTCGCGGCAAGCGCGTGAGCCCTGAGGCATGGCGCTCGCTGCCGTACCGCGGCGCCCTCCCCACTACGGTCTGGGGTTCCCATCACGAGGAGCCCTCCCGAGCATGAGCACGGTCACACCATGAGCAGTGTCAACGAACAGCAGTCGGCAGACGACGTGATCATCGTCGACGAACCGGCACCCCGCGTCCGTCGCATCACGATGAACCGTCCCGACAAGCGCAACAGCCTCATCCACACGCTGCGGGGCGCGATCCTCGACACGCTGCGCGCCAACGACCAAGACCGCGACGTCTCCATCACGATCATCCGGGGCGCCGGTCCCTCGTTCTCCGCCGGGTACGACCTCGGCGGCGGGAACGCCGGGCTCGACATGCCGTACTACACGCCCGGCGGCGAGGGAGCCTGGCCGCGCCACGTGACCGAGGGCTGGATGAGCATCTGGGACCTCGCGAAGCCCGTGATCGCGCAAGTTCACGGCTACTGCCTCGCCGGCGCGAGTGAGCTCGCCACCGGATGCGACCTCGTCTACATGGCGGAGGATGCGCAGATGGGATACCCGGCAGTGCGCTTCGGCGTCGCCGACATGCACTTCCATCCTTGGTTCCTCGGCATGCGCAAGGCCATGGAGATGATGCTCACGGGCGATTCCATCTCGGGCATCGAGGCCGTCGAGCGCGGTTGGGCGAACGCGGCCTTCCCCGCGGACGAGCTCGACGATCGCGTGCTCGAGATCGCAGAGCGCATCGCGCTCGTGCCGGTCGAGCTTCTCCAGCTCAACAAGCGGGTCGTCCACCGGCAGATGGACGCGATGGGCATGCGCGCGGGGATCCGGGCTGGAACCGAGCTCTGCGCCCTGGGCACCCACACGAAGGCGCTGCGCCACTTCGTCGGCGAGGCCCGGGAGCACGGCCTCACGAACGCTCTGGAGGAGCGCGACAAGCCGTTCGGCGACTACCGCACTACCGGTTGACGCCTGCGTCTCCGCGCCAGGAGCAGTCCGGCACCGACCAGCACGAGGACGAGCCCGCCGATCCCGATTGCTATCGGCAGGGCCAGGCTCGTCGAGCTGGACTGACCCGGCCCGACGAGGCTCGGAAGGCGCGTCGCGTCGAGGTAGTAGCCCGGCGCCGCGAGGTTGGCGCTGACCGAGAGGTTCGAGGGCGGCAGCGCGTCCGACGGGATCGGCGTCCAGCCACGGCCTGTTGCTCGTGCCGTGAAGAGCTGGGTCCCGACCTCCGGCACCGTCAGCAGCATCGTGCTGCGGACGAAGGGCTGCCTGACGGGCACATGCGACGGTTCGTAGGTCGCCGAGACGCGGTAGGCGTTGCCGTTGGCGCGCAATCCGCTCGGGACGCGTTCCAGGCCGGCCGCGCTGACCGGCGTGATCGTGATCCGGACCTTGGTGTCGCGTCCGTGCGTGGCGACGGCTCCGGTACCGAGGTCGAGCACCAGCTGCGCATCCGAGGTCGCGATGCCCGCCGGCCGTGAGCCCGCGCGCGTCAGCTCAACCGTCGAGGTGACACCGGCCGGGGTCTTGTTGCCCGACGCGAAGAAGGCCGGGGGATCGACCCACCTGTACTGCTCGGTCGGTGCGAACCCGTCGTAGAGGGGACGCACGTGCCGCGCGTGCGCGCCGACGGTCCAGACCAGCACGAGGGCATACGTCACGCCGAGCAGCGCGCCGACGATCCAGCGAGAGCGAGGAGATGTCACAGCAGCACGAGCAGGTTGGCGACGACATGGGTGATCGCCGACGCGTGCCACGACCGCGTGGTGGCCCGCTGCCAGCCGAGCACGAGCCCGGCCGCGACATCGAGCGGGAGGACCCACCACCCGTAGGTCGTCACGTGTACGGCCGCGAACAGAGCCGCCGAGCCGGCAACGGCGAACACCGCACCACCCGGCTCGAGCAGCCCGTAGACGAACCTCCGGAACCACACCTCCTCCGCGACCGCAGCAAGGGTGTTCCCGAGCAGCGCGGCGACCGTCACCGGCCCGAGGGTGTCACCGCCCGTTGCCAACCGAGCGGCGATGAAGATCGCGACGCCGACGCAAACAACCGGGACGGTGCCGATTGTCTTCGCCTTCGCCGGTGTGTGGGGGTGCTCCGCCTGTGGGAGGGGTGCGACGAGGCCGACGACGAGCAGCACGGCGAGCACCACCACGAGGACGG
Organism: Acidimicrobiia bacterium; assembly: GCA_036557185.1. GTDB lineage: Bacteria > Actinomycetota > Acidimicrobiia > IMCC26256 > JAENVU01 > DATBHZ01. Next base: position 19,341 of record DATBHZ010000060.1, on the reverse strand, counting down.
CAGTCGGGTGCCGGACGCTCGACAGCAGCGCAGGACGCACCGCGAGCAGCGCGCATCCCGCGCAGGCGGCAGCGATCGAGACAAGCGGAACTGCGCCACGGCCGGCTGCCCGCTGGTTGGGCGACCGTCGGCCTGCGGGCGGGGCGAGCGCGCTCATCGCACGTCGAAGCTGACTGCCGCGACGACGCGGTTCGCGAACGGCGCGTGGTCAGCGGCCACGAATTCGGCGACCACCGTGTGGCGGCCCGGCGGCATGGGCGGGAGCTGCTGGTCGAGCGTGTAGGCCATCGCGATGAGCCGGCCGTCGACGCTCACGTGGATGTGGCCTTGGTCGCCGCGTACGTGAGCACCTGAGCCTGCGCCCGGGACGATCTTCGCCTTCGTGAGCTCGAGCCTGAGTGCCGGGTCGGGAACGGTGGGCCGGTCCGGCGCCGGGGTCACGATGCGCAGCTGGGCTGCGGTCGTCGGTCGCGAGGACCCTCCGCTCGAGCATCCCGCGGCAACGAGCACGGACGCTGCCGCGAGCACGACGAACGCCCGGCGCACCGCCGGATGATAGCTAGACACCAAAACGCGCCTTCATTTACGCTCGCCCGACTGGCGTGCTGCACGCGCGCGGTGCACTGGTCGGGCGTACGATCGAGCCCGACCCGCTGCCCGGGGGCGACAGGCGGGCAGCGACAGGCAGGCAATGACCGGCGGGCTCGTGCGCAACCTCCGAACAGCGGATCGAACATGACGACAACCGAGTCGACGGACCTCCAACCGCCGGAGCCCAAGCGGTCGCGCTGGCGTACGAGGAACATCCTCGTCGGCGGTGCCGCGGTGCTCATCGTGCTCGTCGGCGCGGTCGGTCTCTACATCTGGTCGAAGGTGCACACGCTCGAGTCGTCGAAGTACAGCACCGTCGCCTACACGGTCCCCTCGGCCCCCCGCCTCCAAGCCACGCATGGCGAGACGGTCTACCGGATCGATCCGACGCAATCGCAGGTCCAGTACTCCGTCGACGAGAAGCTGTTCGGTCACAGCACGCACGATGCAAAGGGAACCACGAACGGGATCTCCGGAGACATCGCGGTCAACCCGACCAACCCCGCGGCGAGTCGGGTCGGGCAGATCGTGGTCAACGTCGAGGAGCTCCACTCCGACAACAGCCTGCGCGACGCGCAGATTCGCGCCAACTACTTCCAGAGCCACACCTACCCGCTCGCCTACGTGACGGTGTCGAGCATCTCCGGGCTCCCCAACACGATCGTCCAAGGCCGCACCTATCACTTCACCATGCAGGGCCAGCTGCTGGTGAAGAAGACGCCGGCGCCGGTCACGTGGGACGTGGACGCCAAGCTCGAAGGCGGCAAGCTCACGGCCAACGCGTCGACCAACGTGAAGATGTCGACGTTCGGCATCGGGCCGATCAGCATCGCCGGCCTGGTCAGCACGGGCGACAACGTCGGTCTCACCATGAAGCTGACCGCGCTGGACCCGACGAAGTACACCATCCCGAACCAGATCGTGCCGCCGCCGGGCCAGGAGCGCTCCGGGAACGGCCCGTCGTTCAAGGAGACGGTGATGCCGGCGCTGCAGGCCAACTGCGCGTCGTGCCACGAGCCCGGCACCGTCGGCGCCGCACACTGGACGCTCGCGACGGCCGGTGACGCAGCGTCGGTCGCCGACGGGATCGGTCAGGTCGTGCAGAACCGCTACATGCCGCCGTGGCCTGCGTCGTCACTCGGCGTGCCGCTCGCACACTCGAAGATGCTCGACCAGAAGACGATCGACGCGATCACGAAGTGGGCCGACGCCGGTGGGCAGCTCGACGTCGCCGCGTCGACACGTATCAAGCCGACGGTCGGGCCCGCGGGGAATCCGCCGCGCAAGGACATCGTGCTGCGGATGCCGCAGGCGTACACCGGATCGCTGTCGAACCCGAACGACTACCGCTGCTTCGTGCTCGACCCGAAGATCACCAAGCCCACCTACATGACGGGCTACACCGTCACGCCGGACCAGATCCAGGAGATCCACCACGCACAGATCTTCCACATCGATGCTTCGCAGGCTGCCGCGGGTGTGCAGCGCTCGGGCCAGGACGGCAATCCGGGATGGAGCTGCTACGCGGGGCCGAGCCTGCCGTCGCGAGGCGGGCACCGCGCGACCGCGACGGTTCCGGGCGCGCGCCGTCACTTCCGTTCCCAGGGTTTCACGGGACAACCGGGCCTGATCGCGGGTTGGGTACCCGGGCAGGACCCGGTGACCTACCCGGAGCACTCGGGGATCCTTCTGGAGCCCGGCGACGCGCTCGTGCTGCAGATCCACTACCACTACGACAAGCAACCGACACCCGACCGATCCACGGTCGCGCTCCAGACCGAGCCCTATTCGCGCAAGGTCAAGCAGCTCGAGATCGTCAATCCGCTCGCGCCGGTCGAGATCCCGTGCGACCCGGGCAACACCAGCCCGCTGTGCAACCGCGACAACGCGCTCAAGGACGATCAACGCCTGTACGGGCCGGCCGGTTCGTTCATCGAGCCCGGTCTGCTCCTGCTCTGTGGCAAGACCCCGCAGGAGCTCGCCGCGACGTACCACGACGGTGTTGCCTCCTCGAGCTGCGACACGCACGTCCCCGAGTCGGGGCAGATCGTGGGCGTGCTGGGGCACATGCACACGTTGGGCAAGACGTTCCGATTGACGTTGAATCCGGATACCGCTCAACAGAAGGTGCTCCTCGACATCCCGCAGTGGAACTTCGACTGGCAGATGAACTACGAGCTCCAGAAACCACTACGCGTGACCGCCGGGCAGACCATCCGGATGCAGTGCTCGTGGGACCGCTCGCTCGATCCCACCCGCCCGCAGAAGTACATCGTCTTCGCGGAGGGAACCGAGGACGAGATGTGCTTCGGCACGTACGCGCTGATCCCCGACCACCAGGGATAGCGCTCACGCTCCCGGCTGGTTTCGCCGGCGCCGCACGCGGGTACCCGTCACCGACGTGGTCGACGTGAACGATCCAGACGCGTACCAGCAGGGCGAGGAGCAGACCCTGAGCGGCGTGCTCGCGAAGCTCGCAGCCGAGGGCTACACCTCCAACTTCGGCGTGACCGGCGACGGTGCCGTCGTGACCTGCTACGCATGCCGTCGCGAGCAGGCGGCGGCGAAGCTCGACATTCAACGCGTCCAGCGCCTCGAAGGTGCGTCCGATCCGGACGACATGCTCATCGTGCTGGGTGCTGCGTGCTCCGAATGTCACGAGCGCGGGGCTCTCGTGCTGAATTTCGGGCCGGAAGCGACGCTTGCCGACGCCGAGGTCTTGGGCGCGATCACACTTCCCGAAGAACGCGGCCGAGCCTGAGAGGCCTCAGGCCGGATCGGCGTGGGAAGCCATCGTCTGCTCGAGCGTGACCAGCGCGACGAGCTCGTGGCGCAGATCCAGGAGCAGATCGGTGACCTCGCGCCGCCGGAGGTCGCGACCCGCGGTCTGCAGGAGCGCGCGGTCGAGGGCGTCCGCCACGACGGCGGTGAGGTCGGTCTCGAGCCTCGGCTCGGATCCCCTGCTCAGGAGCATCGAATGCTTCATCAGAGACCTCATACCCGGGCCCGGTGTCGGCGAACCCAGCGCCAGCGCGAGGGTGAGGCCGTAGCCGTGGAAATTTACTTTGCTCGCGCTGTCGATTCGGGCGGCGGTGTTCGTAGAGATGACGAGCGGCGCACCGGGCGCCGCGGGACGAAGGAGACCTGACCATGCCTCACTACCTCTTGTCCGTCTGGCACGACACTGGTTACGACGACCTCGACGACATGGACTTCTCCGACCCGGAGATCCAGCGCACACAGGCACAGGTGGGCGCGGTCAACGAGTCGATGCAGCGAGAGGGCGTCTGGGTGTTCGCGGCAGGGCTGCGCCCGCCCGCGACAGCGACCACGGTCCAAGTGAAGGGGAGCGACGTCTCGATGACGGACGGCCCGTACGCCGAGTCGAAGGAGGCGATGGGCGGCTTCTGGGTCATCGAGGTTGCCGACCTCGACGCCGCACTGGACTGGGCGGGCAAGGCCACCGCGGCCTGCGAGCGCCCGGTCGAGGTGCGACGGATGGACAGTGCCTGAGCAGCTCGAGGACGTGTTCCGCCGTGAGGCGGGCCGCTGCACCGCGACCTTGATCCGCGTCCTCGGCGACATCGACCTCGCCGAGGACGCGGTGGCGGAAGCCTTCGCAATCGCAGCCGAGCAGTGGCCTGCACACGGTGTTCCGCCGAACCCCGGCGGCTGGATCACGACGACCGCACGCAACCGCGCCATCGACCGGCTGCGGCGCGAGTCGACCCGAACAGAGCGTCACCTCGCCGCCCGGCAACTCCACGCAGACGACATGGGACCCGACGACCCCGACCGCCAAGACCTCGACGCCTTCGTCGACGTCGTCGAGGACGACCAGCTCCGGCTAATGTTCCTCTGCTGCCACCCCGCGCTGGCGCCGGATGCGCAGGTCGCGCTCACACTGCGTCTGCTCGGTGGCCTCGACACACCGGAGATCGCCAGGGCGTTCCTGCTCCCCGAGGCGACGCTCGCCCAGCGCATCGTGCGCGCCAAGCGCAAGCTGCGTGACAACCACGCCCCGTATCGAGTGCCGCGTGCTGCCGAGCTCCCCGACCGGCTCGCCGGCGTGCTCGCAACCGTGTATCTCATCTACACCGAGGGCCACACCGCGACCTCCGGCGACGACCTCACCCGTGTCGACCTCTCCGACGAGGCGATCAGGCTCGGCCGGCTGCTCACGGAGCTGATGCCCGACGAACCCGAGGCGGTCGGCCTCCTCGCGCTCATGCTCCTGACGGAAGCGCGGCGGCTCTCCCGCACCGCAGGGGATGGCTCGATGATCCGGCTCGCGGAGCAGGACCGCACCCGCTGGGATCCTGCACTCATCGCAGAAGGGCACGAGCTCGTGCGCGCGTGCGTGCGCCGCAACCAGCCCGGCCCGTTCCAGATCGAGGCCGCGATCGCCGCCGTGCACGCCGATGCCGCGAGCGCTGCGGACACGGATTGGTCCCAGGTCGTCGCCCTGTACGACCAGCTGTACGCGCTCCGTCCGAACGCCGTCGTCGCGCTCAACCGCGCAATCGCTCTCGGCGAGCTCCACGGCGCGCCCGAGGGACTGCGCGCACTCACCGCGCTCGACGACGCGCTCCTCGACTACCAGCCGTATCACGCCGCTCGTGCGGACCTCCTTGCCCGCGCCGGGCAACCGCAAGCCGCGTTCGATGCCTACAGCCGGGCCGTAGAGCTCACCACGAACGCGGTCGAGCGACGGTTCCTCGAGCAGCAGCGGGCCGAGCTATCGACGTGATGCCCACATCTTCGTGAGCGTCAACGCGTTCCTCGGCGCGCAAGCGCACTCATCGTTGTTGAAGAACACGAAGCCCGCGGGGTCGCGGCCGTAGAGGTCATCGAGCCGCTGCACCCAGTGACCGAGCGCCGTTCGCCCGTAGCACGGCCGCGGTCGAGCCCGGCCCTCGTGCAGCCGGAGATAGCACCACCCCGCGGTACGAACCAACGGTGATGCAGGGCCCTCCCGATCGGTGAGGCACAGCGCCGCATCGAATTGGCGCAGCACGTCGTAGGTGTGCGTGTCGAACCAGCTCGGGTGCCGCGGCTCCAGCGCGACGCGTGTCCCTGTACCGAACACGGCGAGGACGCGCTCGAGCGACGCGACATCGCGCTCGAGCGTTGGCGGGAGCTGGAGGAGCACGCCGCGCAGCTTGCTACCGAGCGAACGCGCTCGCGTGAGGAGCCTGTCGACCGGCTCCTCGGGATCGCGCAACCGGCGAATGTGCGTGAGGTAGCGGCTGGCCTTCACCACGAAGCCGAAATCGGGCGGTGTCGCAGCGGCCCATTGCTCGAACGTGGTGGCCTCGGGCAGGCGGTAGAAGGTGTTGTTCACCTCGACGACGGGGAAGTGCTGCGCGTAGTACCCGAGCCAGCTGCGCGTCGGGACGTCACGCGGGTAGAACGCGGCGCGCCAGTCCCGGTACTGCCACCCGGAGGTGCCGACCGAGACGGTCACCGCGCGGGTGGTTCAGTCGTGCCCGAGGGCACGCGCGAGCTCGGCACGCCCCATCTTGGACCGGCCGCTGATGTCCTTGCGCCGTGCCTCCTCGTAGAGCGTGCGCTGTGCTCGAGTGACCATCTCGGGCCTCCCGTTCGGGGACTTCTCCGCCTCCAGGTACCCGCTTGAGATACCCGCCGGCGCTCGGACCGAAGCTCGCAGAACGCGGTTACGCCCCGCCGGCCCTGGGCAAACCTCCGGGAGCAGGAGAAGCACCTCAGAGGCGGTTTCGGATGGCCACGTCCTCGAGCCCGCTCTCCGTCGGAGGCACGGCACCGGCGTTCCGTGCCCCCACGAGCAACGGGCAGACCCTCGACAGCGACGCGTACCTGTTGAAGCTCCCGGTCGCTCTGTTCTTCGTCGACGGTGTCGAGGATCCCGACGACCAGCTCCTGATCTCGGCGTTCGACGCGCTCCTGCCGCAGTTCGGGGAGCTGCGGATCCAGCTGCTCGGAGTCGTCCCGCTCACGGCGAAAGCGGCTCGTGACTATGCCGAGTCGCGCTTCCTGGCGCTCACGCTCCTGGCCGACGAGGACCGGAGCATCACCGACGCGTACTGCGGCGCACCCGGCGCGGTCGACGCGCACAGCGTGATCGTCGACCGTCTCGGCACGGTCGCGGCCATCGTGCCTCGCCGCGAGGTCCGGGAGCATGCTGCCGACCTGCTCGCCACCGCCCGACGAGCCCGAGCGCGCGACTCCAGGGTCAGCCCGATTGCCGGACCTGCCCGGCCGGCCCAATGATCGGACTGTCGTCTTGAGCGACTACGACGTCATCGTGCTCGGCGCCGGCCCGTCCGGTGAGCATTGCGCGGGCGCGCTCGCCGACGGGGGCTTGCGCGTTGCCGTGGTCGAACCCGAGCTCGTCGGGGGCGAATGCTCCTACTGGGCGTGCATCCCTTCCAAGACGCTGCTCCGCCCCGGGGAAGCAGCGCACGACGCGAACGACGCGGCCGTGCACGCGCAGGTCGACGTCGCGGCGGCGCTCGCCTGGCGGGACTTCCAGGTCTCGGACTACGACGACACGAGCGCCGCGAAGCGTCTGACCGACAACGGCATCGACCTCCTGCGCGGCCGGGGCCGGCTGGCCGGCCCGGGTGTCGTGGAGGTCGACGGCGCACAGCACACCGCGCGGCACGTCGTCGTGGCCAACGGATCGGCTCCGATCGTGCCGCCGGTTCCAGGTCTGCACGACCTCGAGGGAGTGTGGACGAACCGCGAGGTCACAGCGATGGCCGCCGTCCCACGGCGGCTGCTGATCCTCGGCGGAGGCGCTGTGGGCGTAGAGATGGCCCAGGCCGTACGACGCCTCGGAGCGGAGGTCGCGCTCGTCGACGCCGCGGACCGCGTCATCCCCGGCGAGCCCGCGCCCCTGGGAGAGGCGCTCGGCGAAGTGCTCCGGCGGGACGGGGTGGACGTCGTGCTCGGGACCAAGGTGACCGCGGCGCAACGCGAGGGCGAGGACTACGTCCTCGAGCTCAGCGACGGCGTGCGGCTCCGCGGCGATCGGCTGCTCGTCGCCACCGGCCGACGTCCGCGGGTCGACGACATCGGTCTCGAGACCGTGGGCATCACACCGAACGACAAAGGGATCCCGGTCGACGCACGACTGTGTGCAGGAGAACAGCTCTGGGCGATCGGCGACGTCACCGGCAAGTGGCCCCTCACCACGACCGGCAAGTACCAGGCCGACATCGTGGCCGCCAACATCCTCGGTGAGCCACGCGAGGCCAACTACGAAGCGCTGCCGCGCGTCGTCTTCTCCGATCCACAGGCAGCAGCCGTCGGTGCGCACGAAGCCGAATTCAGCGGCACCGCGCAGGTCTCGAAGCTGCCGAAGACCTCCGCGTACACGCGCGCGTACAGCGATTCGAACGGCTTCCTGACGCTGCTCAGTGACGGACAACGGCTGACCGGCGCGTACGCACTCGGTCCGGAGGCAGGCGAGTGGCTCCAACAGGCCACGTTGGCGATCCGGGCGCACGTTCCCCTCGACGTGCTGCGGGACACCATCCAACCGTTCCCGACCTTCTCCGAGATCTACGCCGAAGCGCTCAAGGCGCTGCACGCCGAGATCTCCGGGAGCGCCTGACCGGCGCCCGAGCCCGGCGGCGCTCAGGAGGTGACGCGAGCCTCCGCCTGCGAGATCGCCCACGCCGCGTTGACCAGGCCGATGTGGCTGAACGCCTGCGGGAAGTTGCCGAGCAGCTCACCGCTGACCGGATCGACCTCCTCGGAGAGCAGACCGACATCGTTGACGAACGCGGCCGCGCGCTCGAAGACGGCGCGCGCCCGCTCGGCGCGTCCGGCCATCGCCAGGGCCTGAGCCAGCCAGAACGTGCAGAGGAGGAAGGTGCCTTCATCGCCCTCCAGACCGTCGCTGCTCCGGTAGCGGTACACCAGCCCGCGCGCGTCAGTGAGTCGCTCTTCCGTGGCCTCGATCGTGGACAGGACCCTGGGGTCGTCCGCGGGGAGGAATCCCACGAGCGGGATCATCAGGCTCGACGCATCGAGGTCGTCCGAGCCTAACGATTGGGTGAACGCATGCGCCCGGTCGCTCCACCCCTCGCTCAGGATCGCCTGCCGGATCTCGTCCTGCACCGCCGTCCATGCATCGACGCGGTCGGCGGCGCCGAGGCGGTCTGCCAGATCCGTCGCGCGGTCGAGCGCCACCCAGCACATCAGCTTCGAATAGACGAAGTGACGGGGCTCGCCACGGACCTCCCAGATGCCGCGATCGGCCTCGCGCCAGCGACTCGCGGCCGTGTCCGCCAGTGAGCCGAGGAACTGCAGCGCTGCCGGAGCAAGGGCCGGCGTGTCCCGACGCTTCGAATCGCTCATCGGCGCGGTGCGCGGCGCCGTCGGATCGAAGAGCCGGTCCGAGAGCCGCTGCACCGCGCTGAGGAGCTCGCCGTAGACATCGAGCTGACGCTGGCGCCAAGCGCCGTTGCCCACGCGCACCGGAGCGGAGCCCCGCCAGCCGGACAGGTGCGGCAGCTCCCGCTCGGTCAGGTCGCGCTCACCGCCGACACCGAACATGATCTGCAGATCTCCGTCGGCCTCGAGCGAGCCGGCCGCGGACGTCGTCATGTAGTCGACGAACTCGTTGGCCTCGTCGGGGCAGGCCGCCACCCACAAGGCCTCGATCGTGAGCGAAGCGTCGCGCACCCATGCATAGCGGTAGTCCCAGTTCCGATCACCGCCGACTGCCTCGGGAAGCGACGTGGTGGCGGCCGCGCAGATGGCTCCCGTGGGTTGGAACGACAGTGCCTGGAGGACTCGTCCACTCTGGTGGACAAGCTCTCTCCACGGGCCGACGTAAGCCTGGTGTATCTCCGCCCAGGACTGCCAGGCCGACACGGTGTCGTCGAGACGCATCGCGATCTCGTCCTGATCCCACACGCGCGCCCTCACTCGATCGGCTCGCTTGGAGTGGTGGAGCGCGAATCCGGACCGTTCTCCGTCGCGAAGGATCAGGCTTGCCATCGCGCAGGATCCCTCGATGGTCAGGGGCGCGGAGCTCGACACGACCAGCTCGTCGGCTCCGCCGGTTGCGATGATTCCGCCGTCGACGACGTCCAGCAACGGAGCGACGAGGCCGTACTCCGTGCGCGGGGAGTACTCGACGTCGATCTCGACCTCGCCCTCGGTACACGCGACTTGCCGCAACAGAAGGTGCGGAGCATCCATGCCGAGGGCGTGTCCCCGGTTTCCTTCCCCCATCGCGAGTGCGTCGACGATCACAGCACAGCCCGTGCGGGTGCGCATTGTCGTCTCCAGGACCATGGTGCGGTCGACGTAATGCCGCGTGACTTCGGTGGCGTCACGTGCGGCCACCGACCAGTGGCCGGCCTGCTCGTCGAGCAGTCGAGCGAAGACGGAAGGGCTGTCGAAGCGCGGGAAGCAGAGCCAGTCGATCGAGCCATGGAGGCTCGCGAGCGCTGCGCTGTGCCGATCCGACAGAAGGGCGTAATCAGCGATCGGAAGGGTGCTCACAGGAGAATCTTGCCGCTCGAGAGCAGAGCCGGTCGCTAGCGTCGGCGCCATGTCCCCTCGTCTCGACGGCCGCGTGGTCCTCATCACCGGCGCGGGGAGCGGGATCGGGCGCGCGACCGTGCTGCTCGCGGTGCAGGAAGGGGCGTCGGTCGCGGCCATCGACCTGGACGAGAGCTGCCTGCGATCGACCGTGGACGCCGTTCGAGCGCTCGGCGGCTCGATCGCCTGGAGGACCGCAGACGTCGCGCGACGCGACGCGCTCGTCGCCGCGATCCGCACGCTTGCTGGAGAGGTCGGCGACTTCCACGGCGTGTTCGCCAACGCCGCGATCCTTCCCGGTCCCGTGCCTGTCGAAGACCTCGACTGGCAGGAGTGGGATCGCGTCCTCGGCGTGAACCTCACGGGCGCGGTCTCGACCTTGGTCTCGGCGTTGCCCCATGTGGCCGCCGCGGGATCGCTCGTGGCCAACGGGTCGTCCATGGCCATCCGGCCGCGCGAGGGAAGACTGGCCTACGTCGCCGCGAAAGCAGGTCTGCACGCCGCAGCCAAGGCTCTCGCGCTCGAGCTCGCCGACCGACAGATCCGAGTCAACGTGCTCGCACCGGGACTCACGGACACACCGATGGTCCGGCGGATCCCGGGGCATGTCGAGACAGGGCTTCCGAGCGTGCCGCTCGGCGAGCTGGTTGCACCCGAGGAAGTCGCCGAGCTCGCGGTCTATCTCATGTCCGATGCCGCGCGACACATCACCGGAGCCGTGTTCAGCGTCGACGGCGGGCGAACCGCCGGCTGACACACCGACGCCGTTACGACGACGGTGGTGAGCCGTGCCAGAGGTACCCGAGCATGATGCCCATCACATCCATGTGCGGCATCGAGTTGTCGTAGCGCGCGGTCACCGTGTACTGCGTTCCGGCGTGGACGTAGTCGTGGATCACGCACGACGTGATCGACGACGGGAAGTCCATCGGCTCCGGGACGTCGTACTTCGCGACCGCGGTGCAGCCCGTCGGGCCGCTCGGATCCTGCTTGACGCTGATGTCGATGCCTCCGTCGTGGAGATGCCCTCCGACCGACACCGCGACTCCGTCCCACGGCGCCGTGTACGTGATGCTCTTGGTGAACACGCTGCCGGGACCACCGTTCCCAGGCACCTGGAAGATCGACGCGCTGTTGCAACCCGTCACGTCCATGAAGAACGGCGTCACTGGGCGCGAGGCCGCCGGGTCGTTCACCGAGACGTACTGGATCGTGTACTGGATGTAGACCGCCTGCGCGGTGTCACTCATGTTCATGAGGTGCCACAGCGCGTCCCAACGGTCGGTGGACTTGGACACGTACGCGTAGGAGCCGCCCAAGGAGATCGGCGTCCGCTCTTCGCCTGAACCGGCGAAGCGCTCCTCCTGCCCCGAGCAGAGCGCCGACTGGTGTGCGGCGTTCATCAGCAGCACGTGGTGCAGGTGCACGTCCATGCGATCGACAGGGTTCCCGTTGCTGTCGACGAGGTCGAACTTGAACGTCTTGATCGCGACATCACCCGGCGGCCGCGGGACGTTCGTGGTCGAGCTCTCGTTCTCCCACCCGGGCTGGTTCATCGCCGCGAGGTTGAACGGGCCGAGGCGATAGGAGGCTGTCGTCATCGTCACGGGGCCGGTGTAATTGCCCGTGAACGGCGCGCATGCCGACGCGGCGAGCGCCGCGACGGCGAGCAACGACAAGACGACGATGTTGCGGCGAGCGCGTGTGCCGTTCATTGGTGCCTCCCCCGACCCTGAGTCGAGGGGAGGGTATTGCCGACCAACCGCCGACGTCTACACAAGTCACGTGTCCTCACAGACACCTAACAAAACCTTCGTCCGGAGACGATCAACTCGCAACCGCGGGCAGCGACGGGCTCCACGTGCTGAGATTCCCGTGATGTCCCCGGGGCGCGGCCGAGCACTCGCCGGCAACCGTCGTGCATTCGTCGCGCTGTCGGCCGCCCTGTGCGCAGCGCTCCCGGGTGTGCTCGCCGCCTGTAGCTCCGGCGGAAGCTCGCCACACAGCACGGATTGGACCGTCTACGGCCACGACCTGGCGAACACCCGTCTCGCGCCGAGCGAGAAGAGCATCTCTGCGAAGACGGTCGCGAGCCTTCGGGTCGCGTGGTCCTCTCACGAACCCATCGGCGTGACCGGGACGCCGGTCGTGGCTCACGGCGTCGTGTACTACGGCGACTGGGCCGGCACCGTGCACGCGGTCAACGCGAAGACCGGCTCGCAGATCTGGGCGACACCGGGCGGGGGAACCTTCATCGCCTCGCCCGCGGTCAGCGGCGACGGCGTGTTCGTCGCGAGCGGTGCGACGCTCGCACGCCTGGACCGCGCGACCGGCAAGCTCGAATGGAAGGTCACGACCAACGACAATCCGGCCGCCGGTATCGACGCGTCGCCGGTGGTCGTGGGTCATACCGTCCTGCAAGCGACCGCCAGCAACGAGGAGCCCGTCGCCAAGAAGGTCTATACGTTCCGCGGCTCGATCGGCGGGTACGACACGCGCACCGGCAAGGAGCTGTGGCGGTTCTACACGACCAAGGACAACGCGCAGGACGGACCTGGAGTCGGACTCTGGTCGACTCCTGCAGTGGACACGAAGCGCAAGCTGCTCTACATCGGGAGCGGCAATGCCTACTCCGAGCCGACCGGACCGCTCGCGGACTCGATCCTCGCGATCGACTACCGGACCGGCAAGCTGAGGTGGTCGCGCCAGTTCCGCAAGAGTGACGTGTTCAGCGCCGGTCACCCGGAGAGCAATGACACCGACGTCGGGGCGTCGCCGAACATGTGGACGGTGAACGGCCGAGACCTCGTGGGCGCCGGGGACAAGGCGGGCGAGTACCACGCCCTCGATCGCGACACCGGCCGGATCGTGTGGCAGGCGGACCTCTCCCAAGGTGACGTCTTCGGCGGAGCGCTCGGGTCGGGAGCCTTCGTCGACGACAAGCTGATCGTCACGTCGAACAACGGCGGGCCCACGCTCACGGCACCGAACACCGTCGCCCGTGTGTACGCGCTCGACCCTGCGACCGGCCGGATCGTGTGGCAGGCCAAGCCACTGCCGCAGAAGATCTTCGGCCCGGTCAGCGCCGTACCCGGCGTTGCCTTCGTCGGCAACACGGCCGGCACCTACGTCGCGCTCGACACGCGCACGGGCGCAAGGCTCTGGTCGTACCAGGCGCCGAGCATGGTGGGCGGCGGCGCCTCGATCGTCGACGGCCGCCTCTACTGGGGCTACGGCTTCGTCCTGTTCCAGGGCGGGGGCAGCGGCGGCCTGCTGGCGTTCGACGTACGGCGATGACGCGCGCGGCCGGGTGCCGAGCACTGGCAGTCGTCGCCGTGCTCTTGCTGGTTGCGTCGTGCTCGTCATCGAGCCGCTCGTCGCATGCAGGCACCAAGAGGTCTGCAGCAGCGGACCCGTCGTCGGGATGCGCCCGCGCGCCAGCCGAGCCCGGCGTCTCGGTACGCACACTGCGCTCGGGTGGCGTGAACCGGACGTATCAGCTGACCCTGCCGTCCAACTATTCCGGCCGGACTCCTCTGCCGATCGTCTTCGCGCTGCACGCGCTGACCGTCAGCTACGCAGCAGCGCCCGTGATCGCGGGCTTCGGGGACATTGCCCAGCGCTACGCGTTCATCGGCGTCGCACCGTCCGGGCTGCTCAACGGCTCGACGCCCTATTGGTTGGCGGCACCGGTCACCCCCAACCACGACGTTCGTTTCATCAGCGACCTCCTCGACTCGCTCGAGCGGAACCTGTGCGTCGACCGATCACGCGTCTACTCGACCGGCCAGTCGAACGGCGCGCAGATGTCGTCACTCCTGGCGTGTCAGCTGTCGAATCGCATCACCGCCGTCGCGCCCGTCGCCGGCGCGGAGTTCTATAACAGCTGCCACGGTCTCCCAGTGCCCGTCATGGCATTCCACGGCACGGCTGATCCCTTCGTGAAGTACGACGGCGGTGGTCTCGACTCGGAGACGATCGCCACGCAGAACCTCTGGAAGGGCACGCCACCCGCCGGCTTGCCCGTGCACCACGGCGTCGAGGCGGCGATGCGAGCTTGGGCAGCGCACAACGGCTGTGATCCGAAGCCCGTCGATCGGCGCATCGGGCGGGAGGTGCGGGTGCGAACCTGGCGGCACTGCAAGGCCGAGACGGTCTTGTACACCATCGAGGGCGGTGGACACACGTGGCCCGGCCATCCGGTGCCCGGGTTCGAGAAGACGTTCGGCCCAACCACGATGGAGATCGACGCGACGGCGCTGATGTTCCACTTCTTCTTCTCGCAACACTCCTGAACGCATCATGCTCGTTTCTGACCCGGCAGGTAGGGTCAAGGTCCCGACCAGTCGCTGGTCCGGATCTCACTGATGCGTACCTTCGGCCTGGTCTTCCTCATCGTGGTCGCGTTGGGGTTCGACTTCACCAACGGATTCCACGACGCCGCCAACGCGGTCGCGGTGTCGATCACCACCCGCGCACTGTCCCCCATGACCGCGCTGAGCATGGCTGCGGTGCTCAACGTGGTCGGCGCGTTGGTCTCCACGGGCGTCGCGATCACCGTCGGTGAGGGCATCATCGAGACGCCGTCCGGAACTCACGGCCTCGTCGTCGTCTTCGCCGCCCTCATCGGCGCCATCGTCTGGAACCTCATCACCTGGCGCTTCGGCCTGCCGTCGTCATCGACGCATGCGTTGATCGGCGGGCTCGTCGGTGCGGGCCTCGCGTCCGCGACGACGGTCCAGTGGCAGGGTCTCGTCGACAAGGTCGTCGTCCCGATGCTCCTCTCCCCGGTGATCGGGCTGGGCCTGGGCTATCTGCTGATGATCGCGATCCTCTGGCTGTTCCGACGCAACCGTCCGGCGAAGGTCAACAGCGGTTTCCGTCACGCACAGATCGGCTCGACGGCCGCGATGGCGTTCAGCCATGGCACACAAGACGCTCAGAAGACGATGGGCATCATCACCCTGGCGCTCGTGACGACCGGGCACCTGTCCGGCTTCGACGTGCCGATCTGGGTCATCGTCGCCGCTGCGAGCGCAATGGGCCTGGGGACACTGGCAGGGGGCTGGCGCGTGATCCGGACGCTCGGAAGTCGCATCACGGCGCTGGATCCACCGAAGGCGTTCGCCTCGCAGTCCGCGGCGTCGTCGGTGCTCCTCATCTCGGCGTACGCGTACAAGGTGCCGGTCTCGTCCACCCACGTCATGACGAGCTCGATCATGGGGGTCGGCGCGACCCGCCGTCTGTCAGCGGTCCGCTGGAGTGTCGCCAAGCAAGTGGCGTTCGCGTGGCTGCTGACCATTCCGGGGGCGGCGATCACGGCGTTCGTGACGTACTACGCCGCGCACGCGATCGTCGGTTAGGGCTCTCCAGTCAAGATTCCTTGACGAGAATCGACTCGACGACGTCCGACACGTCCTCGATCGCGTTGATGGCGCTCTCGAGCGACTGGACCGTGTCCTTCCACTTGATCACCTCGAGCGCCTCGTACTGACCACTGAACAGGCGCGCCAGACCGCGCTGGAAGATCGCGTCGCCTTGGCGCTCGAGGTGCTCGATGCGCTCCAGGCGGAACCTCGCGCCCTTCTTCGTTTGCAGGCAGTCGAGCAGCTCCACCATCTCTTCGGTCATCGCGACGAGCACGTCCGCGAGCTCGGCGAGCTCCGGCGGGCGCTGGTCGCCATTGGACAGCTGCAGCAACGAGGCGGCCGCGAACATCTGGTCGACGACGTCGTCGAGCTCCTCGGCCAGCGCATGGATGTCCTCGCGGTCGAAGGGGGTGACGAAGCTCGCGTCGAGACGGCGCAGCAGATCCACGGTCAGCTCGTCACCGGATCGTTCGAAGCTTCGGACCTCCTCGAAGTGCTCGTCGATCAGGTCGGACGACGTCGCGAGCTTGTTCACGGCGAGGGCGCATTCGCGTGCGTTGTCGCCGGCCTCGCGGAAGAGGTCGAAGAATCCGTCGTCGGTGGGTGAGAGCCGCATCCGGCTGAGCGGCCGAAACAGCCTCCGGAGCCCGCGGGGTTTCGGCTCGGGCGTCGAGGGCATCTCGTCTCGGCGTCGGTTGAGATCCACCGGCGGCACGAGACGGCGGGGTGCAGCCATGGTGTCGACGCGTCGTGCGAGGTTGACAGCGTGATCGCCCAGCCGCTCGTAGTAGCGAGCAATGAGCGCGAGGTCGACTGCAACCTGGGGCTCGGTGCCCGGCGTGGTCCCTTCGTTGACCAGATGGGTGGCGAGGTCGTCCAGCTCGTTGTCGGCGTCGCTGAGCTGGAAGCTCGCGTCGCGGGATCGCTGCCGGTACGCCGTGCCCGAGACGCGCCACATCTCGACGGCGATGTCGCTCATGGATTGAATCAGCCCCCGGCTTCGAGGAGTGATCTGTCCGCCGACCTGGGTGATGGCCCGTTGCGCGATGTGCTCGGCGAGGTCAGCGCTGCGTTCGAGCTCCGGGATGACCTGCAGGACCGCGACGAGGTACTCGAGCTCGTCCGGGCTCAGGTTCGTGGCCGAGAGGCGCTCCTTGACCGTTGCGGTGAGGCGCTCGCAGCGCTCATCCACCTCTTGGTCGTCGCCAATGACATGGTTGGCACGATCGACGTCCTGCTCGAGCAAGGCCATGGTCGCCCAGCCGACGCTCTCGGCCACGAGCGCGTAAAGGATGAGCACCGCGTCGTCAATCGCCAGCCGGAACTGTTCACTTTCCCGTTCCCCGGCGGCCATCTCGCTCAAGCTACCGCCCGGCCGAACGCGAACCGTGCCGGTGGCACGTGTTGTCGCACCCGGCTCTTGCGTCTGCCGTCGGTCTGTGCAAACATACAACCAGATGGTTGTAGTTCAGGTCACCGACACCGACGTCGACCGCATCTTCCACGCCCTGGCCGACAGCACTCGGCGCGACATCGTCGCCCTCGCCGTCGAGGGCAGCTACAGCGTGTCGGCATTGGCGAAGCGCTACCCGATGAGCTTCGCCGCCGTACAGAAGCACGTCGCCGTGCTCGAGACGGCTGGGCTCGTCACCAAGGAGCGGCGGGGCCGCGAGCAGCTCGTGCGCACCGACGTCGACGCCGTCCACCGGGCCCGGGTGCTCCTGGACGGCATCGAGAAGCTGTGGCGGGCGCGGGTCGACCGGATCGACGACATCCTGGCAACCCCGAAGCGGACCACTGGAGGCAAGCGATGAGCGTGACCAACGTCGAGAAAGACCCGAAGGCCCTGACCATGACGATCACGGCGGACCTCGATGCCACCGTCGAGCGGGCGTGGCAGCTGTGGTCCGACCCCCGCCAGTTCGAGCGGTGGTGGGGACCCCCGGGCTACCCGGCGACCGTGGTCGACCACGATCTGCGCACCGGCGGGCGGGTCACCTTCTTCATGACCGGGCCCGAGGGCGAGCGCCACGACAGCACGTGGGAGGTCATCGCTGCGGATCCGCCCCGCCACCTCGAGCTGCGGGATGCCGACGTCGACGACGACGGCCGTCCGAACGACGGGAACTCGATGACGGCGATGGTCATCACGATCAAGGAAGGGGACGGCGGCGGTACGGCGATGGCGATCCGCACCCACTTCGACTCGCTGGCGGGCATGGAGCAGGTGCTCGCGGCGGGTGTCGAGGAGGGCATGCGCATGGTGCTGTCGCAGATGGATGCGGTCCTCGCCGCTGCGTAGCCCTCAAAGGCTGGGCGCGCCGGCACGCTGATCCGTTCGTCGCGCGGCTCGCGCAACTGTGCTGCGTCGTCATCGTGACCGTTTGCCGCGGGGATCGTCGCGCCGATGGCGGCGGTCATGGGCGCGATCGTGTCGGTTGCATGCAGGTTGCTGCGCTGCGAGCACCCGTCGGCGGTCGCGGCCGGTGCGGTTGCCGCGATCGAACTGCACGCACTGAGTGTCGTCACCTCCGAACCACCGGCATCGACGAACTGAGTAGGTTGGCGAAGACGTGCAACGCGCATTCGACTGCTGACCCACAGGGCGACCTTGGACGATCTCGAAGCAATCAAGCAGATAAAGGCGCGCTACTGCCGGTTCATGGACACCAAGGACTGGGACAGCTACCGGCAACTGTTCGCGGACGACGTGGTCATCGACACGACCGATTCAGGTGGCGCGATCGTGACCGGAGCTGACGAGTTCATCGAGTTCCTGGTCTCCACGATCGGAAACGCCGTCACCGTTCACCATTGCCACACGCCGGAGATCCATCTCACGTCGTCCACCGAGGCCAGTGGTGTCTGGGCCATGGAGGACATGCTCCGGTTCGCCGATGGCACCGAGCTCCATGGCTACGGTCACTATCACGACACCTACCGGAGACTCGGTGACGGCTGGAAGATCACCTCGTCGACCTTGACTCGACTCCGGATGGATTTCGTCCCGCCCGCTGGGCAGGAACGATGACCACGGCAGTCATCACCGGGGGAGCGTCGGGCTTCGGTCGTGCGCTCGGCGAGCGTTGCGCGATGGCCGGCATGGACATCGTCCTGGCCGACCTCGATGGCGCCCGTGCCGAGCACGAAGCCGCCGCGCTCCGCAACACCTATGGTGTCACGGCGCTCGGCCAATCCGTTGACGTCGCGGATGGTTCGAGTGTGGACGAGGCGGTGCGCTCGATCGGCGAACGATTCGAAGCCGTCGATCTCTGCGTTTCCAACGTCGGCGTGCAACTCTTCGGGCCCGTCGAGCGACTCAGCGACGACGAGTGGCGATGGGTGCTCGACGTCAACGTCATCGGCTCGGCGCGCGTGGCCCGAGCGTTCCTGCCACTTCTTCGCGCGGCGGGTCGGGCTCACGTGGCATTCACGACCTCGTCGTCCGTCCTCGCGCCGGCGAGCCGGCTGGGTGCGTACCAGGCGAGCAAGTTCGCAGTGTGGGGGCTCGCGGAGACCCTGCGCGTCGAGCTCGAGGGCGAGGGGATCGCTGTGTCGGTGGTCTTCCCGTCCGGCATGCTCTCCCGGCACCTGGAGACCAGCGAGACCGCCCAGCCCGAACATCTCCGGCGGCCCATAGGCCGGGACGACGACTTCGACGTCATGATCACGAGCAACCCCGACCTGGCGGCGGCCGTTGTGACGCCCGAGGACGCTGCGAAGGGCGTGATCGAGGCGATCCTGGCCGGCGCCAGGTACATCATCACGCACGGCAACCTCCGCGACGCCGTCGCCGACCGGGCAGGCCGCCTCGCGACAGCGGCCGCTGTCGCCCTTC
>DATBHZ010000059.1:0-46637 GCA_036557185.1 Acidimicrobiia bacterium | reverse complement strand
TCGCGACCGAAGACGACGCGACGTGCGTCGTCGACCCGCACGGCGCAGATCCAGAACGGGTCGGGACTCCAAGTAGGGCCGAACAGGTCGCGCATCGCACCCGTCCACGTCTCTGTGTCGATGCGACCCGCGGGAACCATGACGGCGAGCACCGCCTCGGGACGGACCCGGTGCGGCTCCCGCACGAACCGTGAGAGCAACCGGCGGTCGGGGAGCTGCGGCCACGACCACCCGCCTTCCTTCGTCCACCAGTCGCCTGCGACGCCGTGGCGTGAGCTCAGCGCCTCGCCCTCGGCGCTCAGCGGCAGGCCCGACTTCATTGCCGCGTAGTCGGCCGCGCTGAGGCCGGCGCGCAGGTAGGCGCCGACGCTCGACCCCGCCGATGTCCCGACGATGTGCGCGGCCGATCGCGGATCCCAGCCCGTCTCCGCGGCGAGCGCGCGCAGCACCCCGCCGTGGAATGCCTGCCCGGTGAGCCCACCGGCTCCGAGCACCAAGCCGACCCTCGTCACCGGATCATTCTGCCTTGCTCACACCGAATCGTCCTCGACCCCGCTCGGCGCAGCCTCGGCGGTCTCCTCGCCGAAGTAGCGCTCCGCCAACGCGGGATCGACCGCGACGAACAGCCCCTCGGCCTCGGCCGTCACCTCGCCGTTCACGCGCATCGAGCCGCGCGCCACGATGCGCCGCCCCTCGACCCGCTCCGTCCAACCGTCGACCTCCACCTCGCGGTGCAGGGGTGTGGGCTTGAGGTACCGGACCCGGAGCGTTCCTGTCATGCCCGGGTGGCCGCTCGCGATGTTCGCCATGCCGAGCATCTCGTCGAACGTGAGCGCCACCCACCCGCCGTGCACGTATCCGGGCGGGCCCTGGTACGCCCAGCCGAACCTCCCCGACGCGACGATGCGACCGTCGACGAGCTCCCACTCGATCGGTGGCGCGAGGGGACTGACATCGCCGACCACCGGCGAGCGCGGGAGATAGTGCGAGTGGCGCTCCTGCCCGAGGGTCCGCGTCGGGTCGGGGAACGGCTGCGCGCTCGGTGTGCGGCCGAGATGGCGCGCCGCGGACTCGGCCATGTCGGCTGCGGTGCCGAGCTGCTCCTCGGTCGCCCCGTCGAGTGAGACGACGGCGTCGATCAGGTGCCGGACCGCCGTGGTGAGGCGGTGCCGCTCCGGCGTGACGAAGGTCATCAGCGACCTTTGAAGACGGGCGGACGCTTCTCGGCGAACGCGCGAGGGCCTTCCTGCGCGTCCTCGGAGGCGAAGACCTCCCAACCGATGGTGTCCTGGATGGGCATTGCCTTGTCCTCGGTTATGAACTCCGTCTCGCGCCACGCGCGCAGGATCGCCTGCGTCGAGAGGGGCCCGCACGCCGCGACCTGCTGCGCCACTGCCTTGGCGGCTTCCAGCGCGCAGCCGTCGGGAACGACGCGGCCGATCAGGCCGATCTGTTGCGCCTCCAGCGCCGAGACCGGACGGGCGCTCAGCAGGATGTCCATCGCGACCGTGTACGCGATCTGGCGCGGCAGGCGGACCGCGGAGCCTCCGAGCGGAAAGAGCCCGCGCTTGGCCTCCCACACTCCGAAGATCGCGCCCTCCCCGGCGACGCGGATGTCGGTGCCTTGCAGCATCTCGGTGCCGCCGGCCACCGCGTATCCCTCGACGGCCGCGATGAGCGGCTTCGTCATGCGGTAGTCGCGCAGCAGCGCCTTCCAGTGCAGGTTCGGGCTCTCCGCCATCCGCTGCTGGACGCGCTCGCTCTCGGACGGCTTGCTCATCGCCTTGAGGTCCGCGCCCGACGAGAAATGACCTCCGGCACCGGTGAGGATGGCGCACCGGACCTCGGGGGTGTCGTCGACGTACGAGTAGCCGTCGGCGAGCCCGACGAGCATGTCGGGGCTCAAGGCATTGCGTGCCTCGGGGCGGTTCATCGTCAGGATCACGACGTTCTCGTCGCGCTCGACGGTGCAGTGCTTCGTGCTCATGGGGAGGATCTCGGACACTCGTGCACTCCTCGCGCGTTGTGTGGTCTGGCGTTGCAACAAGATAGAACGTGTTCTAGTTTTGTGCAGAGTCCGATCGGCGATACCGGGGGTCCTCGTGCAGGCTACGAACGTGAATCTTGCAGACCCGGCGACGTACGCCGCGGGTCCGCCCCACGAGTTCTTCACCTATCTGCGCAACGAGCACCCGGTCTACTGGCACGCGTCCGACATCTTCCCGCCTGGCTTCTGGGTCTGCACGAAGTACTCGGACGTGATCGCGATCGAGCGCGACGTGAAGATGTTCTCGTCCGCGCAGGGTGGCGCCCTCCTCGAGCACCAGGAGGAGGGCACGGAGTTGATGATGCTCAACCAGGACCCGCCGCAGCACACGCGGCTGCGGAACCTGGTGGCACGTGGCTTCACGCCGAAGGTGATGAAGTCGATGGAGCCTCACATCCGCGAGGCGGCGATCACCATCGTCGACCGTGTCGCGACCAAGGACGAGGTCGTCGACTTCGTGCCTCACTTCGCGGCAGAGCTCCCGCTGGTGGTGATCGCGGAGCTGCTCGGGGTCCCCTACGAGGACCGCCACAAGCTCTTCGAGTGGTCCAACCGGATGATCGGGTCGAACGACCCGGAGTTCGGCGCCGGCGGCCCCGAGCAGGCGATGAGCGCGTCGATGGAGCTGTACGCGTACGCGCAGAGCCTCGCGGACTCGCGGCGCGCCCGGCCGCTCGACGACATCGTGACGACGCTCGTCACCGCGGAGCTCGACGGCGAGAAGCTCTCCGACATCGAGTTCAACGTCTTCGTCATGCTGCTCTCGGTGGCGGGCAACGAGACGACGCGGAACCTGATCTCCGGAGGGATGCTGGCGCTCATGGAGCACCCCGAGCAGCGCGAGCGGCTCGTGGCGGATCCCGAAGGGCTGATGTCGACGGCGGTTGACGAGATGCTGCGGTACGTGAGCCCGGTGCAGTACTTCCGGCGCACCGCCATGCACGACACCGAGCTGCGCGGCGTCCCCGTCAAGCAGGGCGACAAGGTCACGATCTGGTACGGCGCCGCGAACCGCGACGAAGAGGTCTTCCCCGAGTCGCAGAACTTCGACGTCGGCCGCACCCCGAACGAGCACATCGCGTTCGGCGGCCGCGGGCCCCATTACTGCCTGGGTTCCGCGCTCGCGCGGCTCGAGATCAACCTGATGTTCGAGCAGATCGTCACCCGGCTCCCCGACATGCAGATCGCCGGCGAGCCGCAGCACCTCCAGTCGACCCTCATCAACGGCATCAAGCACCTGCCGGTCCGGTACACGCCGGAGCACTGAGGGTCTGGATCCCGTCAGGAGGCGACGTCGAGCGCTTCCTCGTCGTCTTCGTCCTCGTCGACGACTGAGCCGATCGCCTGAAGCAGCAGGCCGCCAATGCCGAGGATCCCGGAGGCGGTAAGGGTCATGCCGCCGGACGCGATCAGGGTCTGGACCCGGAAGTACGTGTCTCCAATTGGTCCTGACGCGTCCCCCAGACTTCGCGTGGCCAGATAGATGGTCCCGATCGTGCCCGCGATGAACATCAGCGTCGCGGCGATCACCAGCCAGCGACCGATCGTGGCGAACCGTGTCATGTCTTCTCCCCGCGTTGGAGGGCGGGAGACTAGAGCGCTGCATCGCTCGGGGGCGAGATGCGCCCTGCGTTGAGCGGAGGCTTTGCGAGGCGCAGATAGAACGTGTTCTACTTGCGCGCCGGTCGGTGTTCGTCGTTGGAGGTGCGCGCAATGGCGGGGGGTTTCTGGAACTACGCAGCCGAGGATCCAGACGCTCTCGCCGTCGTCGACACGGACGGCCGTGAGTTCACCGCCGGCGAGATGGCCCGGCGGAGCCACCAGATGGTCCACGTGCTGCGCAGCCTGGGCCTCGAGGCCGGCGACGCCGTCGCGGCCGTGCTCCCGAACGGCGTCAACCCCGCAACGGTCTACCTCGCGGCATACGAAGCCGGCTTGATCTACGTGCCCATCAACTACCGGCTCTCGGCACCGGAAATCGCGTACATCCTGCGCGACAGCGAGGCGAAGGCCTTCGTGAGCCACGAGCGCTTCGCGGACGTCGCCGTCGCGGCGGCCGACGAGGCCGGCATCCCGGCGGACGCCCGGATCGCCGTCGGCAACGTGCCTGGGTTCCGCGACTTCGACGAGCTCCTCAACGCGCAGAGCACCGATGTTCCTGCCGACCGCACCGCCGGCGCGGCGATGCACTACACGTCGGGGACGACGGGGCGGCCGAAGGGCGTCAAGCGCCCGCTCAGCGGTCTCGACCCCGACACCTCGGGAGAGCTGTTCGCCGCCTTCTTCGGACTGTTCGGCATCCCGCAGCGCGACGACAACGTGCACCTGTGCACGTCGCCGAACTACCACACCGCGGTGACGACCTTCGCGGGCAACGCGCTGCACTCGGGCCACGCGGTCGTCTTCATGGACAAGTGGGATCCGGAGGAGACGCTCGCGAAGATCGAGCGGTACCGGTGCACGCACACGCACATGGTCCCGACCCAGTTCCACCGGATGCTGCAGCTGCCGGACGACGTCAAGCAGAAGTACGACGTGTCGTCGATGAAGTGGGCGATCCATGCCGCCGCGCCGTGCCCGATCGACGTGAAGCGCAAGATGCTCGACTGGTGGGGCCCGGTGATCTGGGAGTACTACGGCGCGACCGAGGGCGGCGGAACGACGGCGAGCCCCGAGGACTGGCTGAAGTATCCCGGCACCGTCGGCAGCGTGTGGCCCATCGCCGAGCTGAAGATCGTCGACGACGACGGCAACGAGGCTCCGACCGGCACCCCCGGGATCGTCTGGATGCGGATGGGTGCGGGCGACTTCGAATACAAGGGCGACAAGAAGAAGACCGACGAGAGCCACGACGCGGACGGCTTCTTCACCGTTGGCGACGTCGGTTATCTCAACGAGGACGGCTTCCTGTTCCTCTGTGACCGCAAGAGCGACATGATCATCGCCGGTGGCGTCAACATCTATCCGGCTGAGATCGAAGGCGAGCTGCTCGCGCATCCGGACGTCGCCGACGCGGCGGTGTTCGGCATCCCGGATGCCGACATGGGCGAGCAGATCAAGGCCGTGATCCAGCCGGTCGAGGGCGTGCAACCCGACGACGCGCTGCGCGACTCGATCATGGAGCACCTCCAGGGCCGGCTCGCGAAGTTCAAGTGGCCGCGCTCGATCGACTTCACCGACGAGCTGCCGCGTGAGCCGACGGGCAAGCTGCTCAAGCGAAAGCTGCGCGATCCGTACTGGGCGGACCGCCAAACCGCCATCTGATCGAAGGGGAGATCGCAGTGACCCAAGCACCGCTCATCGAGCGTCACGCGCTCGAGTACCCCGGCGGATACACCCGGTCCGTCGGACCGGCGCTGTCGAAGTTCTTCACCGGACTGCGCGACGGGCGCATCTTCGGGGTGAAGCTCGGCGACGGGCGGGTCATGGTGCCGCCGACCGAGTACGACCCGGACACCGCGGAGGAGCTCGGCGAGTACGTCGAGGTCGGGCCCGGCGGGACGGTCAAGGCCTGGACCTGGGTTGCCGAGCCGAGGCTCGGGAAGCACCACCTCGGGAAGCCGTTCGCGTTCGCGCTCGTGCTGCCCGACGGCGCTGACCTCCCGATGCTGCACGTGGTGGACGTCGCGGGTCCCGAGGCGATGAGCATCGGGATGAGGGTGGAGCCGCGCTGGAGCAGCGAGCGCGTCGGCTACATCACCGACCTCGACGCGTTCGTGCCCGAGTCAGCCGGGGGCACGTCGGGCGCTGCGCCGAACGGCTCGTCCGATGCCGAGGCGGTAACCGGCATCGTGACGCCGATCCGCCTCGAGTACGAGGTGAACGCTGGGCGCGCGGCGAGCAAGTACCTGCGAGGGCTCGCCGACCACAAGATCCTCGGACAGCGCGCCAAGGACTCGCAGGACGTGTACGTCCCGCCGCGGGGGTCCGACCCGAAGACGGGCCATCCGACTGAGGTCGAGGTCGAGGTCTCGGACACCGGCACGATCACGACCTTCTGTGTCGTGAACCTGCCGGGGCTGTCGGACCTCGCACCCGAGGTCCCGTACGTGTGCGCGCAGATCCTGCTCGACGGCTCGAACACACCGTGGTTCGGTCTCGTCCAGGGGATCGACGCGTACGAGGTGCGCCTCGGGATGCGCGTGAAGGCCGTCTGGGTCGACCAGCCGAGCGCCGACGCGCGCAGCATCAAGTGGTTCGAGCCCACCGGCGACCCCGACGCTCCCTACGACTCCTACAAGGAGTACGCGTGATGAGAGATGTCGCGGTGGTGGGGTTCGCGCAGTCGACGGCACGCAAGGACCGGGAACGCAACGAAGTCGAGTTCATCTCGCCCGTCGTGCAGGTTGCCGTCGAGCGCTCGGGTATCGCGAAGGCCGACATCGGGTTCACGATCTCGGGGTCGTGCGACTACCTCTCGGGCGGTCCGTTCACGTTCGTCCAGGGCCTCGACGCGGCAGGAGCGTGGCCGCCGATCCGCGAGAGCCACGTTGAGATGGACGCCGCATGGGCGCTCTACGAGGCGTGGGTGGCGATCCAGACCGGTGAGGTCGACAGCGCGCTCATCTACGGCTTCGGGAAGTCGTCGCTGGGCGACGTCCACGAGATCATGACCCTCCAGTACGACCCATACACCGTGGCGCCGTTGTGGCCCTCGATGGTCGACATGGCCGCGTTGCAGGCGAGTGTGTTCCTCGACGCGTCGGGGCGCACGGAGCGCGACCTCGCCGAGGTGGCGGCGCGCTGCCGGAAGGCGGGGCTCGGGAACGAGTTCGCGATCGAGTCGGAGGACGTGAGCCCCGAGGCTCTGCTCGAGCGCCCGGTCACGCACGCGCCGCTGCGCGACAGCGACATCCCGCCGGTCACCGACGGCGCCTCGGCGATGGTCATCGCGGCCGACGACGTCGCACGCCGTGCGAGCTCCCGCCCCGCATGGATTCGTGGCATCGACCACCGCATCGAGCCGCAGCACATCGGAGCACGGGACCTCGCGGCGAGCGTGAGCACTCGCAAAGCTGGTGAGCGCGCAGGCGCGAACGGCTCGTTCGACGTGGCCGAGCTCCACTCGGCGTTCAGTCACGAGGAGCTGATCCTGCGAGACGCGCTCGGAATCAACGGCACCGACGTGAACCCGTCCGGCGGACCGCTCGTGGCCAACGCGCTGATGTCGGCGGGTCTCACGCGGATCGGCGAGGTGGCCACGCGCATCTCGGAGGGCCGCGCCGATCGCGGCCTGGCGCACGCGACACAGGGTCCGTGCCTGCAGCAGAACCTGGTGTGCGTCCTGGAGGGTGAGTGATGGCCGGAGCCGTTCGTACTGCAGTCGTCGGGGTCGGCCAGACCACGCACGTCGCAGCCCGTCACGACGTGACCATGGCCGGCCTCGTGCGCGAGGCGGCCGAGGAGGCGCTCGCCGACGCGAACATGGGCTGGGCCGACATCGACGCCGTCGTGATCGGCAAGGCACCGGACATGTTCGAGGGCGTGCTGATGCCCGAGCTCTATCTCGCCGACGCGCTCGGCGCGAGCGGCAAGCCCATGCTGCGCGTCCACACCGCCGGGAGTGTCGGTGGCTCGACGGCCATCGTCGCGGGGAAGCTCGTGATGTCCGGCGTCCACGAGCGCGTCCTCACGGTCGCGTTCGAGAAGCAGTCGGAGAGCAACGCGACGTGGGGGCTGTCGGTCCCGATGCCGTTCTCCGCCCCGCTGGTGGCGGGCGCGGGCGGTTACTTCGCGCCCCTGATCAGGGCCTATATCCGCCGGTCCGGAGCCCCCGACTACATCGGGCACCTTGTTGCCGTGAAGGACCGCAAGAACGCGCTCCGGAACCCGAAGGCGCACCTCCACCTGCCCGACATCGATCTCGAGACCGTCCAGGACTCGCTGCTCCTCTGGGAGCCCCTCCGGTACCTGGACACCTGCCCGTCCTCTGACGGTGCGATGGCGCTCGTGCTCGGCAGCGAGGAGGTCGCCGATGCGGCGCCCGGGCCGGTCGCCTGGATCCACGGCGCGGCGATGCGCAGCGAGCCGACGATGTTCGCGGGACGCGATCAGGTGAACCCGCAGGCCGGACGGGACTGCGCGGCCGACGTCTACGCACAGGCAGGCGTCACCGATCCCCGCGACGAGTTCGACTGCGCCGAGGTCTACGTGCCGTTCTCGTGGTACGAGCCGATGTGGCTGGAGAACCTCGGCTTCTGTCCCGAGGGCGAGGGCTGGAAGCTCACGGAGAGCGGCGCGACGGCCTTCGAGGGTGACATCCCGTGGAACCCGTCGGGGGGCGTGCTGTCGTCGAACCCGATCGGCGCGTCGGGGATGATCCGCTTCGGCGAGGCGGCACAGCAGGTGCGGGGACGTGCCGGCGACTACCAGATCGAGCCACACACCGGGCGCGCGCTCGGCCACGCGTACGGCGGCGGCTCGCAGTTCTTCTCCATGTGGGTCGTGGGATCTGCGAAGCCCTCGTAGGCGGGCGCGCGCCACTTCGGGGCGCGTGCACGCCGCGATTTGAGGAGTACGACCCATCAAGGTCGCGAACAGCCCGAGTTATTGCGCCTTGCGTGGGACGTGGCGGATGGTGAAGGATCGACCGCGCTCGCGGTGAGCGGAGCGTCAACAGGGCATCGTGGGCGGGAGGCGGATCCAAAGATGCCTGGATTCCGGGCCGATGCACGCTGTGCGGTTGGCCACGGACCCGTCGCGTTCGTCGTCGCGCTGCGTGACGCGTGTCTCCCGGATTCCGCCTTGTGCAGATTGCGGATCCGGTCTAAATTGACCCGGCTTGCGGGCGATCTAGGGCTGGGGACCGAGGCAATGCTGACATCGGTATTCCGCGCGCTGAGTGATGGGGCTCACCGTGCGTAGCGTCACCGGGACCACTGCGCGTGGTATCCGGCGTTCAGGGGCGGCAACACAGGGCGGGCAGCGGGCGCGGCGCGTTGCAGCGGCGACCCCGCGTCCCGCGGTGGTGGCGGTCGGACCGGATCTGCGGCCCGATCTCAGCCAGCTCGATCGTGCACGATCCACAGGTCGCTGGCTGCGGAGGATCCTGTTCGGTCTCGACGTCGCAGCCGTCGCACTCGCATGGCTGCTGACGCTCGTGCTCCCCGCGGTGCTCGACGGCAGTCCCGGGGCCGACGTCGGCCATCTCCTGCTCGAGGTGCTGGTCGTCGTCGTCGCATCACTCGCCGCCATCGCATGGCAGGATCTCTATCGGGCGCGCGTGTGCAGCGTCCGGGCGATCGAGACGGCGCGACTCGGCCGTGCCGCCGTGCTCTCGGGCATCGTCGGGCTCATCGTGTCGTCCCGCGTCGGTGCCTATCCGCTCGCGCTCAGCGACGCGATCCTCGCTTCGGTCGTGACGTTCGTGCTGCTCGTGCTCTTCCGCGGGCTCTACGGATCGGCGCTCCGGCGTGGACGGAAGCAGGGCCGCTTCTGCCGCCCGGTCGTGGTGGTGGGCACCGGCGACGAGGGCTACGAGCTCTACCGCCTCCTCGAGCTGCACCCGGAGCTCGGTTTCCGCGTCGCTGGAGTCGTGGGGGCGCGCGCAGGGTTGAGCGACTGGGAGGCCGACGTTCCGTGGCTCGGTGACCTCGAGGACACCGAGGAGGCGCTGCAGGACACGAACGCCACCGGCGTGCTGATCGCCGCGAGTGACCTCGGGACCGACGACCTGAATCGCCTGTCGCGCGAGCTCGTTCGGTCAGGGGTGCACGTCCACCTGTCGAGCGGACTGCGCGGCATCGCACACCGCAGGCTGCGGGCGATGCCCCTGGCGCACGAGCCGCTCTTCTACCTCGAGCCGGCGTCGCTCTCGCGTTGGCAGTACTTCGTGAAGCGCGCGATCGACATCGGGATCTCGAGCGTTCTCCTCCTCGTCAGCCTGCCGGTCCTGCTGATCTCGGCGCTGGCGCTGAAGCTCCAGGACGGAGGGCCGGTGTTCTTCCGCCAGGTCCGCGTCGGCCGTGACGGCGAGGAGTTCACGCTCTACAAGCTGCGGACGATGGTCCCGGACGCCGAAGAGCGTCTCGTCGACCTCACGTTCACGAACGAGCGCCAGGGTGGGCCGCTGTTCAAGCTTGCCCAGGACCCGCGCCGCACCAAGGTGGGCAGGCTGCTCGAGCGGGCGAGCATCGACGAGCTGCCGCAGCTCATCAACGTGCTGCGCGGCGAGATGAGCATCGTCGGCCCTCGGCCCGCGCTCCCGCACGAGGTCGCACAGTTCGACCAGGAGCTGCTCGACCGCCACTCGGCGCTCCCCGGCATCACCGGGCTCTGGCAGGTCGAAGGGCGTGACAACCCGGCGTTCGACGTCTACCGGCGTCTTGACCTGTTCTACGTCGAGAACTGGTCGGTCGGCCTCGACGTGGCCATCATGCTCGGCACCGTGCAGGTGGTCATGGGTCGCGTGCTGCGCTCGGTGTTCGCACGCGGGAGCTCGACGCCTGTGCACGTGGCCGCCAACGAGGCCGTTCAGTGACGCCACCGAGCCACGACTGGCGAGAGCTGGTCGTTCTCCAGGCGGCCACTCGCTGGGACGGGGTGAGGTTCCACGATCGGCAGCTCGCCGAGCGTCTCGCCGCGTACGCGCCCGTCCTCTATGTCGAGCCGCCGGTGTCGCCGCGACGGGCTCGCGCCCTCGGGTGCGACGTACCGAGCCGGCCGACCTTGCGTCATGAAGCGCCGGGCTTGGCGCGTCTGACCTCGGTGGTCGTGCCGTTCCCGACCCGCCCGGGCGTGTCGGCCGCGACGGCGCGCTTGACGCGCGCCGGGGTGCGCCGCGCGGTGTCGGAGCTCGACGCCACCGTCGACGTCGTCATCGGCACCTCGACGGAGATCTCGCTGTACGGGATGGGCGAACGACTGCGTGCCCACTGGGCCCAGGACTCGTTCGTCGACAACGCAGAGCTGATCGGTCAGAGCGAGCGCCGCCTCGCGCGAGCCCTCGACCGGATCGCCGACGAAGCCGAGATCGTCGTCGCGGCCAACCCGATCGTCGCCGAGCAGTGGCGCCGACGCGGCCTGCCGACCGAGCTCATTCCCTACGGCGCCGATGTCGAGCTGTTCGCTGCCGCCGGGACGCTCGCTCCGGCGTGCCCGGTCACGCTGCCGGGTCCGATCGCCGCGTTCATGGGGCATCTCGGCGAGCGCATCGACTACCGCCTCCTGCACGCAGTGGCAGACAGGGGCGTCTCCCTGCTCCTGATCGGCCCGCGCCACCCGAGGGCGCCCCACGACGCCCTCACCTCGCTGTTGGCACGGCCGAACGTGCAGTGGATCGACCAGCAGCCGTTCGAGGCGCTCCCGTCGTTCCTCGGCAGCGTCGACCTCGGCCTGGTGCCGTACAGCGACATGCCGTTCAACGTGGCGAGCTTCCCGCTCAAGACGCTGGAGTACCTGGCGGCGGGCTGCGGGGTCGTCAGCACCGATCTCCCCGCGACGCGTTGGCTCGACACCCACCTCATCGTCGCAACGCCCCCGGCTCCCGAGGCTTTCGCGGACGCTGTGGCCGCTGCCCTGGCCGTGCCGGGCGAGCCGGGAACCATGGCGCGCCGCAGGGCGTTCGCGGCGCAGCACTCCTGGGATGTCCGCGCGAGCGCATTCGCAGATGCCATCGGCATCGACCCGATCGAAGACCGCAATCAGGCCGTGATGGCCGGAGGTACACGTGCGTAGAGGACGCCATCTCGGCATCCGGATGTTCGCCGCGACCGTGGTCGCCGTGGTCTGTCTGCCGGCGTTGCCGGCGTTGACGAGCCACGCCGCCGCGGCGAGCGATCCCTGTGCGTCCGCCGCGAACAAGGTCGCGTGCGAGAACCTCAAGCCAGGTGATCCGTTCGTCGGCGACGACACCCCGGAGCCGAGCATCCAGGGCTTCACCACGGACATCAGCTCCCAGCCCGGCGACACGGTCCACTTCAAGATCAACACCGACGCGTCGAACTACTCCATCGACATCTACCGCGTGGGCTGGTACCAGGGCGCGGGGAACCGGAAGGTCGCTTCGATCACGCCGACCGCGTCGCTGCCGCAGACGCAGCCCGCTTGCCTCACGACCACCGACGGTCTGACCGATTGCGGGAACTGGGCGGAATCCGCGTCCTGGAGCATCCCGAGCGACGCGGTGTCGGGCGTGTACTTCGCGTACCTTCGGCGCGCCGACACCGGCGCCACGAACCAGATCGTCTTCGTCGTGCGCGATCAAACGAGCCACTCGGACATCCTCGTCCAGACCGACGACGAGACCTGGCAGGCGTACAACAGCTTCGGGGGCAACAGCCTCTACGTCGGCAGCACCGCGGCGACGGGTTCGCAGCCCGGGCGCGCGTACAAGGTGTCCTACAACCGTCCGATCTTCGGCGACAACCAGAACAACAACTTCTGGAAGGCCGAGTTCCAGATGGTCAAGTGGCTCGAGCTCAACGGCTACGACGTCAGCTACCAATCCGGCATCGACACGGACCGCCTCGGTGCTGCGAACATCGAGCAGCACAAGGTGTTCATGTCGTCAGGCCACGACGAGTACTGGACGGGCCAGCAGCGCGCGAACGTCCAAGCGGCACGCGACGCCGGCGTGAACCTCGCGTTCTTCTCCGGCAACAGCATCTTCTGGAAGACGCGGCTCGAGCCCAGCATCGACGGCTCGAACACGCCGGACCGGACGCTCGTCACCTACAAGGAGACCCTCGCCAACGCCAAGATCGACCCGAGCTCCGAGTGGACCGGCACGTGGCGCGACCCGCGCTTCAGCCCGCCGGCTGACGGCGGCAAGCCCGAGAACGCGCTCGCCGGAACGATCTTCACCGTCAACGGCACCCGTACCGACTCGATCACCGTCGGTGACCAATTCTCGAAGCTGAGGTTCTGGCGCAACACAGACGTCGCCGCGCTCGCACCCGGCCAGTCCGTGACGTTCCCGGCAGGGACCCTCGGGTACGAGTGGAACTCCGACCTCGACAACGGATTCCGTCCCGCCGGCCTGTTCGACCTCTCCTCGACCCAGGTCACGGTACCCAGCGGCTTCCTCATCCAGGACTACGGCTCGTTCTACGGGGCAGGCACCGCGACGCACAACATGACGCTGTACAAGGCCGCGAGCGGCGCGCTCGTGTTCTCGGCCGGCACCGTGCAGTGGTCGTGGGGTCTCGACCCGCAGCGGCTCCCGGACGTCCGGATGCAACAGGCGACGGTGAACCTGCTCGCCGACATGGGCGTACAGCCCACGACCCTGCAGGACGGTCTCGTCCCGGCGACGCAGTCGACCGACAACACGGCGCCGACCACCGCGATCACGACGCCGTCCGACGGCGCGACCGTGCAGACCGGAAGCCCCATCACGATCAGCGGGACCGCCACTGACGCGGGCGGCGGCGTTGTTGCGGGCGTCGAGGTCTCGGTCGACGGGGGCTCCACCTGGCACCCCGCGTCCGGCACGAGCAACTGGACGTACCAGTGGGTGCCCGCGAATCTCGGTCCTGCGACGATCGAGGCGCGCGCCACCGACGACAGCGCCAACCTCGGCTCGCCGGCGACCGTCTCTCCGACCGTCGCCGTCGGGTGCCCGTGCTCGCTGTTCACGACGTCCACGCCTACGAACGCGTCGGCCTCCGATCCTGCATCGGTGGAGCTCGGCGTCAAGTGGACCGCGGACGTCGACGGCTTGGTGACCGGCATCCGCTTCTACAAGGGCCCGAGCAACAACGGGACACACACCGGCTCCCTGTGGACCTCGACCGGCACGCTGCTGTCGAGCGCCACGTTCACGAACGAGACGGCTTCGGGTTGGCAGACCGTCACCTTCCCGACCCCGGTTGCCGTCTCTGCAGGCACGACGTACGTCGCGTCGTACCACGCGCCCACTGGTGGTTACGCGACGACTCCGTACTACTTCTCGGCGGGTCCGCCACCGGGCATCCAGGCGATCCCGGTCCGCGACGCCGCGCCGCTGCACGCTCCGATGTTCGACGGGACGAACGGCGTCTATCGGTACGGCGCGAGCACGATCTTCCCCAACAACTCGTTCCAGTCGACCAACTACTACGTCGACGTCGTCTTCACGCAGGACACGAGCACGCCGACCGTCTCGGCGGTCACGCCGACCGACGGCTCGACGGGGGTCCCGATCTCGACGCAGCCGACGGCCGTCTTCAGCAAGCCGGTGCAGCCGAGCACGATCAACTTCACCCTGACCGGTCCCAGTGGTCCGATCGCCGGGACGACGGCATACGACGCGCCCACGCACACCGCGACCTTCCAGCCGACGCAGCTGCTGCCCTCGGGCGTGAGCATCACGGCGAGCGTCTCCGGAGCGAAGGACTCGGCCGGCACGGTCGCCGCGCCGATCTCGTGGTCGTTCACCACGGGCGGCATCAAGACCTGCCCGTGCACGGTGTGGCCGAGCTCTGCCACGCCGGTGACGGCGAGCACCACGGACCACGGCTCGGTCGAGCTCGGAATGCGATTCCGAGCCGACGCGGACGGCTACATCACCGGGGTTCGGTTCTACAAGGGTGCGAGCAACACCGGAACGCACACCGGCTCGCTCTGGACGAACTCGGGTCAGCTCCTCGCGACCGCGACGTTCACGAACGAGACCGCGACCGGATGGCAGCAGGTCCAGTTCGCGAACCCGGTCCAGGTGACGGCGAACACCACCTATGTGGTGTCGTACCACGCGCCGTCCGGCGGGTACGCGTCCGACGCGAACTACTTCAAGACAACAGGTGTTGACAATTCTCCACTCCACGCGCTGCAGGACGGGGTCGACGGACCGGACGGCGCGTTCGTCTACAAGAACGGAACCGCGTTCCCGACCACGGGCTTCAACTCGACGAACTACTGGGTCGACACCGTGTTCGTCCCGGACACGCTCCCGCCCGCGATCGTCTCCAAGACGCCGACGCCTGGCGTGACCAACGCGCCGTCGTCCACGCGACCGACGGTCACGTTCAACGAGCCGATCGTCGCGAGCCAGCTCTCGTTCGTGGTCACCGACGCGTCGAACAACCCCGTGCCGGGCACGGTCGCCTACGACTCCGACACGCGGACAGCGACCTTCAACCCCACGAACCCGTTCCCTGACGGCGGCACCTACACGGCGAGCGTCTCGAATGCACAGGACCCGTCCGGCAACGTGCTGGCAGGTACGACGTCGTGGACCTTCCAGCTGAGCGGCAGAAACGCGTGCCCGTGCTCGGTGTTCCCGAGCGACCAGCTCCCCGTGACGCCGGCGGCAAGCGACGGTGCGACCGTGGAGCTCGGCTTCCGCTTCCGTACGGATGTCAGCGGGGTCGTGCAGGGTGTCAAGTTCTACAAGGGCGCGGGCAACATCGGGACGCACACCGGCTCGCTCTGGACGAACACCGGGCAGCAGCTCGCCACCGCGACGTTCACGAACGAGACGGCGAGCGGTTGGCAGACGGTCCTGTTCAGCAACCCGGTCGCGATCTCCGCGAACACCACCTACGTCGCGTCCTACCACGCCCCGAAGGGCCACTACTCGTACAGCCCGAGCTACTTCGCGTCAACAGGGGTGGATAACTCACCCGTCCACGCATTGCCCAACGGGCTCGACGGGTTCAGCGGGTCCTTCCTCTACAACGCGAACACCGTGTTCCCGTCCAGCAGCGGCAGCGCGGCGAACTACTGGGTCGACGTGGTCTTCCAGCCCGACGGCTCGGGCCCGCCCGACGTGACGCCGCCCACTACCGCCGGCACCACGCCGGCACCGGGCGCCACGGCGGTGCCCGTGGCGGGCACGGTGACGACCACGTTCAGCGAGCCGGTCCAGCCGAGCTCGATCGCGTTCACCTTGCGCGACCCGGCGAACAAGCCGATCGCGGGAACGAAGACGTACAACATCACGACCAGACAGTTCACGTTCACGCCCACGGCGCCGTTGACGAGCACGACCACCTACGCGGCAACGCTCAGCGGCGCGCGCGACCTGTCGGAGAACGTGATGGCTCCGCAGACGTGGTCCTTCACGACGCAGGACATCGTGGCCCCGACGGTCAAGGCGTTCACGCCTCCGAACAACACCGCGAACCTCCCGGTCACCACGCAGCCCACGGTCACCTTCTCGGAGTCCGTGCAGCCCGCCACGATCGGGTTCACCCTGAAGGACTCCGCCAACAACCAGGTCGCGGGCACGGTCAGCTACGACGACTCGACGCACACCGCGACGTTCGCTCCGAGCGCGCCGCTGGCGTCCTCGACCGTCTACACGGCCTCGGTCACCGGCGCGAAGGACCTCGCCGGGAACACCATGGCCGGCACGACGTCGTGGATCTTCGGCATCGCCGACGTCATCGCTCCGACGGTCACGGCCGTGACACCGGCCGACGGCTCGACGAACGTGCTGCTGAGCGTCGCTCCGACCATGACCTTCAGCGAGCCGATCAACGCGAACACGCCGTCGATCAACCTCAAGGGTCCGGACGGGGTCAAGATCCCGGGCAACACGACGTACGACACGTCGAGCCGGACGTTGACGTTCCACCCGGCTGCCGGGTTGGCGAGCCTGACCACGTACACGATCTCGGTGGTCAGTGAGCGGGACAACGCGGGCAACGTGCAGACGACACCGTTCACGTGGTCCTTCACCACGGGTGACTACACGCCACCGCAGATCACCGCCCAGACGCCGGCGCCGGGGGCAACGGGTGTCGCGCGCAACACGACCGTGACCGCCACGTTGTCGGAGGACATCCAGCCGGGCACGTTGTCCATGAACGTGGAGGTCGCGGAAGGGAACCAGATCGGCGGCAACGTCTCGTACGACCCCTCGACGCGGACTGCGACGTTCACGCCGTCCGGCCAGCTGGCCGAGCAGACGACCTACACCGCGGTCGTGGGCGGCGCGTCCGATACGGCCGGGAACGTGATGGCCCCCACGGCCTGGTCGTTCACGACGGCCGACACGACACCGCCGACCGTCACCGCACAGAGCCCGGCGAACGGTACGACCGGTCAACCCGCCAACACGGCCCCTGCGGCCACGTTCTCCGAGTCCATGCAGGGCGACACTGTCGCCATGAGCCTCACCGGGCCCTCGGGCGCAGTGACCGGGACGACCAGCTACGACGAGACCTCGAAGACGGCGACGTTCACACCGGACGCGCCGCTCGCGAGCGGAACCTCGTACACGGCGGCCGTGACCGCCGGCCAGGATCTCGCCGGTAACAACCTCGCGAGCACGAGCCAGTGGTCGTTCACCACGGGCGACTTCATCGCGCCGACCGTCACGGCGACCACGCCGGCGAACGGCGCGACGAACCAGCCGTCGACGACCAAGCCGACGGCAACGTTCTCGGAGCCCGTGCAGGCGGGAACCATCGCGTTCACGCTGGCTGAGGGAGCCACCAACATCCCCGGCTCCGTGTCGTACGACTCGGCGAGCCGCACCGCAACCTTGACACCGACTGCGTCGTTGCCGAACGGGGCAACGCTGACGGCGACTGTGTCCGGTGCACAGGACACGGCGGGCAACACGATGGCCCCGACGTCGTGGTCGTTCACGACGGGCGACTCCACGCCGCCGACCATCAGCGCTCGCACACCTGCGAACGGGGCGACCGCGCAGCCCACGAACACGGCGCCGACAGCCACGTTCTCGGAGCCGGTCCAGGCGGGCACGATCGCGTTCACGCTCAAGCAGGGGAGCACCAACATCTCCGGCACCGTCTCGTACGATGCCCCCTCGAACACGGCGAAGTTCACACCCAACGCCGCGCTCGCGCAGGGGACCACGTACACCGCCACGGTGTCAGGGGCCAAGGACCTCGCGGGCAACACGATGAGCCCGTCGTCGTGGACGTTCACCACCCGGACCACGAGCACGGTCACCGACAGCACGACCGCGAACTTCGCGGCCGGGACGCTCGGCGCCGGCTCGTACATCGCCGGGACCGGTGACGGCGAGGTGCAGCTCGCACCCACCGCCGGCTCCGAGTTCGGCGGCACCGCGCTGCCGAGCGGGTGGACGAGCACGAACGTCGCGCCCTTCCTGCAGTCCACCACCGTCTCCGGGGGCAACATCTCGGTCGACGGCACACGCGCGTCGACGACCGCCACGTTCTCGCAGGGTCGTTGGCTGGAGTTCTCGGCCAACTTCCGCTCGAACACGGCGAACCAGTCCGGCGGGTTCGGGACCAACTTGTCGACGGGCTCGCCGTGGGCGATCTTCCAGACCAAGAGCGACGGCCGCCTCTACGCACGGACCGAGGTCAACGGCAGCTCCTCGACGGAGACGAGCCTCGGCACGACGTACCTGGACGGAGTCCACACGTTCCGCATCGAGTGGACCGCCGGCAAGGTCGTGTACAAGGTCGACGGCGCGACGGTCGCGACCCACAACCTCAACGTGACGACGCCGATGTCGTTGCTGCTGCAGGACTCGGGCCTGCTCGGTCAGAAGCTCGTGTCCTCGTGGATGCGCATGGGCCCGTACGCCTCGACCGGGACGTTCACGTCGCGGGTGCTCGACGCCGGCCAGGCCTCGAACTGGGACGTCGTGAGCTGGGTGGCGAGCCTGCCTGCCGGTTCCGGTGTCACGGTGAGCGTGCGCACAGGCAACGTGTCGACCCCCAATGCGAGTTGGACGGCCTTCACGCCGATCACCTCGGGAGGGAGCGTCGGGGCCAACGCACGCTACGCGCAGTACCAGATCACGATGAGCCAGGCCACCGACGGGAGCTCGCCCAACCTGAGCTCGATCAGCTTGACCTATTACCGATAGCGACGCCGGTAGCCTGATAGTGGTGAGACGTGGGTGGTCCGCGCCATGACCGCGCAACCGACTCGAGAGGTGCTCTCAGGAGCGCGGGCCGAGCCCGGAGTCGGGCGTGCGCCGGTCGGCGTCGCTGTCGTCGGGGCGGGGTACTGGGGCCCCAACCTGGTCCGCAACTTCGGAGCGCACCCCGAGTGCGACCTGCGGTGGGTGTGCGACATGGACGCGGAGCGCGCCCGGCAGACCGTGGGCAGGTCGAGCACCGTGGGAGCGACCGACTCCCTCGACCAGGTCCTCGCTGACGCCACAGTCGAGGCCGTCGCCATCGCGACGCCCGCGGGAACGCACCTCGACGTGGCCATGGCCTGCTTCGCTGCGGGCAAGCACGTGCTCATCGAGAAGCCGCTGGCGCCGTCGGTCGAGGAGGCGAAGCTGCTCGTCGATGCGGCCGCCGATCGCGGTCTCACCCTGATGTGCGACCACACGTACTGCTACACGCCGTCGGTGCGTGCCATCCGAGACCTGGTGGCTCGGGGCGAGCTCGGAGACGTCCAGTACTTCGATTCGGTGCGGATCAACCTCGGTCTGGTGCAGCCCGACGTCGACGTGTTCTGGGACCTCGCGCCGCACGACCTCTCCATCCTCGACTTCGTCCTGCCCGAGGGCTGCGAGCCGGTCGCCGTCGCCGCGCAGGGAGCGGACCCGATCGGTGCCGGCAAGGCCTGCGTCGGCTACCTCACGTTGCCGTTGCGCGGCGGTGCCATCGCGCACGTGCACGTGAACTGGCTCAGCCCGACCAAGATCAGGACCACGATCATCGGCGGGTCCCGCAGAATGGTCGTGTGGGACGACCTCAACCCGTCGCAGCGCGTGAGCATCTACGACAAGGGCGTCGACCGGATCGAGCATCCCGACGATGACAGCGAGACGCGACGCCAGGCGCTCATCAGCTATCGCAGCGGCGCGATGACGGCGCCCGCGCTCGGGGAGGGCGAGGCGCTGCAAGGCGTGGTCGGCGAGCTCGTTGCCTCGATCCGTGAACAGCGCACACCTCTGACCGACGGCGCGTCCGGGCTGCGCGTGCTGCAGATGCTCGAGGCGGCTTCGCGCAGCCTGGCGCAGGACGGCGCGACCGTGCCCCTCGAGGACTATCACTGATGCCGACGCCGCAGTTCTGGTCCGGCAAGCGCGTGATGGTCACCGGTGGAGCCGGCGTCGTCGGTTCCACCATCACGGACCAGCTCGTCGACCTCGGCGTCGGCGAGATCGTCGTACTGGACAACTTGGTGCGTGGACGGGTCGCCAACCTCCAACGAGCGCTCGTCGACGGTCCCGTACAGCTCGTCGAAGGTGACATTCGCGATCGCGACCTCGTCGCGCGCGCGATGGAGGGCGTCGACGTCCTCTTCCATCAGGCCGCGATCCGGATCACGCAGTGTGCGGAGGAGCCGCGGTTGGCGCTCGAGGTGCTCGTCGACGGGACGTTCGACATCCTCGAGGCGGCGGTGCGCGCCGAGGTGCCCCGCACGGTCGCAGCATCCTCGGCGTCCGTCTACGGGCTCGCGGAGCAGTTCCCGACCCCCGAGTCCCAGCATCCGTACGACAACCGCACGCTCTACGGCGCCGCAAAGGTGTTCAACGAGGGCCTCTTGCGGAGCTTCCACGACATGTACGGAATGGACTACGTGGCCCTTCGTTACTTCAACGTCTACGGGCCTCGCATGGACATCTACGGCGTGTACACCGAGGTGCTCGTGCGCTGGATGGAGCGCATCGCCGCGGGTGTTCCGCCGCTCATCTTGGGTGACGGGTCCCAGACGATGGACTTCGTGTTCGTGGACGACATCGCGCGGGCGAACATCCTGGCCGCGGAGTCGGCGATCACCGACCGCGTGTACAACGTGGCGAGCGGAACCGAGACCAGCTTGCTGCAACTCGCCGAGGCGCTGCTTCGTGTGATGGACCGCCGGGATCTCCAGCCGGAGTTCGGTCCCGAGCGCGGCGTGAACGCAGTCCCGAGGCGGCTCGCGGACACCGGCGCCGCCGAGCGCGACCTCGGGTTCAAGGCCGAGGTGGGGCTTGACGATGGTCTCCGAGCGCTCGTCGCATGGTGGCGAGCCGAGCAGGAGAACCCGTGAGCACGTCGCCACACGCCGCCGAGATCACTCCGACCGTTCCGGTCATGCGGCCGTGGCTCGGGCCGGAGGAAGCCCAGGCCGCCGCAGACGCCGTAGCGAGCGGTTGGGTCGCGCAAGGCCCGCGGGTTGCGGCGTTCGAGCGTGCCGTGGCAGAGGCGGTCGGGGCCGGTGACGGCGTGGCGGTGTCGTCGTGCACGACCGGTCTGCACCTCGCGCTCGTGGTCGCGGAGGTCGCGCAGGGCGACGAGGTGATCGTCCCGTCGCTCTCGTTCATCGCGACCGCCAACGTGGTCCGCTACACGGGCGCCCGCCCCGTGTTCGCGGACGTCGATCTCGCGACCGGCAACCTCACGGCCGACACCATCGGGGAGGTGATGACGGCCCGGACGCGAGCCGTCATCCTCGTGCACCAAGGCGGTGTTCCGGCCGACATCGAGGTGATCCACCGGTTGTGCGACGCCCGCGGGGTGCTCGTCATCGAGGATGCAGCCTGCGCCATCGGTGCCCGCTATCACGGCGAGCCGATCGGTGGGCACTCGGATCTCGTGGCGTTCTCCTTCCATCCGCGCAAGGTCATCACGACCGGCGAAGGCGGCATGGTCTGCACACCGCGGTCGGACTGGGCGGCGCGTCTGCGCCGTCTACGCGAGCACGGGATGAGCGTCAGCGCCTCCGACCGCCACGCGAGCAGCTCGGTGGTGCTCGAGGAGTACGTCGAGACGGGATTCAACTACAGGATGACGGATGTGCAGGCCGCGATCGGGATCGTGCAGCTCGGTCGTCTCGAGGAGATCGTCGCGCGGCGTCGCGCGCTCGCCGCTCGGTACCACGACGCTCTTGCCGACATCGACGGGCTGGCACTCGTCGCCGACCCTTCATGGGGAACGACGAACTTCCAGTCGTTCTGGGGACTCCTGCCCGAGGACTTTCCCGTGTCGCGGAACGAGCTGCTCCAGCAGCTGCTCGACGTCGGCGTCTCCGCGCGGCGCGGGATCATGGCGTCACACCGTGAGCCCGCGTACGCGCAGGAGCCACACGGACCGTTGCCGAACACGGAGCGCCTCACCGACGGCTCGATCATCCTGCCGATGTTCCACGACATGACCGAGCACGATCAGGATCGGGTGGTCGAGGCGCTGCACGGCGCCGCGCGCGTCGGCCGGCCGTGAGGGCGCTGCTCATCGCCGGTGCCGGGGGTCTCGGGAGGGAGACCGCCGAGGCGGTGCGGGCCATCAACGCCGTCGAGCCGACGTGGAAGCTCCTCGGCTTCCTCGACGACAGCGAGGCGTTGCACGGTTCCGAGGTCTCGGGCTTGCCGGTCCTCGGGGATCTCGCGTCGCTCCACGACCATCCTGATGCCCAGCTCGTGCTCGCCATCGCGAGCCCCACGCGGCCATCGGTGCGTCACACGGTTGCGGAGCGGCTCGGCCTCTCGCCAGAGCGATACGCGACCCTCGTGCACCCGGGCGCCCACCTCGCCGCAACCGCGACACTCGGAGCGGGTTCGATCGTGCTCGCCGGTGTCGTCATGACGGCCGACGTTTCGGTCGGCGATCACGCGGTCGTCATGCCGGGGTGTGTGTTCACGCACGACAACGAGATCGGCGATTGTGTGACGTTCGGCGCGGGCGTGTGCGTGTCGGGCGGTGTGTCGATCAAGTCGTGTGCCTACGTGGGAGCGGGCGCGCTGATCCGTGAGGGAGTTGTCGTCGGGCGCGGCTCGACCGTCGGGCTCGGGTCCGTCGTGCTCCGTGACATCCCCGACAACGAGGTCTGGGTCGGAGCTCCTGCGAAGCGGCTGCGGGCGGGAGCGGGGGAGCGGTGAAGATCCTCGTCTACGCGCACGAGCTGGAGCTCGGCGGCAGCCAGACCAACTCGATCGATCTCGCGGCCGCGGTGCGCGATCGGTTCGGTCACGAGGTCAGGCTCTTCGCGACGCCTGGACCCGCCGGCGCGCTCGCCGCGCGGAAGGATCTCGAGCTGATCGAGGCGCCGAAGGCGTCGAAGCACCCGTCGCCGACGATGATGCGAGCGCTCGAGCGCGTCGTTCGCGACTGGCGTCCCGACATCGTGCACGCGTGGGAGTGGCCGCAGATCGCGGACGCTTGCTTCGGTCCTCAGATACGCCACCGAACCCGGGTGGTCGCGAGCAACATGAGCATGGCCGTCCTCCGCTCGATCCCCGGCGGGGTCCCGCTCACCGTCGGGTACCCCGGGCTCGTCGAGGCCAGCCGCGATCGCCGCTCCGGTCCTGTCGTGCTCGTCGAGCCACCGGTCGACACAGCGGCCGACGACCCGGCGGTGATCGACGGCTCACCGTTCCGGGCGGCCACGGGCGTCCCGGACGGAGCCTGTCTGATCGTGGTGGTCTCACGCCTGGTCGACTGGATGAAAGCCGACGGCATCGCGCGCGCGATCGACGCCATGCCCGAGCTCACCGGTGGTGCGGTGCTCGCGGTCGTGGGGGAGGGGTCCGCCGCACCGATGCTCGAGGCCAGAGCGCAAGCGGCCAATGCGCGAGCCGGTCGACGTGTTGCGGTGCTCACAGGGGCGCTGGCCGACCCCCGGCCTGCGTACGCCGCGGCCGACATCATGCTCGGCATGGGCGGCTCGGCGTTGCGCGGCATGGCGTTCGGCAAACCCACGGTCGTGCTCGGTGAAGGGGGCTTTGCCCGCCTGTTCGACGAGCAGAGCGCAACAGCGTTCCTCCGTCACGGCTTCTACGGTGTCGATCGGCAAGAAGCTCCGAGCGAGCTCCCCGGGATCCTCGACGCGCTCGTCGGCGACTCCGCCCTGCGCGAGAGGGTCGGCCGGCTGTCGTACGAGACGGTGCGCGAGCGCTTCTCGCTGGACGCCATGGCGGACCGCCTGGACGCGTTGTATAGAACGGCGCCTGTGCCCCGGCGGTGGCCCGCCCTGCTCGATCTCGCGCGCACGGTCCCGTCACTGGTGCGATCGCAGACGGGCCGCGGGGGGCGGAGCGCGGCCGATGCGACCGTGACCGGCGCCGCACCGTCGGTTCCCATCGGGAGCGTCGCGTGAGTCGCATCCCGCTCGTCGACCTGGCGCTGCAGCACGCCGAGATCCGCGACGAGGTCGAGGCAGGAATCCGAGCGGTGATGGAATCGGGCGCGTTCATCCTCGGTCCGCAGGTCGACGAGTTCGAAGCTGCGTTCGCGGATTTCTGCGGCGCGACCCACTGCGTCGGTGTCGCGAACGGCACCGACGCTCTCGAGCTCGCGCTTCGCGCGCTCGGCGTCGGTGCCGGCGACGAGGTGATCCTCCCGGCGAACACGTTCATCGCGACGGCCGAGGCCGTCGCTCTCGCGGGCGCGCGACCGGTGCTCGTCGACTGCGCGCCCGGTACGCAGCTCATCGACGTCGATCAGGCGGTCTCCGCGATCGGGCCTGCGACGAAGGCGCTCGTCCCCGTGCACCTGTTCGGTCAGCTCGCTCCGATGGCCCCGCTGCTCGATGCGGCACGGGAGCGGGGCGTCGCCGTGCTCGAGGACGCCGCCCAGTCTCAAGGAGCCACCCAGGACGGCGCCCGCTCGGGTTCGCTCGGCGACGTGGCGGGAACGAGCTTCTATCCCGGGAAGAACCTCGGTGCGTATGGCGACGCCGGCGCGATCACCACGTCTTCCGACCGCATCGCCGAGAGCCTCCGAGCGATGCGCAATCACGGTGGTGAAGCTCGCTACCGCCACGACGTGCTCGGGCGGAACTCCCGGCTCGACACGATCCAAGCCGTGGTGCTGCGCGCGAAGCTGCGGAGGCTCGAGGCCTGGAACGCGCAACGCCGCGAGGCGGCGGCCCGGTATGCCTCGCTCCTCGGCGAGATCGGCGGTGTGGAGCTCCCGGTGGTGCATCCGGGCAACGAGCACGTCTGGCACCTGTACGTGGTGCAGGTGGACGCGCGCGACGAGGTGGTCGCCGCTCTCCAGGCAGCAGGAATCGGTGTGGGGATCCACTATCCGATTCCCGTCCACCGGCAGCGCGCGTTCGCGCAGCTGAGTCGTGACGCGAGCTTTCCCGTCGCCGAGCGTGCAGCGGCGCGTATCCTGTCGCTCCCCATGTATCCGGGCATCACTCCAGAGCAGCAGGAGCGGGTCGCGGCGGAGCTGACGGCGTCGCTCGTGTCGCACGCGCCCGTGAGGTGAATCGCGCGATGGCTCTCGATCCCACCGTGTTCGTCCACCCCAACGGACTGTGCGAGTCGGACCAGGTTGGTCCGCGCACACGCGTGTGGGCATTCGCCCATGTGCTGCCCGGTGCGGTCGTCGGCGCCGATTGCAACGTGTGCGACGGCGCGTTCATCGAGGGCGGTGCCATCGTCGGCAACGGGGTGACGGTGAAGAACGCCGTGCTCATATGGGATCGCGTCACCATCGAGGACGACGTGTTCCTCGGTCCGAACATGGTCTTCACCAACGACCTCGTGCCGCGTGCAGCGGTCAAGCGCCCGCCCGAGG
This sequence comes from Acidimicrobiia bacterium, assembly GCA_036557185.1. Lineage (GTDB taxonomy): Bacteria > Actinomycetota > Acidimicrobiia > IMCC26256 > JAENVU01 > DATBHZ01. The sequence continues at coordinate 21,251 of DATBHZ010000059.1, read as the reverse complement.
ACTTCCTACCGACGCTCGTCCGCAGAGGAGCGTCCATCGGGGCGAACGCGACGATCGTGTGCGGTACCACGATCGGCTCGTTCGCGTTCGTGGGCGCCGGCGGCGTGGTCGTGCGCGACGTGCCGGACCATGCACTGGTGGTCGGGAACCCGGCGCGCAGGATCGGCTGGGTCTGCGAGTGCGGTGAGCGACTCCCGGACGAGCTCGAGTGCGGTGCCTGCGGGAACCGGTACCGCGAGACGGCTCAGGGGTTGACTGCCGTCGACTGATTCCACAGACCTCGCAGCGGTGCGACCACGATGCCGTACGCCACGAGCGAGATCGAACCGCCCACGACGAGCTGCCAGAACGCACCGTCGACGACGTTCACCGCGACCAGGGCCGACAACGCGACCAAGCAGGATCCGATCGCGGGTCGTATCAGCATCCTGGCTAGCCGCCAGAGGCGAATCCGTTCCCGGTGGATTGCGATCAGGTATGGCGGTGTCACGAAGACGAGGGCCACCAGGAGGTGAGCCGCGCCCACTCCACCGATACCGGCGATGTGCGCACCCGCGGTGAGACCCGCGACGAGGAGGACGAACCAGAGCAGGTTGAGCCAGAGCACCGACTTGCCCCTTCCGACCGCGACGAGCAGATCCCATGCGACGTCGAGCGCGATGCGCACTGCACCGAGCAGAGCGAGCCAACGAAGAGCGTCCGCGGCGTGGACCCACTGGTCGCCGTACACGAACGTGATGACCTGGCGCGCATAGACACTGAGCGCGACGCAAGCAGGCAACGTCGCGGCGAGGGTCAGCGTCAATCCGCGTCGGAAGCCGGCGTCGAGGGCCTCTTCGGAGGTCTTGAGCCTGGCGAAGCCGACGAGCGAGACACGCCGGATCGCGGTGGCGACGAGATTGATGGGCCAGCTCGAGAGGTTGAACGCCAGCAGATAGAACCCGAGCTCCTTGTCGCCGAGGACGAGCCCCACCACGATGTAGTCGACCCAGAGAATGCCGATCACGAGCATGCTGGATCCGGCGAGCGGCAGGCCTTCGTGAATGAGCTCCCGGGCCACCTCGCGATCGAAGCCCGGGCGAAAGCGCGCCGGTGCGAGCACGATCACGGTGACCGTCGTGATGAGGTTGCCCACAAGCAAGCCCAGCACCAGGCTCCACGCTCCCGCCCCGAGGACGGCGAGCACGATGCTCAAAGCCCATCCGACGATCGAGCCTCCCACGTCGGCGACGGTGCGCTTGTGCTGTTCGAGCGCGCGCGTGATGGCAACGGTAGGAACGGCGCCGATCGCGTCGATGAGGAGCGCCAGCGCGGCGACCCGTACGAGTTGGGTCGCGGAAGCGGCTCCCATTGCGGAGGCGAACGCGGGCGCGAACAGCATGGCGAGCGCGAAGAGCACACCGCTGAATCCGAGGATGATGGAAGTCGCGGTGGGTCCGATGCGCTCGAGGTTTCCTCGATACCGCACGATGAGCGGTGCGATGCCGAGGTCGTTCAAGCTCAGTGGCACGGTGACCGCGACCAGTGCAACCGCGTACACGCCGTAGTCGGACGGCGAGAGGATGCGGAGCAGGACCGCGCCGACCGCGAGGTTCCCGACCCGTCCGACGATGTTGTTCGTGAAGCTCCAGGTCAGGTTCCGCTTGACGACGGTCCCGAGGGAAGCCCTCTCCTCGCCGGACGGCTCGGGTGCGATCCCGGTCATGGCGATCGCCCCGGGATCGGCTCGCGGTGAGCGGCCCGCTGCGCAGCGCGGAGCACGTACGTGCCCCATCCGATCATCGCGGCGAACTTCGAGCCGGACTCGATGGCCGTATGCTGCCACAGCGTCGGCGATCCTTTTGCGAACAGCCAGAGGGATGCCGCGGCAAGCGTCACGACGAGCAGTCCGATGTCGTGCTGCGCGAGGGTCCGGCGTTGTGTCGCGAGCAGCGCGCCGATCACAACGATTTCGAATCCGAGGATCACGTAGCTGGGCAGACCCGACACTCGCGGATCGTGCAGCTGGAAGAGGTCGTCGAGCGCGATGACTGCACTCACAGCCGCGAGCACGGAGAGGAACGCGCGTGTGGGCGCTGGAGTGCTGCGGCGTCGCGCCACCGCGAGGGCGCTGGCGCTCGCGGCGAGCACGAAGGCGACCTCGGCCAACCAGAGGCTCCCGGCGTAGAACGGCCTCGGCCAGCCGTCGAGGGGCTGGGCCCAGAGCTGCGGCCGCGAGAACGGCTGCGCGCGGACGGCGGCGAGGACGGCCAGCACCGCCCCGAACACGATCGCGACCGTGAGCGCCTCGCTGCGCAGCCGTTGCGGAGTGCGTTGTGCACCGGGCCGCTGCGGGGGTGACGTCCAGGCGTGGGAGCTCACGGCTCCGAGGGTTGGGACAGGCGGTCGTACACGCTCACGTAGTGCTCGGCCTGGTGGTGCCACGCGAGCTTCTCGACGACGCGCCGCCGGCCGAAGGCTCCCATCTCCGCACGTGTCGAGGGGTCGTCCAACAGCGCGACGATCGTCTTGCCGTAGAGCTCGACGTCGTTCGGCTGGACGTACGCCGCGGCCTCGTCGGCCGAGACCCGGGTCTCGTGGAGGTCGAAAGCGACGACCGGCAGCTCGAACGACATGTACTCCATCGTCTTGTTCATCGTGGAGACGTCGTTGAGCGGGTTCTTCGGATCGGGACACAGGCCGAGATCTGCCGAGGAGAGGACCGCGAACAGCTCGTCGTCCGAGACCCTGCCGGTGAAGTCGACGAAGTCACCCAGGTCGAGGTCCGCGGCGAGCGCGCGGAGCTCGTCGAAGGAGTCGCCGCCACCGATGAACGTGAAGTGGATGTCGGTGCGCCTGAGCTCGTGGACCACGAACGCCGCGGAACGGATCGCGAGGTCGACACCGTCCTGAGGTCCCATGACGCCGAGATAGCAACAGAGATATCGCGCGCCGTGCTTGAGCGTCTCATCGGAGTGGCCGCGGCGCAGCCGGTCGGGATCGGGTCCGGTGCGGACGACGGTCACGTCGTCCTGTGCGACCCCGCCACGATCGTGCGCGACCGCCCGGTACGACTCGTTCGTGGAGATCACGTGGTCGGCGGTGGCATAGGTCGCGCGCTCGAGACCCAAGAGCGCGCGGTGCACGAGCCCGCTGCCGTCGGGGAATCGCGACTCGTAGACCTCGGGGCAGAGGTCGTGTTGATCGAACACGAACTTCTTGCCGAACGGCTTGTAGAGGAGCGCCAGGGCGAAGAAGGTGTCCGGAGGATTGCACGCCTGCATGACGTCGAATCCCTCGCGCAGCGCGCAGCGCAGCGAGAGCCACGCGGTCATGATCCAGCAGTAGGCGAACTCCCAGACGTACGCGGCCGTCCCGTGCGCCAGTGGGGGAGGCGCGTACTTGCGAATCCGCACACCTTCGAGCTCCTGGTACGACGGGTCGTCCGGGCCCTTCGGGCAGATGACCGAAACCTGGTAGCCGGCGGACCGCAGCGCGAGGCACTCGAGCCAGACGCGCCGGTCGAGCGGAACCGGCAAATTCTGAACGATGATGAGGACGCGTCCGCCCCGCCGTCTTGCCATCGGTCTCTACCAGGCGATGCCGCGGTAGCCCGAGAGAGCCTCGATCTCCGAGCCGAGCCCGCCGTGTAGATCGAACACGTGCTGCGGTGCAGCGTCGACGAGGGCTCGCGCAACAGCCGCGTCTGCGGTGCCGACGAGCGCGACCTTGCAGTCGCGCATCGCCTCCGCGGGCGACGTGCACAGCATCCGCTCGAGGTGTGGGAGGTGGGTCGTGACGTATCGCAGGTTCGTCCCGAACAATTGGTCCGGGTTCACGATCGGGTCGTAGATCCGCACCGTGATGCCCTTGCCGAGCAACGTCTCCGCAAGCTCCACGTACGGGCTCTCGCGCAGGTCGTCCGTCTGGGGCTTGAAGCTCAACCCGAGCAGGGCGACGTCCCGCTCGCCGGTCTCGATGACGTGGCGGATCAGCTCGCGCAGGTGCTGCTCGTTGCTGGGCATCACAGCGGAGAGCATGGGTACGTCGACGTTGTTCGCTCGGGCGAGGCGCAGGAAGCCTTGCAAGTCCTTCGGAAGGCACGAGCCGCCGAACGCGAAACCGGGCCGGAGGTACGCCGGCGAGATGTTCAGGTCGTGGTCCTCGACGAAGACACGCATGACGTCGCGCGCGTCGACGTCGAGTGTCTGCAGGACCCGCCCCATCTCGTTGGCGAACGTCACCTTGAGCGCGTGGAAGGCGTTGCACGCGTACTTGAGGCTCGCGGCGGCGTCGATCGACATCGTGTGCACCGGCTTGCCGAGTGGCGCGAAGAGCTCCTCGAGCGTCGACCGCACGCGCGCGTCGTTCGTCCCGACGACCGTGAACGGTGGATCGAGGAAGTCGTCCACGCCTGACCCCTCGCGGAGGAACTCGGGGCACATCGCGACGCCGAAGTGCTCGTCACCGCCGGCTGCATCGCGCAGCAGGGGGAGCAGGCGACCCTCGATCGTGCCCGGGGGCATCGTCGAGCGGTACGCAACGGCCACGAAGCGGCCGGAAGCGGCGATCGACTCACCCAGCTCCTTGGTGACGCGCTCGACGAACTGGAGCTCGACCGAACCGTCACCGCGGGCCGGTGTACCGACGCAGATGAGCACCACGTCGACAGCGCCGACCGCCTCGGAGAGCTCGGTGGTGACGGTGAGGCGACCGTTCGCAACGGCGTCAGCAGTGAGCTCGCTGAGGCGCGGCTCGATGATCGGGCTGCGCCCCGAAGCGATGAGCTCGATCTTGTGCGTGTCGGTGTCGATGCCGATGACGTCGTGCTGTTGGTGCGCCAGACACGCTGTCGTCACCGAGCCGACGTAGCCAAGGCCGACGACTGCGATTCTCACGTATCTCCCCCGTGCCTGCCCTGGATCTGCACTATAGTGCGAGTCAAACCTTTTGTCTCTCCTCGCCGGTGTGCGCGCTCCCGGCTGGTCGAGCGCCCGATCGGATGCCGCGAGTCCTCGTCAGTTTCCCCCACGCTCTGGGTGCGCCGGGTATCGGCGCGACCGCGTGGCATCAAGTGGTGGGCGCGCGCGACGCCGGCGTCGACGTCGTTGCCTACGCGGCGAGCGTTCATACTCCGGTCACGATCGGTCCCGCGCCGATGACAACCCTTACTGTCGCCGGCCGGCGGGTGCCCCACCGCGCGTTGGGGGTCGCGAGGGCATACCGCCTGCACGACCGGCTCGTCGCGCGGGCGCTGCGGCGGCAGAGCGCCGGTGTCGATCTCGTCCATGTCTGGCCGGCGGCATGCATGGAGACGCTGCGGGCGGCTCGCGACCTCGGGATCCCGTCCTTGCGTGAGGCGCCGAGCGCGCACACCGCCGAAGTGTTCGATCAGGCGGCCGCCGAATCGCGCGTCACGGGGGTGGAGCTGCCGCCGGGCCATCCCCTTCGATTCGACAGCGCGAGGCTTCGCCTTGAGGAACAAGAGTTCGAGGCCGCCGGTGGGCTCCTCGTGCCCTCGCAGCCGGCCGCCGATACGTTCCTGACACGGGGTTTCGGCGCCGAGCGGGTCGTGCGGCACCGATACGGGTACGACCCCGACCGCTTCCGCCCGATGCAGCGCCCCGACGGCCCCTTCACGGCCGTGTTCGTCGGGAGGTGCGAGCCACCAAAGGGTCTGCACTACGCGCTCGACGCATGGTTCGCGTCTGGTGCTGCCGAGCGCGGTCGATTCGTCGTCGTCGGGGCGATGCAACCGGATTACGAGCGCTTTCTCGGAGCGCGTCTGACGCATCGGAGCTTGGAGGTCCGCCCGTTCGATCCCGACGTCGCGGAGCTCCTGGGCGTTGCCGATGCGCTCGTGCTCCCCACCGTCACCGAGGGAAGCGCGCTCGTCACGTACGAGGCGACCGGGAGTGGCTGCGTGCCGGTCGTCTCGGACGCTGCCGGTGCGTATTGCACCGACGGGTTGGATGGACTCGTGCATCGAGCCCGCGACGTCGGCGCGCTGACGGAGCACCTCCGCATCCTGAGCACCGACGCGGTGCGACTGGAGGAGCTACGGCAGGGAGTGCTCGCGCACCGACCGGAGCTCACGTGGCAACGAGCCGGCGAGGTGCTGGCAGCCGCCTACGCGGATCGACTCTCCTGACCGTCTGCGGCGTCACCGCGCCGCGCACCTTCGGAAGGCGCTTGTTGCGCGTCGAGGAGCGCTCGCAGCGCAGACCGATGCCGCGACGAGCCTGCGAGCGCGCGAAGGCCCTCGTTCACGATGACCGCGCCGCGGAACGCGAGCGTGCTCGCGCGGCCGTGGCGGCGGGCGTAGAGGCGCACCCTGTTGACGGTGAGGATCGTCCACAGGCGATCGGAGACGTGCGACGCGCCCTCGAGATGCACCGCACGTGCTTGCGGGGTGTACCGGACGCGGAAGCCGGCGTCTCGGGCGCGGAGCGCGAAGTCGGTCTCCTCCGAGTACAGGAAGAACGACTCGTCCCACTCGCCCACGGCCTCGGCGCAAGGCCGAGTGATCAAGAGCGCCGCCCCGGAGGCCCAATCGACATCCTGTGGCTGCTCGTAGGCCGCCGGGTCGACGACCATCTCCCCGAGCGCGGACATCCTTCCCGCACGGCGTCCACCCAGCACCGCTTCGCCGAGCGCGCGGGTGACCGTGGGGTCGCGTCGCAGCGTCGGCAGCGTGTGTCCGTTCGCGTCGAGGAGGCGCGGGGCGACGATACCGACGCCGGGCTGCTCGGCCGCGTCGAGCATCGCCCGCACGAAGCCGGCCTCGAGACGAACATCGGGGTTGAGCACGAGCACGTAGTCCGCGTCGCCGGCATGCTCCATGCCGGCATTGATTGCTGCCGCGTATCCGTCGTTCACGTCGCGGGCCACGATGGTCGCGTCCGGCATCACTTCGCGCGCTGTCGCAACGGTCCCGTCGGTCGACGCGTTGTCCACGATGATCGTGTGCGTCGCGGTGGCGCTGCTGGTTGCGCACGGAATGGATTGCAGCAACGGCGGCACGATCGCCGCGCTGTTCCAGGTGACGATGATGCAAGCGACTCGGCTCACGTGGCGTGAGCGCGCGCCATGCGCCAGAGCGCACCCGTTGTACCGAGCACCAACGCGAATCCGAACAGCACCTTCGGGAACGCGAACGCGTCGAATGTCTCGAAGCTGATCAGGCACGCCGCCAACGATCCGGCGAGCGCCTGAGCGAGGCTCCTGGCCTCGGGGTCCAGCGAACGGCGCCGCGCGCCACGCGCCGTGAAGATGCCGACGATGATCAGGAGGAGGACCGCGGCGAGACCGACCACGCCGATCTCGATGGCGCTCGACAGGTACTGGTTGTCGAGCGGGACCACGCCGAAGAAGTGGGCAGGGAGGAGCGTGCCGACGCCACGCCCGAACCACGGGTTCTCGTGGATCAGATGGAACGCGGCCGGATATCGCGCGGTGCGCGCCTGGTAGCTGGTGTCCGACCGGATGTTCACGAACAGGTTCCGCAGCGCGCCGATCAGGCCGGGTGTCGTGACCCGCATCGCCAGCGTGAACAGGGTGAGCGCGACGACGCCGTTCACGATGCGCCGCCAGTCCCAGGTGAGTGCGACGACGATCAGCGCGGCAAGGGCGCCGAGGATGGCGGACCTCGAGAGGGACATCATGATGCCGGCACCGAGAATTGCGGATCCGAGGAGCCAGTGATGGCGGGACCGCTTGTCGGCGCTGTTCATCGCGTAGTGCAGGGCGATGGGCAGCATGATCGCCAGGATGACGCCGAACTCGATCGGGTGCGCAGCCGTGCCCGCCACCCTTCGCAGAGCTGCGCGCTGTCCGATGAAGCTCAGCTCGGAGGCGGACCGCAAACCCGGGATCTCGAACAGGGGCGTGATCTCGATCCCGGTGTAGAACTGCGTGATACCGAGAACGGCCAGCGCGATGGCGAGACCGGTGAAGCGCCGCAGCAGCGCGTCGAGGCGCCGGTAGTTCTGGATCCCGTCGGCCGCGAGGAGCACGACCCCGCTGAATGCCGCCAGCGTGATCACGGCCCGGTCGGCGGAGCGCACCTCGTCGGACTGCAAGAAGTGGGTGAAGCCCCCGATGTAGCTCACGAGCACGACCAGGACGTAGATGCCGAGCACGACGCGCACGGGCTGGTACCCGCGCGCCAGCGCCGAGTCCGGGAGGGTCTTCTCGATGGCCCACCACAGGAGCGCCACGATTCCGATCGCAGTCGCGGGCGAGATCGCGATGCCGCTGATCCTCTGCGCAGAGGGGATGACCATCAGCAACACGGCGAACACGGTCAGCAGTGAGACCGCGTCCCACCGATGGGTTACTCGTGCCCGCAGTCCGCTGATCGCAGCGGACGCTGTTGCCACCGTCGCTTCTCCCTAGGCGGAGCCGCGACCGCGAACGCTGACCGGACCTCTGCCCGCGCGCCGTGTGGAGCGTTCGGTGGGAAGGTGCTCTTGGCTCTCGGCGCTCGACGGGACACGACCGGTGTCGCCCACTCCGGCCAAGCGCGGATCGAGGGTGCGGTCACCGGTCGCCTCGGCGTGCTCGTCGCCCTTCGGGTTGTAGCCGCGACGACGGCGACGCGAGCGAGCGAAGTACTCGGCCAAGACCGCTGCGAGCAGCGTGAGGGCGAGACCGACGGCGGCGGCGATGACGAGAGCTCGTTCCTTGCCTGCCGATTGCTGTTCTGCCGAGGTCGCCGTCGTGACGGGGCTGCTGGTGATCAGCGCCGTGCTGGGGACCCCGATGCCCTTCTGACGCCGCTCGAGCTCGCGCTGGACGCCCAACGAGACGTCGTGGAGCGCTCGGAGCGTCGAGGGCGACGTGGGCCCGTCGGCCGTCATCTCGATGATCGGGCTCGGCTCGGCGTCGAGGATGACGTTGTAGCTGGTTCCCGGGTTGCCGGCCAGCAGACGTGTGGTGGTGCTCGGGTCCGCCATGGCGCGGGTGGTCACGTTCGCCAGGTTGAGCAGGTTCCCCGAGGCGCAGTACGGGTTCTGCGTGCAGGGAGTCGCCTTCGTGCCGTCAGGGTTCAGCTGCCCCGTCGAGGCAGGGGGCGCGACGAGCACGAGGGTGCTCTTCGCCTCGTAGCTGGCGCTCGCGGCCTTGAAGGCGTAGCCGGCGCCGAACACGGTGAGGGCGAGCATCGGCACGACGACGTACCAACGCCTGAACAGCACCCCCATCGTCTCGAAGAAGTCCAACGCCTGTCTCCCTACCTCTCGCTACGGCGATGCCGAGCTGTCGAGGCGCTCCTTCTGGAATTCCACTCGACGGCCGGCGAGCGGAACTTGACGCCCGGCGCTGGATTCCCATGAGGGAGGTCTGCGGACCGGGACGCGTAACCTCATGAGATCAGCGCTTGTCCTCTGCATCGAGGGCGGATCGTCCGGCCGGGAAATCAAGGCTAACAGTTGGATTCGACCCCCGGAACGTCACCCTCGCCTCGGAACGGCCGATCCGTCGGGCCAGACATTGCCCTCCCAGACCACCTGCCGCGGGAGGTAGGTCACCGGACCGTAGAAGCCGCCGTTCGGGAAGAAGATTCGTTGGAACACGTTCCCGACGAAGATCGGCGGCGGAGTCGGCTGGTAGGTGCCGGCGTTCTTGCCGCCGTTGCTCCCCCCGTAGAGCGTGTATCCGCCTCCGGCGAGCCAGTTGTGGTCGACCGTGATCTGGCGATCGAGCTGGCCCGTGCTGGGCCCCAGCCCCACCGCGGACGTCTCGGCGATCGGGTTCCAGATCGTGTTGCCGCGGATGGTGACAGTTCCCAGCCCGCCGATACCAGTGGTCTGGATGCCGTCGTTGTGCGACTCCGGGAGCTCGACCAGATCATGGATGAAGGAGCCCTCGATGTCGACGTCGCCGTTCGCCCTCGGACCGTCGGCGAACTCGTGGATGTTCGCGGCGCGTAGCGCGTAGGAGTCGTCGCCGATCGCGACGCCGCCGCACGATCCCTGCCCACACCCCCCGAGCTCGACGTGATCCAGCACGGAGCGGCGGCCGCGAGCACGAGGTGCGATGCGTACCCCGTGCTCGATCCATGAGTCCCGCACCCGCGCTCCCGGCACGTCGATCGTGAGCATTCCGGTGATGCGCACCCCTGCGATCTCCTTGTGGCGGGCGCCCAGCGAGCTCGCCAGCACGTTTCCCTGCACGGTGCGGAGGTCCGAGCGTCTGATGCGCGGTCCGGTGTTCGCCGCTGTGGGCATCGCTCCCGAGGTCTGGGCCGGGATGATCTCGGCGCTGCTGACGATCTTCTGACAGGGGACCGTGACCGCCCAACCGTGACCGCGCGGCGTCACAGGAATCTTGACGGCGTGTCGGCCCGTGAGGCAGGACGCGCGACTCGCCGCGAGTGACGGTCGCCAATCGGGCCCGTGCGCACGCGCGGAGTCGACGCGGAATTCGACGATGCAGAGGACAATGATCCAGATCGCGAGCGTCCATCGCACGACCGCTGCCAGGCGCTCTGTGCCGCCGCCACTGCTCCTGCCGGCGGGGTCGAGCGTCAACGCGACGGCCGAAGCGACGAGGAGCACCGGGATCGCCTCGTAACGCGGCGCGGCGACGCCAGTCAGGAATGAGGGGACCGCGAAGAACGCCGCGCTGCCGACGATCGCGAACACGACGATGGGGAAAGCGACGACGTCCCTGCGCCGATACGCGAGGTAGAAGAGCGCGAGCAGGGCCAGGCACGCAAAGAGTGCGAGCAACCATCCGGAGGCGGACTCGCCGCCGAGCACGCGTGTACCGAAGAGCGAGCGTCCGACGGTGTCGAACGCGTACCACGGGCCGAGCTTGAGCGGGTTCGCGTACTGCGCGAAGTCGCGGCTCGAGCTCTGGGCGATGCGGGCTGCAACCTGCGCTGCGATCCCGAGCCCGAGCGCGATGCAGGGGAGCCGGCCGGACGTCGAGGGGAGACGCTGCCACCGCAGGACGACGAGGGGGAGGAAGAGCAGCGCGAGCGGGTCGCTCGCAGCACCGAGAAAGACCACGGCGGCGCCGATCGCCACCTCCCACCCATGGCGGGGGTTCCACAGGAGGATCCAGAACGAGGCGAACAGCAGGTACCAATGGAGGTTCGCGATGTTGCCGAGCACCTCGTTCTGCGCGCCCGGGAGCAAGAGGACGAACGCGGCGAGCGCGAGGCGCACCCACGTGCTCCGGAGGTAATTGCCCGTGACGCGGTAGACGAGCACGGCAACGCCCGCGGTCACGACCGACGCGGAGATCGTGAGGGCCTTGGCGGCGTCGCCGAGCGGGAACGCGGATGCGAGGAGCGCGAGCAGCCGGGGGACCACGTGCGCGTAGCCGTTGTACGGCGTGAGCAGTGAGCGCGCCACACCCTTCGACAGGACCTGTGTGTAGAAGATCTTGCCGTCCTCGGCCCAGATCGTGTTCAGGGCGTTCGGCTGGCGCACGACGCACACGACGGTGCCCGCTGCCACCGCGAGGAGCGCGACGACCAGTCCCCACGGTGTCGTGCGTGTGCCGTCCGGCTGGAACAGGCGGGGGGCCCCGGTGGTGGAACCTGCGCCGCGGTCCGCGGAGGAGGGCGCGGACGCCTCGAGGTCGGTTGAGGGCATCGAGCTCGGCCTCCGTCGAGGGGTCGATGGCGGGCGATGGAGCCCGCTCGCCCGATCGGCCCGAAGATTCTACCGGAGGCACCTGCGTGCTCCGGGCACCCGTCATCGGGTCATCTGCCGTAGCGCGAACGGCCTACCTCACACGGACCGCGCACCGTCGAAATGCCGCGCGTTTGGCACACTGGGCAGCTTCATGTCGCAGGCCACCCTCCCCGCGCGCACGACCACGGATGCGCCGAGCACCGATTGGAGCCGTTCGACGCGTCTCCTGGTGCTCGGAGGCATCCTCCTGCTCGCGTTCGCGCTGTTCATGGTCGACCTGGGCGGCAAGAGCATCTGGTTCGACGAGAGCATCACAGCCGCGATCGCGCGCCAGCCCACGCACACCTTCCTCCACACGATCTTCAACGACGAGGCCAACATGGGCCTCTACTACGTGATCATGCGCGGCTGGGCCGCGATCGGCGGGATCGGCGCGACGTGGATGCGCTTCCTCTCGGCGATCTTCGGGGTTGCCGGCGTCGCGATGCTCTACTGCCTCGCCAAGCGTCTGTTCGACTTCGAGCGCGCCGCCCTCGCCGCGCTGCTGCTCGCGCTCAACGGGTTCTATCTGCAGTTCGCCCAGGAGGCGCGGAGCTACGAGCTCACCGCCCTGCTGGGGATCATCTCGACCTACCTCTTCGTGCGGGCGGTCGACGACGACGGCTGGTCCTGGTGGGTCCTGTACGCGATCACGATCGGGCTCGCCATCAACGCGCACCTGTTTGCCCTCACCATCCCGTTCGGGCATCTGGCTGCTCTGCCGTTCCGGGGGTCGGTCCGTGATCGCTGGCGCCGCCCCGTCGTCTCGCTCGGAGGGGCGTTCGTGCTCGGCCTCCCGGCGTTCAAGGTCGCTCTGGAACGCAGGAACACACAGGTCTGGTGGAACCCGCCCTTGACCCTCGGGCGCGTGCGGAGTGTGTTCGCTGCGGCCGCAGGTGGCGGCGGGATCGTGCTGGCGCTCAGCGTCGCGGGTTGCATCGCGCTCGCTGCATGGGCGGGGTGGAGGGTGTGGCGCACCCACCGGTCGGGAGACGACGCGTGGCCCTGGGCGATCGCGGTGCTCGGCTACGCGGTGCCCACGCTGCTGATCCTCGCGCTGTGCGCCGCCGAGAAGATCATCCAGATCCGGTACTTCAGCATCACCTTGCCGCAGCTCGCGCTCGTCGTGAGCCTCGGCCTGTGGCAGCTACGCCCCCGGAAGCTGTTCGCCGCGGGCGTCGTCGTGGTCGTGCTCTTCTCGTGCCTCGGTGTCGCGCGCTGGTACCGGGCCAACAAGGAGGATTGGCGCGACGCGGTCGGTATCACCCAGACGCGGGGTACCGCCTCCGACGGGTTGATCCTCGTCGACCCGTACCGCGTCAAGCTCGTCGACTACTACCGGCATCCCGACAGCCGTGGTCCGGCGCTCGACTATCCACCGAGCAGCTTCAATGCGTGGCCGCTGTATCGGAACCACCAGTGGGTCGGCGACGCGAAGCTCGCGCGACTGGCCGAGGATCACGACACCATCTGGGTGCTCAACTCCGCCGTCGACCCGCTCCGAGACACGAAGGCCATTCGACGCGAGCTCGCTCGGACACACGAGCTGGTGAAGACCTACCGGTACACGAGCGTGAGCGTCGACGAATGGCGTCGCAAGTCCTGACCTGCCCGCCCAGCTCGGAGCCCCGCCGCTGAGCGCGCTCGTCTAGTCGACGCTCTGCCCGTTGTCGAAGTGGTTGCCGGAGTGCACGGCGTTCTTGCCCCAGCCGTAGATCGGGCCGTAGAAGCCACCCTTGGGCCAGATCGTCCGGAGGAACACGTTGTTGCGATAGATCGGCGGGATAGCGGGCACCGTGTTGGGCGTGGGGTAGAGCGAATAGCCACCGCCGGCCAACCAGTTGTTCTCGACGTCGACTTGTCCGTTCTGCGTGCCCGTGTCGGCACCGATCCCGATGCACGACGTCTGGTTCTGCTGGTTCTCGATCAGGTTGTACCGGATCGTGATGTTGCCGTCACCCGCCGTGGACTGGATGCCGTCGTTGTGCACACCGCCCGTCGGGTCCAAGAGGTTGTGGATCCAGTTGTGCTCGATGTCGTTGCCGCCGTTCGTGCGCAGGCCGTCACCGAAGTTGTGCACGTTGGAGTAGGTGAGCGTGTAGTGGTCGTCGCCGATCGCGTCGCCGCCGCCGTAGGCGGAGCCGTTCGGGCCCAGCTCCACGTGGTCGACGACCGCACCCGCACCGCGTGTCGCGTTGCCGCCGCGCCACGTCACGTTGATGCCGTCCTCGATCCACGAGTCGACAACCTTGACATTCGGCACGTCGAGGGTGAGCTCTCCGGTCACGTGCACTCCGGAGATTGTCCCGCCCGCACCGACGCCGAGCGCCGTGGCAGTCGTGCTGCCGCTGATCTGGCGCATGCTCGACACCGGGATGCGCGGCCCCGTGTTCGTGCCGTCCGGCAGCGTCCCGTCACCGGGGGGATCGGCCGGCGGCGGGGTCGTCGTGGAAGTCGTGGTCGTGCCCGCCGTTGCGGGGGGCGCCGTCGTGGTGGTGGTGGTCGTGAGGGGCGCCGAGCCGCCGTCTGCCAGGACCTCCACCATCGCCAGGTTGACGCGGTCGGAGGTGGCGAGCGTCGCGTCGAGCGTGGCGAGCGACCCCGCGGAGAGCTTCTGCGTGCCCGCCTGCGCCCAGTACGTGTCGCCCGTAGACGTGTCTGTGTACGAGCTCACCATCGTCTCGCCCGCGCCGACCGCTGGATGCGAAGGCCGCGTCCAGTCGTTCGCGACACCGAGGAGCAACGAGGCGTTGTCGACCGTGCGGATGGTGGCCGAGGGATGCGGCGTGACCGCGCTCTGGCTCTGCACGGCGCCGACGCCCCGAGCTCCGGAGACGACGCTCACGTTGACGAACTGGGATCCGAGCGGGGAACCCTGCTTCGAGGTCACCGTCGCATCCGACAGCCCCGAGCGAGCATCTGCGTACCAGACCTCGGCGCTGCCCGGCTGCGAGTTGCCGCGGATGACGCGGTTCCAGGAGAGACCGGCGCCGGAGACGGTCAGCGCTTGCGGCGTGGTGCTGGGCCCGTCACTCGACACGCCGACGACGATCAAGTCACCCGCAGCCGCGTCGAACGTCGGCGTGACCACAGTTGCTCCTCCGTGCGCGGAGACGGTGGAGCGCACGACCGGCTGTCGGACGGACTCGCTGGACACGGTGTCGATCATGAACGGCACCGCGACGCGCTGGGCGCCGACCACCGCGGTGATGGTGGTCTGGCCGCCCGCAACCGCGGGGATCTTGAACGAGCCGGAGAAGTGGCCGTAACGCCCGGTCTGGAGCGTGGCAATCTCCGTGTTCCCGACCGAGAGGTTCCCGGCCGACATCCGCGGGAAGTTGTCGCCCTGCAGCTTGACCGTCGTTCCGACGAGCGCGTGCCCCGTGGAGAGCGTGATCGCCGACGGTGAACCACTCAAGGCGTTGCTGAGACCGATCGCGAGCACGGGGAGGGCAAGTGCGATTGCGACCAGGGCCGCCAGGCGGGTCCGCATGCCACCTGTTCGCATGATCCGCATGCCGTCTGTACGCATGAATCGTCCCTGATGCATGCGAATATTTGTCGGCAGAGCCGCGGTCAAGACTTGAACAGTTCCTGCCAAAAGCAGCACAGCCCGCCACAATGGGCTCCGCTGCGATCGACGAGCGCGGTTGGCCCGGGCGCGTCGGCGGACGAGCGCGGCATTACCGCTTCGCTGGCGACTCATGGGAGTACCTCGGGGCAAGGGCCGGTGACGTTTCGGCCCGCGCAACAAGAGCGGATGGCGTTCCGGCCCGCGCAACTGCGCGTTGCTCGCGCGGCGCGGAGCAGAACGAGCGACACCAACACTCCGCCCACGTCGAAGGGAGCCGCGTCGAAGGCCGCGGTTCTGATCGGCATGTTGCGTCGACCCTAGCGACAACCGCCCGCGCGCGCAGGGTTCTGTGCCGCGTTCATCGCGATCTCGCCGAGCAGCCACGCTCCGCGCGATCGGGCCCGGCGCCAAAGGCAACCGGACCTCCCGCGAGCCCCGAGTAGCGTGGGAGCGATGGAGTTCCGCCGGATCCATGCACTTCCGCCCTATGCGTTTGCCGAGATCGACGCACTGAAGATGGCGGCGCGGCGCAACGGCGAGGACGTGATCGATCTCGGGTTCGGCAATCCAGACATTCCCTCACCCGGCATCGCGGTCGAGAAACTCGCCGAAGCCGCACGGAACCCGCGCAACCACCGCTATTCGGCGACGCGGGGTCTCCCGCGGCTCCGCCTGGCGATCTCCGATCTCTACCGGCGGCGCTTCGGCGTGTCGCTCGACCCGGAGAGCGACGTGTGCGTCACGATCGGCGCGAAGGAGGGCTTCTCCCATCTGATGTGGGTGCTCCTCGGGCCCGGCGACACGGCGCTCGTTCCGAGCCCCTCGTACCCGATCCACATCTGGGGTCCGATCCTCGCGGGCGCCGGCGTGCACTACGTCGGGCTCGGGCCCGACGAAGACTTCTTCGCCAACCTGCACGCCGCCTGGGAGCAGGCGTGGCCGCGCCCGAGAGTCGTCGTGATGTCGTTCCCGCACAACCCGACGGGCACCTGCGTCGACCTCGAATTCATGACTCGAATGGTCGAATTCGCCCGCGAGCACCAGATCCTGCTGGTGCACGACTTCGCGTACGCCGACCTGGGCTTCGACGGCTACGAGCCCCCGTCGCTCTTGCAGGTTCCCGGGGCCGCCGACGTGTCCGTCGAGATCTACAGCCTCACCAAGAGCTTCTCGATGGCCGGCTGGCGGGTCGGCTTCCTGGTCGGCAACCCCGAGGTCGTTGCCGCGCTGGCGCGGCTCAAGAGCTACCTCGATTACGGCACGTTCCAACCGATCCAGATCGCGTCGATCGTCGCGATGAACGAGGCACCCGACTACCCGCGTGAGGTGAACGCGATCTACCGCGCGCGGCGCGACACGCTGCTCGACGGCCTCAGCCGTATCGGCTGGGAGATCCCGAAGCCCCGGGCCACCATGTTCGTGTGGGCACCGGTGCCGGAGCCGTACGCGAAGCTCGGCAGCCTCGAGTTCTGCAAGAAGCTCGTGCAGGAGGCGAAGGTCGCCGTGTCGCCGGGTGTCGGGTTCGGGCCCGGCGGCGAAGGCTTCGTGCGGTTCGCGCTCGTCGAGAACGAGCAGCGGATCGGACAGGCGCTCCGAGGCATGCGGCGCGCGCTGCCCGAGCTGGGTGAGCTACTCGCCCGACAACCCGCGTAGACAGAACGCCACGGTCGCGTCCGCGACCTGGTCGACGGAATCGTCGCGTTGCAGCAGGAACGCGCGGCCAAGTCGCTCGGTCACACCGACGACCGCCTCGGCGAGGAGATGCGGGTCCTGATCGGCGATGCGCCCCTCGACGATCGCCTCCTTGATGTGCCTCGCCGTGTCGGCGATCGCGACCTCGTGGTTGTTCCGCAGGACCGGGGCGAAGCGCTCCTCGGAGGCGGCGAACTGGAACAGGTTGAACGATGCGCGGTGCTCGTGGAACCAGACGAGGCTCGCACGGATCCCGAGCTCGATCCGGCGCAGCGCGTCGGGCTCGTCACCGATGGCAGCTCGCTGCTTGCGCCGCAGATCCTGCTGAGCGCTGCGCAGGATCTCGATGAGCAGCTCGTCCTTGCTCGGGAAATACCAGTAGAACACGCCCTTGCCGACGCCGAGCGCCGCGACGATGTCGGCGACCGAGGTCGGGTGGTAGCCCTGCTCGCTGAAGAGCCTGCCGGCCTCGCGCATGATCTGCGTGCGCCGATCGCGGCCGCGCTGCGTGAGCCTTCGCGTCATCCAGGTCACGCTACGAGCGACTTGACTCAACGGTCAAGAACCCGCTGTCCATCAGGATCTGCGCCTCGTAGGCTCGCCCGGTGGCCTACTGGCTCCTGAAGCTGGTCCTCACACCGATCCTCTTCTGCACCTACCGAGTGCGCGTGGAGGGCTCGGAGCATCTCCCCGAACGCGGGCCCGTGATCCTCGCCGCGAACCACCGCTCGTTCCTCGACTCGATCTTCATCCCGCTCGTGTTGCGCAGGCGCATCACCTTCGTCGCGAAAGCCGAGTACTTCGACGATCCGAAGACCGCATGGTTCTTCCGCGCTGTCGGCCAGATCCCGGTGCGGCGCGAAGGCGGGAGCGCGGCCGAAGGCGCGCTCATCGCGGCGACGCAGGTGCTCGCGCGCGGCGGTGTCTTCGGCATCTATCCCGAAGGTACGCGCACCCGCGACGGCTACCTCCACCGCGGCCACACCGGCGTTGCACGCCTGGCGCTGGCGACCCGTGCGCCCGTCGTGCCCGTGGGGCTGATCGGTACCGACGACGTCCAACCCACCGACAGGAAGCTGCCGCGGCTGTTCCGGACCGTGAGAGTTCGCTTCGGTGAGCCCCTGCCCCTGTCGCACTACGAGGGGCGCGAGCACGACCGCCTGGTGCTCCGCCAGGTCACCGACGAGCTGATGTTCGAGATTCGCGAGCTGAGTGGATACGAGTACGTCGACGCCTACTCGACCTCCAGCCGCGGCGGGGGAGCGCACGAACTGCCGGAGCCCCGCGCCGTCGTCGCGCCCCTGGAGAGCATCGCGAGCTGAACCGGCCTGAGCCCTCAGCTCTCGTCGGACACCCACACGCGCGAGCGCTCGACGGCGCGGTGCCAGACCTCGAGGCGTGCTTGCACCTCTTGCGGCTCCATCGCAGGGGTGAACGACGCGTCCTCGTGCCATGCCCCGGCTGCCGCGCCGGGACCATCCCAGACGCCTTCTGCGATCCCGGCGAGGTACGCGGCACCGAGCACGGTCGTCTCCAGCGTCGCGGGACGACGCACCGGGAGGCCGAGGACGTCCGCCTGGAACTGGCAGAGGACGTCCATCACGCTCGCGCCGCCGTCGACCCGCAGCTCGGTCAGCTCGATGCCGGCGGCCGCTTTGATCGCGTCGACCACGTCGCGCGTCTGCAGCGCCATCGACTCCACGACGGCGCGCGCGATCTCGGCGCGCCCCGTCCCGCGCGTGATGCCGAGGATCGTGCCGCGCGCGTACGGATCCCAGTACGGCGACCCGAGCCCCGTGAACGCGGGGACGAAGGCGACGCCGCCCGCGTCCGGCACGCTCGCCGCGAGCGGTCCGATCTCGTCGGCGCGCTCGATCAGGCCGAGCTCGTCGCGCAGCCACTGGACGGCCGCCCCGGTCACGAAGATCGCGCCCTCCATCGCATAGGTCGTCTCGTTCCCGAGCTGCCAACCCACCGTCGTGAGCAGCCCCTCGACGGGCTCGGGATGGCCCGCTCCGAGGTTCGCGAGGACGAACGAGCCGGTGCCGTAGGTGTTCTTCGCCATGCCGGGCGTGAAGCACGCCTGGCCGAACAACGCGGCCTGCTGGTCGCCCGCGATCCCGCTGATCGGGATGCGGAGGCCGCCGACGACGTCCGGATCGGTCACGCCGAAGCGGCCGCTCGTCGGCAGCACGGCCGGCAGGCAGGCGGCCGGGACATCGAACGTGGCGCAGAGCTCGTCGGACCACTGCAGGGCGTCGATGTCGTAGAGCAGGGTGCGCGCGGCGTTCGACGGCTCCGTCGCGTGCACGCGCCCGCCCGTCAGGCGGTGGAGGAGCCAGGAGTCCACGGTCCCGAACGCCAGGTCCGGTCCCGCGTCCACGCCGCCTTCGCGCAACAGCCACTCGAGCTTCGTCGCGGAGAAGTAGGGGTCGAGGACCAGGCCCGTGCGCGCACGCACCAGCGGCTCGACCCCGTCGGCGCGCAGCGCCTCGCAGCGCGCGGCGGTCCTGCGGTCCTGCCACACGATGGCGCGGCGCAGCGGACGACCGGTTGCCTTGCTCCACACGACCGTCGTCTCGCGCTGGTTCGTGATGCCGATCGCCGCGATCGTCTCGCCGTCCTCGACGGTCCGTGTGGCCACCTCGAGCAGCGTGGCGAGCATCGCCTCCCAGATCTCGTCCGCGTCGTGCTCGACCCATCCGGGACGCGGGAAGTGCTGCGGGAATTCGCGGTACGCGCTGCGCACGGGTCGCCCCTGGTCGTCGACGGCGAACGTGCGCACGCCGGTCGTTCCCGCGTCGAGCCCCAGCACGACGGCCATGTCGGCACGCTAGCGGCGCGGTTGTGGCGGAGGGTGCCCGACGGTGGTGCCGTGGTCGGCGAACATGGTGCGACCACCCGCGTCCCGGAGGTGCTCAGTGCGCGTCGGAATGCTCACAGGCGGGGGCGACTGCCCCGGTCTCAACGGCGTGATCCGCGCCGTGGTGCGCAAGGGCGTCGGTGTGCACGGGCACGAGATCATCGGGTACCGGCACGGGTGGCGCGGCGTGCTGGAGGGCGAGACCGTCGAGCTGTCGCTCGAATCGGTACGCGGCCTCTTGCCGCGCGGCGGAACGATCCTCGGATCGTCGCGGACGAATCCGTTCGCGACGCCCGACGGGCCCGAGCGAGCGCTCGAGGGGCTCACGACATGCGATGCGCTCATCGCGATCGGCGGCGAGGACACGCTCGGCGTCGCGAACAAGCTGGGGGCCGAGGGAGCCAAGATCGTCGGGGTCCCCAAGACGATCGACAACGACCTGTCCGCGACGGAGGTCACGTTCGGCTTCGACACCGCGGTGCAGACCGCGACGGACGCGATCGACCGGCTGCACACGACTGCCGAGAGCCACGACCGTGTGATGGTCGTGGAGGTCATGGGGCGGCACTCCGGCTGGATCGCCCTGCACTCCGGCATGGCCGGCGGTGCGGACGTGATCCTCATCCCGGAGCGGCCGTTCGACATTGCAGACGTGTGCGATCGGATTCGCCACCGTCACGAGCGAGGCGCCGATTTCTCGATCGTCGTCGTGGCTGAGGGTGCCG
Organism: Acidimicrobiia bacterium; assembly: GCA_036557185.1. Lineage (GTDB taxonomy): Bacteria > Actinomycetota > Acidimicrobiia > IMCC26256 > JAENVU01 > DATBHZ01. The sequence goes on along the minus strand of DATBHZ010000059.1, from coordinate 731 downwards.
TGCCGAAGGAAGGGACGATGACGCTCGCTTCGGGTGACGCCGACGAGTTCGGTCACGTCCAGCTCGGTGGGGTGGGCCAGCGGGTGACCGACGAGATCAAGGAGCGCACGGGCTTCGATGCCCGGGTGACGATCCTGGGGCACGTCCTGCGCGGTGGCACGCCGACCGCCTTCGACCGGATCCTGTCGACGCGCTTCGGCATCGAGGCGATCGACGCGGTCTCCGACGGGGCGTTCGGGACGATGGTGGCGCTCCAGGCGGGCGACATCGTCCGCGTCCCGATCGCCGACGCCGTGTCGACGCTCAAGACCGTCGATCCGGCCCTGTACGAGGTGGCCGCAACGTTCTTCGGGTGAGCGCGAGCAGAATGGCGCCCGATGGGTAGCGCGCTCGACGATCTGATCGGCCTGCTCGACCTGGAGCAGCTGGAGGTGAACCTCTTCCGCGGGGTGTCGCCGAGGGAGGATCGCCAGCGCGTCTTCGGCGGCCAGGTCGCGGGTCAGGCGCTCGTCGCGGCGGGCCGGACCGTCGAGATCGACCGTCCTGTGCACTCCTTGCACGCCTACTTCCTCCGGCCCGGTGACCCAACGGTGCCGATCGTCTACGAGGTCGACCGCATCCGCGACGGCAAGAGCTTCACCACGCGCCGGGTCGTCGGGATCCAGCACGGCCGCGCGATCTTCAACCTCCAGGTGTCCTTCCACGCCGACGAGCGCGGCCCGGATCACCAG
>DATBHZ010000058.1:0-12366 GCA_036557185.1 Acidimicrobiia bacterium | reverse complement strand
CTTGGCGTCGTCGGAGGCGAAGAACACCGCCGTGCCGGCGAGATCCTCTGCTTCGAGCGTCTGCTTCATCGCGCTCATCATCGGGATCATCCCGATGTACTCCTCGGGCACGATCTTCTTGGTGGCCTCGGTCATCGTGACCCCCGGCGCGATGCAGTTGACCGTCACGTTGTACTGGCCGAGCTGCGCGGCGAGGAACTTGGTGAGCCCGATGACACCCCACTTGGTCTGGCTGTACGTGTACGCGCCGACCTCCTGGAACGGGCCCACGGGGGTCAGGTTGTACATGTAGGCCGCGTCCGAGGACTGGTTGATGATCCGGCCCCAGCGCTGATCGACCATCGTGGGGGCGCACGCACGAGCCATGAGCCACGCGCCGTGGAGGTTCACCGAGAAGACGTGCTGGAGGTACTCGTAGTCGTTGCGCTCGTTCTGGATGTCGTAGTACAGCGCCGCGTTGTTCACGAGGATGTCGATCGTTCCGAACTTCTCGATCGTGGCCGCGGCACACGCCTTCGCCGACTCCTCCTTCGAGATATCAGTCTGAACGAAGGTCACCTCGCCCTTTCCGTCGAGCTCCTTCATCGCCGTACCCGCCCGATCCTCGTTGATCTCGGCAACGACGACCTTCGCCCCCTCGGCGAGGAATCGCTCGGCGTACGCCAACCCGATGCCCTGTCCGGCACCGCTGATGATCGCGACCTTGTCCTGCAAACGACCCATGACATCCTCCACCCCGTCTGGGGTCTCCCGAACGGGCTCGACTACTTCTTCAGCCGCGCGATCAGATTGAACCGCTCGGTGACGACCGGGGCGCCGGTCGAGGCGTCCTTCCAGCTCGTTTCGATGACAACGAACGTCATGTTCGCCGAGCTGGTCTCCTTCTCGTACACGTCGGTGATACGCCCGATGCCGTCGAGCACGTCACCGACGACCGGTGTGCGGTGGTACTCGAACTCCTGCTCGCCGTGCAGCACGAGCGCGCCCTTTGCGAACAGCTCCCCCATCAGCTTGTGCATCGGGTTCTGGCCGCCGGTCGGATCCTTGGGCTGGTCCTCGCTGAACGATCCCCAATACGACATAGCGAACGTGAACGTCGGCGGCGCGGGGATGTTCTCGAAGCCCGCATCGCGCGCAGCTTTCGCGTCGCGGTACACGCGGTTGTCGTCTTTCACACCTGCCGCGAAGTTCGAGACCGGTCCGCGCTCCAGCGTCACGCGCCAAGCGCCGGTCTCCTTGCCGATGACGCTCGTGTCGACCGACATGCCCCCGCAGTTCTCTCGACCTCTCTTGGCGGCTCGCTTCGAGCCCGCGATAACGTGACACTAACGTCAGCTTTCACGCTCGGGAAAGCCGCGGCGGCAGCAATCAGCGAGACGACCGCGCAGCGGGACAACCCGGGCTGTGCACAGGAGGAACGGGGACAATGGGACTGCTCGACGGCAAAGTCGCGATCGTCACGGGTGCCGGCAACGGTGTCGGACGCGGCGAGGCGATCATGCTGGCGGACCACGGCGCGAAGGTCGTCGTGAACGATCTCGGCGGCTCGGTGACCGGCGAAGGCGCGGACCAGAAGGTCGCGGACCAAGTCGTCGAGGTCATCAAGAGCCGCGGCGGCGAGGCGGTCCCCAACTACGACAGTGTCGCCGACTTCGAAGGCGCGTCGAACCTGGTCAAGACGGCGATCGCGAGCTTCGGCAAGCTCGACGTGCTGGTCAACAACGCCGGCGTCCTGCGGGACAAGATGATGTTCTCGATGTCGCCCGAGGACTTCGACGCAGTCCTCAAGGTCCACCTCTACGGGACGTGGAACACCATGCGGCACGCCTCGGAGTACTGGCGCGCGGAGTCGAAGGAAGGGCGCCAGCCGAGCGCCTCGATCATCAACACCGTGTCGAGCGCGGGGTTGCAGGGCCAGGCGAGCCAGATCAACTACGGCGCGGCGAAGGCAGGGATCGGCGCGATGACGATCATCGCCAGCCTCGAGCTCTCCCGCTACGGCGTGCGCGCCAACTGCATCGGCCCCGGCGGCTTCACGCGCATGGTCGGGCAGGCGATGAAGGACATCGAGATCAAGCACCCGGAGGAGTACGAGGAGTTCAACCGGATGAACCCGGGCAACTCGGCTCCCGCCGTCGCATGGCTCGCGTCGGACGACTCGAAGCCCGTCACGGGCCAGGTCCTGCGGATGGTCGGGAATTCGCTGTGCGTGTACAAGCCATGGGAGATGGGCGAGGAGTTCTTCGCCACCGACAAGGAAGGCAACCCGACGCAGTGGGATCCTGCGCAGGTCGGCCACATCCTCAACCGGTACCACTTCCGTACGGCGAACCCCGGCATCGACGCACAGGCGCGCAAGTAGCCGGATGGCGTTCGACCCCAACTTCGAGACACTCACGTACGAGGAGCGCGACGGCGTCGCCGTCGTCACGCTGAACCGGCCGGAACGTCACAACGCGTTCAACTCGCTGATGCAGCGCGAGCTCCAGGGCCTCTGGCGAGGCCTGCGGCGTCACGACGACGTGCGCTGCGTGATCCTGACGGGTGCCGGTGAGAAGGCGTTCTGCACCGGCATCGACCGCATGGAGCAGATGGGCGGTGAGAAGGACGCGTCGACCGACGCGGACATCGTCGGCAGCGGCGGGCAGACACCCTTCATGTTCAACGACCCCGGCGACAACATCGGACCGAAGTCGTGTGATCTCTGGAAGCCGGTCATCGCCGCCGTGAACGGCATGGCGTGCGGCGGCGCCTTCTACATGCTCGGCGAGACGGAGTTCATCATCGCCGCCGAGCACGCCACGTTCTTCGACCCGCACGTCACCTACGGGATGACCGCGGCGTTCGAGCCGATGCACATGTCGGGCATCATGCCGTTCCCCGAGATCATGCGGATCTCGCTCCTCGGCAACCACGAGCGGATGACGGCGGCTCGTGCCTACGAGATCGGGATGGTGTCCGAGGTCGTCCCCGGGAACGAGCTCCTTGCACGCGCGCGGTGGGCGGCCGAGGCGATCGCGTCGCAACCTCCGCTCGCGATCCAGGGGACCGTGCGCGCGATCTGGGCGGCGCGCGAGCTCGGCCAGCGCCACGCGCTGCGACTCGGCTACGCATTCGTTGCGATGGGCACGAGCCAGGAATCGATCGCGGAAGGCCAGCGAGCCTTCGAATCCGGCAAACGCATCGACTGGAGAACGCGTTGATGACGACGGTCCGGCGCGGCGGCGAGCGCAGGCTTGCCGAAGCGAGCTCGCAGGAGCAGCGAACGCCCGCGAGCCGGGTATCCCGGCGAGCAGTGAGCGCGACCCGATGAGTAGGGAAGTTGCCATTGTCGGCGCCGCGCTGTCGGACTGCGGGCGCGTCGATACGAAGACGCCGTTCGAGCTGCACTACCAAGCCGCGAGCAGGGCGATCGCGGACGCTGGGCTCACGAAGGCCGACATCGACGGTTTCGGCTCGAGCGGCATGGGCCTCATCGCGCCGGTCGAGATCGCCGAGTACCTCGGGCTGCGCCCAACCTGGATCGATGGCACCGGCGTCGGCGGCGCCACGTGGGAGGTGATGGCCGAGCACGCGGTCGAGGCGATCGCGCAGGGCCATGCCGACGTGGTGGTGCTCGTGTACGGCTCGACCGTGCGGGCCGACCTCAAGGCGAAGCGCCGCACGGCGAACCTCGCCTTCGGCAGCCGCGGCCCCGTGCAGTTCGACGCCCCCTACGGTCACGCCTTGATCGCGAAGTACGCGATGGCGACCCGCCGGCACATGTACGAGTACGGCACCACGATCGAGCAGCTCGCGGAGATCGCGGTGTCGACGCGCTACAACGCGTCGCTGAACCCCGACGCGTACTACCAGGACCCGATCACGATCGAGGACGTGCAGTCGTCACGGATGATCGCCGACCCCCTCACCAAGCTGCATTGCTGCATCCGGTCCGACGGCGGCGGCGCGGTCGTGCTCACATCGGGCGATCGCGCGAGGGATCTCCCCAAGGCTCCGATCTGGGTGCTCGGGTCCGGCGAGACCTCGAGTCACACCACGATGAGCGAATGGGAGGACTTCACCGAGTCACCTGCCGTGCGCTCGGGCCAGCAGGCGTTCGACCGCTCCGGTGTGACGCCTGCGGACGTCGACATCTGCCAGATCTACGACGCGTTCACGTCCATGGTCCTCCTGTCGCTCGAGGCGCTCGGCTTCTGCGGCAAGGGCGAGGGCGGCCCGTTCGTCGAGGACGGGAAGCTCCGCGTCGGTGGTGCGCTCCCGACGAACACAGACGGCGGCGGCCTGTCGTGCTGCCATCCCGGGATGCGCGGCATGTTCCTCATGGTCGAGGCCGTGAAGCAGCTGCGCGGGGAAGCAGGACAGCGCCAAGTCCCCGATCCGAAGATCGCGTGCGTCAACGGCACCGGTGGGTGGTTCTCCTCGGCGTCGACCCTGATCCTGGGGACCGAGCAGACGTGACAGAGCGCAGCCGCGCCGACGTCTTCGGCGAGGTTGCGCCGCTGTACGACAGAGCACGACCCACCTACCCTGCCGAGGCGATCGACCTCATCGTCGGCGCGGTCGACGCGCCGCGGCGTGCCGTCGAAGCGGGCGCGGGCACCGGCAAGGCAACACAGCTCCTTGCCGCGCGCGGCGTCGAGGTCCTCGCCGTCGAACCTGACGCTCGGATGGTCGAGGTCCTCGCGGAGACGACGCGTGGCCTGCCGGTGACGATCGTCAACACGCCGTTCGAGGACGCAGAGCTCCCGACGGGGTTCGATCTGGGCGTTGCGGCACAGGCGTGGCACTGGGTCGAGCCAGAGCGCGGCGCGGCACAGATGGCCCACGCCATCCGGCCCGGCGGCGCGCTTGCATTGATGTGGAACACCTCGGGAGCGAACGACAGCCCGCTGTGGAAAGAGATCCACGCCACGTACGACATCCATGCACCGCACATGGCAGATTCAGTCTTGAACAAGCGCCCGGCCGCCGACGAGCGATCACGCACTCCGCTCTTGGAGCCGGGCAGATTCGCACGCCCGGAGAAGACGATCGTGCCCTGGGTGCGGCGATACTCCACCGCGGAGTACGCCGACCTCCTGCACACGCACTCGGATCACCGCCTCCTCGCCCCCGATGTCCTCGACAGGCTCGTCGAAGCCATCACGGCGATCATCGAGGACAACGGTGGCAGCGTCGACTACGCCTACGAGACAGACGCGTGGCTCCTCGAGAGGGTCTGACCTACGCGGCGGCTGCGCCGAAGAAGCCGCGGTGCACGAGACGCGCGAGCGAGTCGAGACCCGCACCGTCATCGAGGTCGACGTTGCGCGAAGCGACCGCATAGCTGAACCGTTCGAGGAGCGCCATCAGGGCAGCAACCGAGGCGGCCGGATCGTCGGCCTGAGGGCCGTCGGAGGCCGCGATCTGCGACGACAACGCGTTCGCGATGTGCGTGAACGCCTTGACGCCCAGACGGTCGACATCGGGCTCGCTGACCTGCCCTTCCATCCACGCACGGATCACGACTCCGTACCGTCGGTAGGTCGACACGAACCGGTCGAGGAAGCTGCGCAGCTCCACGTAGCCCGCTTCGGTCCCGTCGATCGTTCCGACGGCGTGGGCGAGGTCGTCGAGCTCTTGCGCGCACTCGACCGCGAGCGCGCGCAAGAGGTCTTCCTTGTTCGAGAAGTAGAGGTAGAACGTTCCGTGCGACGTTCGGGCCACACGAACGATGTCGTCGACCCTGGCCTGGTGGTAACCGCGTTCCGCGAACACCTGCATGCCCGCGTTCTCGAGCTTGCGCATGGTCTTGCGGCCCTGCGCGCGCAGCTCGCGAGGCGCGGAGTTGTGAGAGTCTGAACCCATGCTTCCCCAGACGGCGAACGAAGCGGCCGGCCGCTTCGGCGATGCTACCGCCTATGTCACCGAGGGTGGCTGGCCGATCAGCTATCGCGACGTCGACCGCGTCTCGGACGAGGTGGCCGCCGGATTGCACGCCCGCGGCATCGGCCTCGGCGATGTCGTCGCGCTCGAGCTGCCACCCGGCCCCGAATACCTCCTCGCCTATCTGGGCGCCGCCAAGGTCGGCGCGATCAGCGCCGGTGTCAATACCCGGCTGACACGAACCGAACGCGCCGCCGTGCTCGACCTCGCGGACCCGAAGCTCGTCGTCGACACGCCCGCGGCGTCGTCGCTCGAGAACGTGCTGCGCGAGCTCCGCGACGCGGACGGCGCGGTTCCGAATCTCCCCGGCGATCCGTCACGGCCCGTTGCCATCATCTTCACCTCGGGCACCACCGGCACGCCGAAGGGCGCGCTCTATACCAACCGGCAGCTCGAGTTCATCACCCGGACCGACGTCGGCGATCGTTGGGGCGGCGGAGCTCGCAGCTTCACTGGCACGTCGTTCGCGCACCTGGGCTTCATGACGAAGCTGCCCGGGGCGCTCCGGCGAGGCGGCACGACGTTCATCATGACCCGGTGGAGCGCCGGCGGGGCGCTCGAGCTGCTGGCGCGTGAGCGCATGACGTCGGTCGCGGGCGTTCCGACGCAGCTCGCGCTGATGCTGCGCCATCCCGACTTCGACCGCTTCGACCTCGACAGCCTCCGCGCGATCGTCGTTGGTGGCGGGCCGATCACACCCGGCCTCGCACAAGAGGCGCGGCGTCGCTTCGGCGCGGCGCTCTCGACCCGCTACTCGTGCACCGAGGCGGGCATCGGGCTCGGCACCGCGTTCGAGGATCCCGAGGAGGACGCGATCGTGAGCGTGGGCCGGCCGCACCCGCTCGTCGACCTCGCCGTGCTCTCCGACGACGACATGCCGGTCGCACCCGGGAACGTCGGCCAGGTCTGCCTCCGGTCCCCTGCCGTCATGTCGGGATACTGGCGCGACGACACGGCGACGAAGGCCGCCTTCACCGCCGACGGCCACGTGCGGACGGGCGATCTCGGGTGGGTCGACGACGCCGGACGCCTGAGGCTCGTCGGGCGGACGAAGGAGATGTACGTGCGCGGCGGGTACAACGTCTATCCGGTCGAGGTCGAGGCCATCCTGTCGACCCATCCGGAGATCGCGGGAGTCGCCGTGGTCCCGCGGGATGACGCAGTCATGGGCGAGATCGGCGTCGCCGTCGTCGTGCCGCGCGAGGGTGCCGCGCCGACGCTCGAGGAGCTGCGAGCGTTCGCGCGGGAGCAGCTCGCGGCCTACAAGCTGCCGGAGGCGATCGTGCTCCGCGACATCCTTCCGTTGACCGCCGGGGACAAGCTCGACCGGCGAGCGCTCGCGCAGCAGCTTGCCGAGCCTGACGCCGACGTCAGGTAACGTGCGCCCCGCATGGAGCTGGAGTTCACGCCCGAGCAGGAGGATCTGCGCGAGGGCGCGCGCAACGTGCTCACTGCCGAGTGCACGCCTGCGTTGGTGCGTGAGCTCGTGGAGGCGCGGACCGCCGGGAAGACGGCGACCGCCGACGCGCTCTGGTCGCACTTCGTCGAGCTCGGATGGCCCGCGCTCAACGTCCCGGAGGCGGCCGGCGGCCTCGGCCTCGGAGCCGCAGAGCTCGCGGTGCTCGCCGAGGAGCTCGGGCGGGTCATGGCACCCGGCCCGCTCCTTCCCACGCTCAGCCAGTACGTCCCGCTGATCGCCGCGCTCGGGAGCGCGGACCAGCAGACAGCCCTCCTCGGGCCGGTCGCGTCAGGCAGCGCGGGAACACTCGCGATCGCCGAGAGCTCGGGCGAGGTCGATCCCGCACTCGTCAGCACGACGGCGACGCGACGCGGCAACGAGATCGAGCTCACGGGCATAAAGCACTTCGTCATGGAGGCGCCGGTCGCCGACGAGATCATCGTGGTTGCCCGCGAGCCGGGCACGACGGGCGACGACGGCATCGGCGCCTACGTCGTGCCGAGCGCGAGCGTCGAGATCACGACGATTGCCGCGCTCGACCCGAGCCGGGAGCTCGGCACCGTCGCACTCGACGGGGTGACCGTCTCCGAGGAGAGGATGCTCGGTGCGCCGAGCGCGTCGACTGCGGCGGGTATCCGTGACGCCCTCGAGACCGCGACCGTCGCGCTCGCCACCGAGACCGTCGGCACGCTCCAGACGATCTTCGACATCACCCTCGCCTACGCGAAGGAACGCGAGCAGTTCGGCGTGCCGATCGGCTCGTTCCAGGCGATCAAGCACAAGTTCGCCGACATGCTGCTGCTGCTGGAGCGCGCGCGTGCGCTCTGCTACTTCGCGGCGCTCACGGTCGCCGAGCACGACGAGCGCAGCACGGTCTCCGTGTCGATGGCGAAGGCGGCCGTCGGCGACGCGGTCGCGCGCATCGGGAAAGAGGGCATCCAGATTCACGGTGGCATCGGCTACACGTGGGAGCACGACATGCACCTCTACGTGCGCCGCGTCGAGTCGAGCTCGGCGCTCTTCGGATCGGCCGCGCAGCACCGGGCGCGCATCGCGGACGCGATCGGGGTGTAGTCGCTCGGCCCCGCGCCGGGGTCAGGTCGTGAGCACCCAGCTGAAGAGCGCGAGCCAGATGACGCAGAGCACGAGACCCGTGATGATCGCGTTCTGGTGCGTCTCGTAGATCGTGCGGGTGCCACCCGGTGATGTGCCTCCGAGCCAGCCCAGCGCGTTCGCCTCGAGCAGGGCCCAGATGATGATGGTGATGATCCAGTAGATCGCCACGTTCCCAGGGTGCGTGTGACCGAGCTTCAGCGCCCGGTACGGGAAGTGGGCCGCTCCGACCATGAAGATCAGCATCGGGAACGAGAAGATCGTGTTCTGGCGCGACGCGAGCGCCGAGAGACGGCCCGCCGAGGCCGCGTTCGGGTCGGCCTCGCCGCCGGCCTGCACGTTCCTGGCGTTCGCGATCACGACCTTCTGGTTGCGCCAGATGATCCCCCACACGTTCACGAACATCGTGAGCGCGAGCAGGATGCCGGTCGCGATGGCGACGCCTTCGGGAGACTTCCAGAAGTCGCCGCTGACCAGGAACGCGTCACCCTTCAGGTCCGTGTAGAAGATCAGGATCAGGATGCCGGTGGCCACGGTCGCGGCTGCCGACCATCGGAACCACCACAGGGCGCGCGACGCGAGCTTGTCGACCGCGTTGTTCCGCGCGCCCGCCTCCATCTGCGCGAAGGCAGGGGTCTGCACGAAGTTGAAGTAGTAGAGGAGCCCGATCCACGTGATGCCGACCACCACGTGCGCCCAACGCGAGAGGTAGGCCAGGCTGGCACGGGAGAAGATGTCGAGCAGTCCACCGAGCATGCGAGCAACCCCCAGGTGACAGGATGTTTGCTGGCGGAACGTACCACCGCGAGTCGCAGAAACGGCGGACTACGAGCGCTCCGAATCGTCGAGCAGGATGCGCCGAGCGTCACCGCTCGCTCCGAGCTCGATCAGCGTCAACCCGCCCCGCGCGACGTCGACCACTGTCCGCGAGCAGTGCGCCGGCGCGAACGAGACCACGCGGTCGTCTCCGGTAGCTGCGCCGACCAGCGCATTGATCGCGAGGTAGTGCGTGACGACGACCAGGTCGCTCGTCACGGCCGCGATCCGGTCGACGACGCGATCACGGAACGCGCGCAGCTCGGCGGGAAGCTCCGAATACGTACTGCGCATGACGTCCCGCAGCCAGCTGACGTGCTCGCGTCCGAGATCGGCTGGAGCCTTCAGCTCGCCGACCGCGGGCTCGGTCATCGGCTCGACGCCCCAGAGCTCGGCGAGCGGTTTCGCCGTCTCGCGTGTGCGCGCCATGGGCGAGACGAGGATCGGGAGCGGACCGGAAGGCGCCAGCGCGCGCGCCATCGTCTCGGCCTGCTCGCGTCCTGTGTCGTCGAGCCCCGGATCGGGATCGTCGCCACTCCCCCAGATCGCCGCCGGCTGCGCGTGCCGGACCAACACGACGCGCGCGGTGCCTGCCCGGGAGTCGTTCACCAGACGGCGTCCGCGGACCGGGTCCCGGGACGGCCTGCCTCGTCCCACTCCTGGTAGAAGTCGAAGAAGGTCTGGCCGAACGGATCATCGCCGCGCAGCGGCAGTGTCCCGCGCCGGATCGTCCAATCCATCGGCGCGAGCTCCATCGCCCGGACGAAGTGCCGCTCCGCCGCGTCCTGCCGGCCTTCGCGCGCGAGGTACGCACCGACTCGGCGCTCCACCCGGGCCGTCAGCTCGCTCTCGCTCGGCACGCCGGCCTCGCGAGCCTCGAATTCGACGGTGTCTTCGGCAACCCACGCGCGCAGCTGGTCGTGGTGCACGCTCGCGTCGATGTGCGTGAAGTCCCGCCACTGGTCGTCTCCGGGCGCGATCACGGGCGGTCTCACGACATTGCCGCGCTCGTCGATCCAGACGACCGACGGCACGTTGACGATCCCGTACAGATCGCCGAGCAGCAGCTCACGATCGACGAGCACTCGGAACTGCGGCACCGGATCCGCCATCTCGACGTACGTCCGCGCGGCGTCGGCATTGTCGTCGAGCGCCACGGAGAGGATCTCGAGGCCCTGTGGCTCGAGCTCGCGGCGGAGCTGCTCCCACGCGGGCAGGTCGTGCCGGCAGCCGCACCACGAGGCCCACGTCACGATGATCTTCTTCTTCCCGTGTCCGACCGACGACAGCCGCACGCGATTCCCGTCGAGGTCCGGGAGCTCGAAGTCGGGAGCCGTGTGCACGGTCTCCGCGCTCGCGATGTTCGGATGGCCGATCGCCACCACCCGCTCATCGACGTCGACGACCAGTGGGAGCCGCGCGGCCGACGCCAAGGCGCGCAGGTCGATCCTCCCGTCGTCGACGAGCGACTGGTCGTCGCGCACCGGTATGCACACGTCGCCGCGACACAGCCCTTGGCGCTTCAGCGTCCAGCCGGTCGCGGCCTCGACGTCGCCGGCATCGGCGAGCAACAGCTCGCCGTCCACCACGATTGCCAAGTCGTGGACACCGCTCTCGGCATCGATGCACGCGAACTTCAACTGCTCCATCGTTGCAATCTAGGCACCTGGTGAGCGCGAGGCACGTCCGGTAGCGTGCCGCCGTGCGACCGGGGGCGCGACTGCTGCTGTTGTCCATGGTGGCCGCGATGTTGGTGACCGGGTGCACCTCTGGTGGCAGCGCGAAGACCGCCCCGGAGACGTCGGCCAAGCAGAGCAGCGAGCGCGCGACGGGCGAGCCGCGCGGCAGTGGTCCGAGCGAGCCGCTGCGCGTGGTGACGCAGAACATCCTCCACGGCAACGCCTGCCAACCGCAGACCGACTTCTGCCACATCGGCGGGCGGGTCGCGCTGTTCGCGCGGCAGCTCCAGGCGAACGGCTGCCCCGAGCTCGTCGCGCTCCAGGAGGCGAACCGGCGAACCGACGCCGAGCTGCACAAGTCGCTGCCGGGTGTGTGCAACGGCAGGTACACGATCGTGTGGGACAACGATCCCTCGGAGGATCGTGAGCTCGTGCTCACGACGGACCCGGTGCTCAGCAGCGAGCGCGTGCGCACCGCCGGACCGCTGCGGACCGCGTACTGGGTGCGCGTCAAGGGCGCGGCGGGGCCCGTCGACCTCGTCACGACACACCTCGCGAGCAGCAGCGACGACGGCGTGTGCGATCGCGACACGTGCCCGCCTCCGTGCCGGCTCACCGACACGCTCAACACGTGTCAAGGACGCGAGGCTGCCGCCTTGCTCGAGCGGAAGCGGCTTCCGCAATCCGTCGCGATCCTCGCCGGTGACCTGAACGCGCATCCGGACGAGCTCACCATCCGCGCACTGCGCGCACAGGGCTTCACCGACACGTTCGTCGCCGCGGGCAACGCAGAGTGCAACAAGAAGACCGGCGTGAACTGCACCAGCGGTCGCGTCGACACGTCGATGGTCGACCTGAAGAATCCGAACGCGAAGCAGTACGAGCGCATCGACTACGTCTTCCTGGCGCGCACGCCACGATGTGCCGTCGTCGCGCCGACGGGCGTCTTCGCGGCGAAGGGCGGCCCCGTCGGGCCCGACGGGATCGTCTTCCCCTCCGACCACAGTGGTGTCCAGGCGACCTTCGAGTGCACGACGAGCAGCAGCGATCTCGCTGCGGCGCAACCGGTGGCAACGACGACCACGACCACACGTCCGGGAGGCACGGCCGTCGCACCGGCCGATGCTGCAGCGATCACCGCCGCTTACAACACGGTGTTCCACGGCGTCGCGACGACACCGGAGCAGCGCGCACGTGCCATCCAGGACGGCAGCCGCGTCCTCGACACGCTGAAGAACGAGCTGAAGCAACAGGCCAAGCTGCTCGCCGGCGTCAGCGTTCGGATCGACGGCATGCAGCAGGTCGATCCCCACACCGTCGACGTGACGTACACCATCCTCTTGAACGGCAACCCCGTGCTCGACCACCTTC
>DATBHZ010000057.1:0-3966 GCA_036557185.1 Acidimicrobiia bacterium | reverse complement strand
CTTGCGCGCCGCTCCGACGGCGCGATACCACTCTCCGCGGTGATTATGCGCCGACGGGGCAGGTCATTCAACACCTTTTTTGCCATGACGCCTAGTTTGTAATGACTATGACATTCTCTGGCTATTCGCGCGTCGCGCCTGCTCAGCTGCTCGCGCGCGCGGATCGTGCGCAGCACGAGTACGGAGGCACGCCCCGAAGCGGACGCTCGGGACGACGATGGCGAAAAGGCCGGAAACTATTTCGTGGGAAGCAGGTTCTTCGCCTGGTCGGCGAGCTCCGCGACGGTCCAGCGGTCACCCTTGTCGATCTTCTCCGAGAGCGTCCACGGTGCGAACCGCTGCACCACGCCGCCCTGGACCAGGAAGGCCTCGCCGGTGATCTCGCACCCCTCGGTGGCGAGATAGGCCACGAAGGGCGACACGTTGGCCGGGTTCCACACGTCGAACTTCGCCGCGTCCTCCGGAGCCTTCACAACGTCGCCGAGACCCGGCGTCTGCTCGGTCAGGCGTGTCCGAGCCGCCGGCGCAATCGCGTTCGAGCGCACGCCGTACCGGCCCAGCTCCATCGAGGCGATCTGCGAGAAGGTCGCGATGCCACTCTTGGCGGCGCCGTAGTTGGCCTGGCCAGGGTTGCCGAGCAGGCCCGACGTCGACGAGGTGTGGATGATCGACGCCTTGACCTCCTTGCCGGCCTTGCTCTGCTCGCGCCAGTACCCAGCCGCGATGCGAGTCGGGCAGAAGTGACCCTTCAGGTGCACGTGGATCACGGCGTCCCACTCGTCCTCCGTCATGTTGACGATGACGCGGTCGCGCAGGATGCCGGCGTTGTTCACCAGCACGTGCAGGTCGCCGAAGGTGTCGACTGCCGTTTGGATGAGTCGCGTCGCGCCCTCCCAGTCGGCCACGTTGTCGACGTTGGCGACTGCCTCGCCGCCCATCTCCTTGATCTCGTCGACCACGAGCTGAGCGGGGGCGCGGTCGTCGCCGGTGCCGTCGATGTTGCCGCCGAGGTCGTTGACGACGACCTTGGCGCCCTCCTGAGCGAAGAGCAGCGAGTGCTCCCGGCCGAGGCCCCGGCCTGCGCCCGTGATGATCGCGACGCGCCCGTCAAGTGCACCCATCTCTTCGTCTCCCGCTCGTCGGCCAACCGCTGCCGGGGCGCATGGTAGGCGCGGTACAGAATCCGGCGGCAATCAGAAGAACAGGGTGACGACGGTGCCGCGGTGGACCTTCGCGCCGGTGTCCGGCGCCTGCGCGCGGACCTTCTTCCCGGGGCTGTACGCGCCGGAGACCGTGACCGAAAGCCCCGCCCGCTCGGCCACCGCCGTCGCCGCGTCGATGGTGAGGCTCTTGAGCTTCGGCACGACCACGAGGTCCGGACCACGACTCACGAGCACCGCCACCGTCGAGCCCTTCTGCACGGGCGCGCCGGCAGCCGGGCTCGTCCCGATGACCCTGCCGACAGGCACGGTGTCGCTGAACTGCGGCGTCTGACGGGCAACGAGGCCGCTGCGTTGGAGCACCCGGCTCGCGGTTGCGAAAGGCTGGCCCGCGGGAACCTGCGGCACGGGCACTGGGCGAGGTCCGCGCGACACCACGATCGTGACCGTCGAGCCGGGCGGCGCCTGCTTCCCCGGCTGCGTCGCGATGACCAAGCCGGCGTGCACCGTGTCGCTGTAGCTCGCGGAGAGCCCGACGACGAACTGCGCCTGTGCCAACGCGGCCGCCGCGGAGGCCTGCGGCTTTCCCACGACGTCTGGCAGCGGGACCGGCTTCGGTCCCTTCGACACGACGAGCTTGATCGTGCCGCCGCGACCGAGCCAGCCGCCCGGCGCCGGGTCCTGCCCGATGACCGAGCCCTTGGGATCGTCGGCGGTTCGCTCGACGGTGGAGGTGAGGAGGCCGTGCGCGTTCGCTCGCGTCTGCGCGTGGGCGGCGTCCATCCCCTCGAGGAGCGGCACCGTGACGGGCGCGCCCGTCGAGGGGCGCGTCAGCGCATATGCGATGGCCCCGATGGCGACGAGCAGCACGCCGAGCAGGATCCAGGGCGCCACGGATCGGCGGGTCATGGGTCGGCGCGCGGCCTTCGAACCGATCACGAGCTCGGCCGGTGCGGTCGCCGAACGGTCCTGGTCGAACACGGGGCCGCGTTGGGTACCCACGACCTGCGTGGGCTGCGGGTCGTCGCGGTCGTCGAGGCCCGCGAGCGTCAGTGGGCGGGGCGGTGGGAGGAGACGCATCGCGTTGTCGAGCGCCTCGCCGAGCGTCGCCGCATCGGGATACCTGCCGGGCGGATCGGGACGGCCGACGCGCTCGATGACCGGGCCCAGCGCGCCCATCTCTTCCGGCGCCACGACACCGCGACGCGCCCGGAGGCTCAACGTGCCGAGCGGCGTGTCTGCTGTGAGCGGGACGGTTCCCGTCACGGACTCCACCAGCACGAGACCCAGGGAGTAGAGGTCGGAGCGCCCGTCGAGCGGCGCGGCAGTGCCCTGCTCCGGCGCGCTGTAGCGAACAGTGCCGAGCATGGAACCCGCCGGCTCGGTCCAGCTCGCCTCGGCGAGCGCGCGCGCCAGGCCGAAGTCCGCGATGCGGGTGATGCCGTGCTCGTCGAACAGCAGGTTGGCCGGCTTGATGTCGCGGTGCACCAGACCGCGGGAGTGCGCGTACTCGAGGCCCGCCGCGACCTCGCGCCCCACGTACGCGGCCTGGCCGGGCGTGAGGCGGATCCCCCGGTCCAGCATGCTGCGCAGCGACCCGCCGACGAGGAGCTCCATCACCATGAAGGGGACGACGTCCTCGCCCCAGTCGTGCACCGTCATGATGTTCGGGTGGTGCAGCGAGGCCGCGAGCTGCGCCTCGGTACGGAACCGGCGCAGAAACCCCGCGTCGCTCGCGAGCCCGGTGTGCAGCACCTTCACGGCGACGCGCCGCCGAAGCCGCACGTCGTCCGCGATGTACACGCGCCCGCTCGCGCCGGCCCCGATCGAGCCGAGCAGTCGATAGCGGTCTGCGAGCACACGACCGACGAGATCGGTCACCGTGCTTCCAGGCATCCATTCCACCGTATCGAAACCCGCTTCGCTTGCCGAGTACCGTCGGCGACGTGCCTCGTGTCAAGCATCCCGGACGCGTCGCAATCGTCTCGGTTGTCGGACTTGCGTGTGCCACGCTGCTCGCCGTCGCGATTCACTCCGCCGACACGCGGACCGACTCCCGTGCGCTCCCCGCCGCGATCCAGAGTGTGAGCCCCTCGCCCGGATCCGACGTGCCGCCACAGCAACCGATCGCGATCGACTTGCAGAACGAACTCACCGGCGACATCACTGTGTGTCCTCCGAGCAGCCCCTGCGCGCCGATCCCGGCGGACCAGGTCGACTTCGTGAAAGGGCTCGGCCAGCTCACGTTCACGCCCGGGCCCGGCAAGGACATCCAGCGGTACGCACCAGGCTTGAACAAGGTCACGATCGACTACCGCAACCAGGGCGACCCCAATGCCAACACCGGCTCCTACACCTGGAGCTTCACGGTCACTGCTTGATGGTCGCGCTCTGGTCGCGGGTCACGCGCGGCGGCGAGCGAAGGCGCAGCCGAAGCGAGCTCGCGGAGCGGCGAGCGGCCGCGAGCCGGGTATCCCGGCGAGCAGCGAGCGCGACTCAAGATACTGCGAACGTCGCGCTTCCTTTGATCGCGGTGCCGCCACCGACCCTCGCGACCTGGAGGTCGAGATCGACGAGGCGCTCACCGTCGACCTCGCGACGGTCGACGACCGAGCCGGAGCACACGAGCGAGTCACCGGGCCACACCTGCTCGCGGAACTGGACACCGAACGCGCGGACGTTCGCCGCACCGAGCCAGTCCGTCGCGTAGCTGGCGAGGATCCCGGCCTGGAGCATCCCCACCGAGAACACCGACGGGTACCCGGCCGACTGCGCGAACTCCTCGTCGTGGTGGATCGGGTTGAAG
>DATBHZ010000056.1:0-18204 GCA_036557185.1 Acidimicrobiia bacterium | reverse complement strand
CGAGGCCGAACACGCCGCCGCTGGTCCCGCAGTCGACGTAGTGGATCCCCTGCTTCGCGAGCTCGGCTGCTCGGTCGATGTCGTCCCGGTAATAGCTGTTGCCGCCGTCGATGATGATGTCACCGGGCTCCATGAGGGCGGCGAGCTTCATGACGGTGTCGCCGGTGAACGCGGCAGGGACCATCACCCACGCCGCGCGCGGCTTCGTGAGCTTCCCGACGAACTCCTCCAACGTGGTCCCGCCGGTCGCGCCGAAGCTCTCGAGCTCTTTGATCGGGCCGGGGTTGACGTCGTACACCACGCACTCGTGACCGTCGTCCATCAGACGACGGACCAGGCCCGCGCCCATGCGTCCGAGCCCAACCATGCCGAGCTGCATCGAAGCGCTTCCTTTCGACCGCGAATCAGTGCGTGCGGAGCTTGCGGTACCGCCCGATCAGAGCGTTCGTCGAGGAATCGTGCTCCAGGTCGGCGCTGCCTACCAGCGCGGAGCTGCCCTGCAGGGCAGAGCTGCCTTGCAGCTCGGGGATGATCGTCTGCGCGAGCTGCTTGCCGAGCTCGACGCCCCACTGATCGAACGAGTTGATGTTCCAGACTGCGCCCTCGGTGAACACCTTGTGCTCGTACAAGGCGACGAGCTGACCGAGCACGCGGGGGGTGAGCCGCTCGGCCATCAGGAGGTTCGTCGGATGGTTGCCCTCGAACACGCGAGCCGGCGCCTGCGCGGCGGGGACACCCTCGGCGAGGACCTCGTCGAGCGTCTTGCCGAACGCGAGCGCTTGGGGCTGCGCGAGGAGATTCGCGACCAACAGGTCCTGGTGGTCGCCGAGCGCCTCGTTCGGCTGCGCGAAACCAATGAAGTCGGCGGGGATGAGCTTCGTGCCCTGGTGGATGAGCTGGTAGTACGCGTGCTGCCCATTGGTGCCGGGCTGGCCCCATACGATCGCGCCCGTCTGACACTGCACCGGCTTGCCCTTGCGGTCGACCGACTTGCCGTTGCTCTCCATCTCGAGCTGCTGGAGGTACGCGGGGAAGAGCTCGAGGTACTGCGAGTACGGCAGGACTGCGACCGTCTGCGCGCCGAAGAAGTTGTTGTACCAAATGCCGATCAGCCCGAGAAGCATGGGGAGGTTGTGTGCAACCGGCGCGGTTCGGAAGTGCTCATCCATCGCGTGAAACCCGCCGAGCATCTCGTCGAACTGCGGCTTGCCGATCGCGATCATCACCGAGAGACCGATTGCCGAGTCGTACGAGTAGCGCCCGCCGACCCAATCCCAGAAGCCGAACATGTTCTCGGTGTCGATCCCGAACTTCGCCACCTCCTCCGCGTTGGTGGAGACGGCAACGAAGTGCTTGGCGACCGCGGCCTCGTCACCGAGCTTCGCCAGTGCCCATGCTCGGGCGGTTCGAGCGTTGGTCATCGTCTCGAGCGTGGTGAACGTCTTCGAGGCGACGATGAACAGCGTCTCTTCCGGGTCGAGATCGCGCGTGGCCTCCAAGAAGTCTGCGCCGTCGACGTTCGACACGAACCGGAAGGTGAGCGAGCGGTCGGAGAAGTCGCGCAGCGCGGTCGTCGCCATTCGCGGGCCGAGATCGCTGCCTCCGATGCCGATGTTGACCACGTTGCGGATGCGCTTGCCGGTGTGACCTACCCAATCGCCCGAGCGCACCCGGTCGGAGAAGGCGCCCATCTTGTCGAGCACCTCGTGCACCTCGGGCACGACGTCGACACCGTCCACGTAGATGTGCTCGTCGCGTGGCGCGCGCAACGCAACATGCAGGACGGCGCGGTCCTCCGTGGTGTTGATCTTCTTGCCGGCGAACATCGCGTCCCGCAGAGCTTCGACGTGCGCGGCTTCGGCGAGCTTTAC
Source organism: Acidimicrobiia bacterium (assembly GCA_036557185.1). GTDB lineage: Bacteria > Actinomycetota > Acidimicrobiia > IMCC26256 > JAENVU01 > DATBHZ01. The sequence goes on along the minus strand of DATBHZ010000056.1, from coordinate 16,333 downwards.
CAGGAGTGAGATCGTCTCGCTGGTGATCCGGTTCTTGGAGTAGTCGAAGTAGAGGCCGTCGACCTCGAGCGCCATCGCTGTCCCACGGTCGGGCTGCTCATCGAAGAGATCGCGCAGGTGCACGTCCTTGACGGCTTCGAAGTGCTTCCCGAGCGCTGCCCATTCGGCCGTGTCGACGATCGGCGCCATTCGGCCAAGTCTGACAGACCGCGCCGAGCAGTCGGATCAGCCGTTCTCGCCGAACGAGCCGAGCCCGAGCGCGTTGATCACGTCGGTGAAGCGCTGGTTGAGCCACGGCATCTGGCCGAACAGCAGCACGAGGCCGAACGCCGCGAGCAGGCCCGCCGAGACGAACGTGATCGTGCGGCCGTGCCGCTTGAGCCAGTCGACCGACTCCTCGACCCAACCGAGACCGAGCCCGATCACGAGGAACGAAGCGCCGAGCCCGAGCCCGTACGCGGCGAGCAGCGAGACCGCGCGCAGTGAGCTCGTAGTGGCCGCGACCGTGAGGACCGAGCCGAGCACGGGCCCGATGCACGGTGTCCACGCGAAGCCGAACGCGGCGCCTGCAACTGGCACGGCGAGGGCCCCGTAGTTCTCGAGCGCGAGGTGGAGGCGTGCCTCTCCGTAGAGCCCGGGCGCGCGCAACAGCTGCGAGCCGGCGAGATAGACCGCGAGCAGGACGAGGAACCCACCCGACGCGCGCACCAGCACGTCTTGGTGATCACGCAGGGTCTGACCGAATGCCGATGCGCCGAGCCCGAGCAGGACGAAGACCGTCGTCATGCCCAGGGTGAACAGCGCGGTGTTGAGCGCGATGCGCCAGAGGTGCTGGCGACGGTTCTCCGCGAGCTCGGCCGTCGAGAGGCCCGTGATCAGGCCGAGGTACGACGGCACGAGCGGGAGCACGCACGGCGAGACGAAGGACAGGATTCCCCCGCCGAATGCGAGCAGGATCGTGACGTTCGACGGGGTGACGGCGCCGAGCACCCCTCAAGATTACGGCCCGGCCTGCGGCAGGCTCCTGTCGGGAACCGCACGACGACGGCGCACGGCGACGACGGCGGCCCCGATGACAACGAGCAGTGCGACCAGGATCCACAACGACCCCGGCGGCCCGCCGGACGACGACTTCTTGCCGTCGGCACTTGCCTGGAGCGCGTCTTTCGACTTGCTCTGCTTCGCATCCGATCCGGACGCCTTCGATGTGCCTCCCGTCACGGGAAGCGCGCCGCGAGCAACGGTGCCCCTTGCGCCCTTCGCGCCCGGCAACGCGCCCGCACCGGCTGCAGCTGCTCCGGGACCCGAGGCCGATGGCGTCAAGGTGCCTTGTCCAGGAGCCCCGCCTGCCCCCTGACCGCCCGCACCGCCGTTCGCAGCACCCGCCCCGGCCGAAGTGCCCGGGACGATCGCGTGCTGGGCGGGAGGAGGTGCCTGCGGTGGCGCAGGCGGAGCTATCTGGTCGACGGTGGCGAACGGCGGCGGCGTCGAACCCGTCTCGAACTTCCACCCCTCGACGTCGCCGTTGTGCACCTGCGCGGTCCCTGCGCCGCCGCGCGAGTAGACGAACGGGCCGCTCGGTCCTGCCCGGAAGTACGCCCAATAACGCGCATCGGTGCCGTCTCCGAGGCAGCTCGCGTTCGTGGCCGGGTGCCCGACGCCGAACAGCGCGCACACCGCGCCGCCCTGGCCGTTGTAGTTGAGGATCGCCGGGTTCGCGCCGGCGCGTTGGAGCGCGCTGACGCCCGAGATCGAATCCTCGGTGAACGTGATCACCACTCGGTGCACCGCCGAGCCGGTGTCGACGATGACGGCCGCTCGGTTCACTCCGGCGGCGCTCGCCGGGATGACGAGCCCTACCGCGCCGAGGGCGAGCAATGCGATCGGGAGGAGCAGCCTCCGAAGCGAACGTGTCATGTGGGCCTCCGCCGGCCCCTCTCCACGAGGGCCGTCTTGTCGCGATGCGGACGCGCGCCCAACGGGCGGGCGGACCGCGGCGGTGGTCCTGGCTCACGGCCGGCTCGCCGGCCGATCACAGTTGCGGGTCAGCGCCGGATTCGCACCGGCTTCCCCCGTCTCGACGGATCGAGGGATCACTCTCCCGAGCCGTCGACACCGCGCACCCCGGGTCCCTCACGAGCGATCCGGTTGTGCACGACCGTGGTCGAGCAGGCACCCTAGGGGAATGCGCAGGGCCCTGCCAGCATCGAGACCCTGGCACTCGGTCGCATGGCTCCTGTGGGCGCTCGCCGGCGCGGCGGTGGTGCAGATCGCGCCCAGCCCGGTGTACGTCGCGATCGTCATCGCGATGGCTTGGCTCGTCGTCGAGGTGCACGCGCCGGGCGGTCCGTACCGGCGCGCGTTCCCCATCCTCCTGACGGTCGGCGTGTTGTTCTCGGTGGTGCGGGTGACGCTCGCCGTGCTGACCACCCACAACGGCATTGACGTCATCACGACCATCCCGCACGTCACCGTCCCGCGCCTCATGGGCGGGTTCACGCTCGGGGGCACGATCGAGAGCTCGGTGTTGCTGCAAGCGCTCGCGCAAGGCTTCACGATCGTCGGGATGATGGCGGTCTTCGGTGCGTTCAACGCGGTCGCATCGCACTACGAGCTGCTCCAGTCCTCGCCGCGCGCGTTCCACGAGCTCGGGCTCATCACGACGGTGGCGCTGGCTTTCGTTCCCGCGACGATCGAATCCGCCGGGGCGGTGCGCGAGGCAGACCGCGCCCGGACCGGAGGCAAGGTGGTGCGGCGCGGAAGAGTCCTGCGCACGGTGGTACCGGTGCTCGAGCGCGGCATGGAGCGCGCGATGGGTCTGGCCGAGTCGATGGACTCGCGCGGGTTCGGCCACCAACCTGCGACGCGAAACGAGGCTGTGGCAGGGTGGCTCGGTCTCGCGGGCCTGCTCGCGCTCGGCGGCGCGTTCCTCGCGCTCATCGGCCGGTCGACAGCGCCCGCAGCGGCTCTCGGGGTGTGCGGCGGTGCGGCGATCGCGTGCGCTGCCTGGATCGCGACGCGGGGCCACGACCGGACACGGCACCGGCACCGCCGCATGACGGGCGCCGACTGGCTCATGGCCGCGGTCGCGTGCAGCGCCCCCGTGATGATCGGGATCGTCTCGCTCGCGGGAAACGACACGCTTGCCTGGCTGGCGAGCCCGGTGACGTGGCCGAAGGTCGATCCCGTCGTGATGCTCATGACGGCCCCGCTGCTTGCGCCGCTGCTCCGGACGCCTGCGCGTGACACGGCACCCTCGCCGGTGATCGACCTGCGCGAGCCGGAGCCCGAACCGGAGCTCGCCGTCCCATGAGCGCCATCGAGCTGCACGGCCTCTCCTTCGCCTACCCGGACGGCCCGCGCTCGCTCGGTCCGGTCGACCTCGGCGTCCACGCCGGGGAGATCCTCCTCGTGGTGGGCACGTCCGGTTCGGGCAAGAGCACGCTGCTGCGCACGATCAACGGCCTCGTCCCGCACGCGACAGGCGGGAAGCTCTCGGGTGACGTGATCACCTTCGGGCGCAACGTCCGCGCGCACAAGCCGCGCGAGCTGGCCGACGTGGTCGGGTTCGTCCACCAGGACCCCGAGGCGCAGTTCGTGGTCGACCAGGTCGAGGCCGACGTGGCCTTCGTGCTCGAGAACCTCGCGATGACACCCGAAGCCATGCGACGACGCGTCGAGGAGGTGCTCGACGCGCTCGGCATCGCGCACCTCCGTGACCGGAACCCGGCGACGCTCTCGGGTGGAGAGCGCCAGCGCTGCGCGATCGCCGGCGCGCTCGCGTCCGCTCCCTCGGCGCTCGTGCTCGACGAGCCGACGTCCCAGCTCGACCCACAGGGCGCGGAGGACGTGCTGGCGGCGGTGGCGCGGCTCAACGCCGACCTCGGAACGACGGTCGTGATGTCGGAGCATCGTCTCGAGCGCGCTGCACCCCTCGCGGACCGTGCGATCGAAATGTCGGGCGGGCTCGTCAGCGAAGGGCCGTCGAGCCCTGGCGCGCTCCTCGCGGAGTACCCCGGCGCGCCTTCCGTAACGCGGCTCGGGCGCGTCCTGGGGTGGAGCCCGCCTCCGCTGACCGTGCGCGAGGCCCGCCGCAGGGCCGCCGAGACACGAATGCTGGACGTGCTGCCCGATGCCGGCGCGCTCGCGAGCGAGGCACGCGCGGCTCCCGGCGAGCCGCTCCTGACCGGCCGCGGCCTCGCCGTTCGCTACGGCAACACAGTCGCTCTCCGGGATGCGGACGTGCAGATCGAGCGCGGCGACGTCGTGGCGCTGCTCGGGCGCAACGGATCGGGGAAGTCGACGCTCTTGCGGGTCATCGCCCGGCTCCTCGAGCCCACGCGCGGCACCGTGGCAGGCCGGGCGCGCGCCGCGTACGTCCCGCAGGACCCGAACTCGCTCCTGTTCGCGAACACCGTGCGCGAGGAGATCGGCAAGACCCTCTCCCTCCTCGGTCGCCGCGACCCTGCCGCGGTTGCCACGTGGATCCACCGCCTGCATCTCGAGCACGTCGCCGACCGCCACCCCCGCAGCCTCTCGGGAGGCGAGCGTCAACGGGTCGCGATCGCGGCCGTCGCAGTCGGAGGCGCCGACGTGCTGCTCCTCGACGAGCCGACCCGCGGCATGGACGCAGCGTCGAGACACGCTCTCGAGCAAGCAGTCGCGGACCATGCGCGAGCCGGAGGAGCCGTCGTGCTCGCCACGCACGACGTCGAGCTCGCGGCGCGCGTTGCCACGCGCGCGATCGTGCTCGGCGACGGCGAGATCGTCGCGAGCGGGAACGCGCGCGAGGTGCTCTCCGGGTCGCTGTTCGCTCCGCAGACGCTGCGCGTGCTGCCGCCCTACCTGACGGTGGAGGAAGTGCAGCAAGCCATGGAGCACGTCGGATGACAAGTCGCGTGCGCCCGTGGCTCGTCTACACGCTCGTCGTGATCGTCGGCGCTGCTGCGTTCCTCTACCCGTTCTGGCTGCCGCGCACAGCGCTAGCCGGCTCGGAGCACGCGGGCGACGCCCCGATGTTCGCGGCGATCATCGGAGCACTTGCGGTCGTAGCGGTCGCGCTCGAGGTGCGCCGCGGCACGATGAACGGCGCGACCGTCGCGATGCTCGGTGTCCTTTCGGCGAGCGCGGGCCTGCTCCGGCTGCTCGGGTTCGTGCTCGGCGGCAACGGCATCTACTTCCTCGTGATCCTCGCGGCCATCGCCTTCGGCCCGCGGTTCGGCATGCTCCTCGGGCTGTGCGCGATGGCCGTCTCCGCCATCATCACCGGCGGGATCGGGCCGTGGCTGCCGTTCCAGATGCTCGGGCTCGCATGGATGGGCGGCACCGCGGGACTGCTCGGTCTCGCGACGGAACGGCTGAACCCGCGGGTGGAGGTGCTCGCCGCCGCGGCGTTCGGATGGTGCTGGGGCTTTCTCTACGGGGCGATCCTGAACCTGTGGTTCTGGCCGTTCCAGCGCGACGGTGGCCCGCTGTCGTGGCACCCGGGCCTCGCGTTCTCGGGGACGCTGCACCACTACTGGTCGTTCTACGTGGCGACGTCCTTGCCGTGGGACGCGGCCTCCGCGCTCACGAACGCCCTGCTCATCCTGCTCACCGGTACCGTGCTGCTTCGCAGCTTCCGGCGCTTCGCGCACCGGCTCGACCCGGTGGTCGAGCTCGACGCACCGGCGATCGTCGTCGCGTAACCGCTGCAGTGCGAGGAGCCGCTCAGGCCGAGCGGTCCATCGGGTGCGACGTGTCCCAGGCCGAATAGAGGCTCGCGTACCGGCCCTTACGCGCGAGCAGCTCGTCGTGTGTGCCCAGCTCCAGCAAGGTGCCTTCGTCGACGACCGCGATCCGGTCGCAGCGCGCCGCGGTCGAGAGGCGGTGCGCGACCACGAGCACGGTGCGATGCTCGGTCAGGCGCTCGAGCGCTCGTTCAACGCGGCGCTCGGTGCCCGGGTCGAGGTTCGACGTCGCCTCGTCGAGCACGAGCACTGCCGGGTTCGCAAGCGCTGCGCGTGCAAGCGAGACGAGCTGCTTCTCACCCGCGGACAGGCGCGACCCGCGCTCACGCACCTCGGTGTCGAGCCCGTTCGGGAGGGCGCTGAAGATGTCGGTCAGGCCGAGCGCGCGCACCGCGTCGTCCACCTCGGCATCCGTAGCGTCCGACCGGCCGATGCGGATGTTCTCGCGCACCGTGCCGGCGAAGAGGAAGCCCTCCTGCGGGACGACGATGATGCGATCGCGCAGGCTCGCGGTCGTGGCGTCTCGCAGGTCGACACCACCGAAGCTGATCCGCCCTTCACGCGGGTCGTAGAACCGCACGATCAGCTTTGCGAGCGTCGACTTGCCTGCGCCGGTCGGGCCCACCAGGGCGACGCGCTCGCCCGGCGCGACCGTGAGGTCGACGCCCCGCAGCACGAGCGGACCGAGGGGATGCACCACGCCCTCGGTGTCGGGCGGGCCACCGCCGTATGCGAAGGAGACGCCGTGCACCTCGATGGGCCCGTCGCTCGGGAGGTCGACGGCGCCGGGGCGCTCCGAGATGGTCTGCGCCGTGTCAAGCAGGACGAACAGCTTCTGGAGCGCGGCGCCGGCCGACTGCACGGTGTTGTAGAGCTGGCTGAGCTGCTGGATCGGGTCGAACAGGTTGTTCAGGTACAGGACGAAGGCGATGATCGTGCCGACCTCGAGGACGTTCTGGTCGACGAGCAGCCCACCAACCCCGATGACGACGGCGATGCCGAGCACGCCGGTGAACTCCACGAACGGGAAGTACCGCGCCGAGATGCGCACGGTCTCGAGGTTGGCGTCGTACTGCGCCTCGTTCGTCGCGTGGAACCGGCGGATCCAGCCCCGCTCGCGCCCGAACGCCTGCACCACGCGCACACCCTCGAGGCCCTCCTGCAACGTCGCGAGGTTCTCGCCGATCGCTTCGCGCACGAGCAGATAGGCGCGGTTCGACTCGCGCCGGAACCAGCGGCTCGCAATCGCGAGCGGGGGCACGATGATCAGCACGGCCAGGCTGAGCTGCCAGCTGATCAGGAAGACCACGATCAGCGTGCCGACGAAGATCAGCACGTTCTGCACGAGCATCACGAGGCCCTGGGAGATCAGGTCCTCCATCGCGTCGATGTCGGACGTCATGCGCGAGACCAGCCGGCCCGTCTTCTCACGCTCGAAGAAGTCCATCGAGAGCCCGGCGAGGTGTCGGAACACGTGCTCGCGCAGATCGCGCAGGAAGCGCTCACCCGTGCGACTCACGAGCCAGATCACCCAACGCCCGAAGATCAGCCCGAGCACCGCCGCTACGAGGAACGCGACGACGGCGCCGTCGAGCGCGCCCGAGTTGTTCTTCAGGAGTCCCTTGTTGACGCCGTATTGGACGAGGGCCGGGCCCGCGAGCAAGCACGCCGTCTGCCCGACGAGCGCAGCGGTCGCGAGCGCGATCTGGCCGCGGTAAGGGCGGAGGAGCTTCCAGAGCCGCCGCATGACCCGCTGCGCGGCCGCGCGATCGAGCTTGTCCTCGTCGTCGAGCGCGCCGCTGTCGACCCACCCGCCCCTCACGACGGGCTCCCGACCGGCTGCGGTCCCGCCGCCTCCGCGGCCGCGAGCACCGCGCGATACGGCTCGCTCGTGGCGAGCAGCTCGTCGTGTGTTCCCTCCGCGACGACCTTGCCATCGCCGATCAGCACGACGCGGTCCGCGAGGGCGATGGTCGCGGGGCGGTGAGCGATGATCAACGTGGTCCGGCCCGCCATCACCTCGCCGAGCGCGGCGCGGATCTCGTGCTCCTTCGTCGGGTCGACCGACGACGTGGCGTCGTCGAGGATGAGCACTCTCGGGTCGGCGAGCACCGCGCGCGCGATCGCGATGCGCTGGCGCTGGCCACCCGACAGCGAGAAGCCGTGCTCGCCGATGACGGTGTCGTACCCGTCCGGGAGCGCCTCGATGAAGGCGTCGGCACCGGCCAGTGCCGCGGCGCGGCGCACACGGTCGAGCGGTGCCTCCGGGTCCGCGAACGCGATGTTCTCTCGCACCGTGTCGGAGAAGAGAAACGTGTCCTCGAACACGATGCCGATCGCGTCCCGCAGTGATGCGATCTGGACATCGCGCACGTCGACGCCGTCGAGGAGGATCCGCCCGCCGTCGACGTCGTAGAAGCGCGGCACGAGGCGCGCGACGGTCGTCTTGCCGCTCCCCGTAGCGCCGACGATCGCGACCGCCTCTCCCCCGTGGATCGTCAGATCGAGGTCGTCGAGCACCCGGCGGCCGGTCGCGTATCCGAACGACACACCCTCGAAGCGAAGGTCGCCCGAACCGGGGGGCAGCGGACGAGCGCCCGGCTCGTCATGGATCTCGGCATCGGTGATCAGGATCTCGTGCACGCGGCCGGCCGAGGCCGACGCCCGCGATGCCTGCGCCACGAGCATGCCGATCATGCGCAGCGGCCAGATGAGCATGAGGATGTACAGGTTGAACTGCAGGATCGAACCGACCTGCAGCTCGCCTGACAACACCTGGTGACCTCCGTACCAGAGGATCGCGACCATCGACAGCGCGGGCAGGAAGTCGATCAGCGGCATGAAGCCCGACCGCAGCCGCGCCGCGGCGAGTGCACGATCGAGGACGCCGTCGGCCTCTGCCTTGAGGCGCTCGACCTGCACCTTCTCGGCGCCGAAGCCCTTCACCACGCGCACGCCCGACAGGCTCTCCTCCACCACGCCGGACACGTCGGCCAGCTCCTCCTGGAGCGCGAGGTTCACGGGTGCGATCCGGTTGCTGAACCTCGTCGCTGCGATCGTGAGGAACGGGAGCGCACCGAGGGCGAGCAGGGCCAGCACCGGGCTCACCACCACCATGATCACGACCACACCGAGCATCGTCAGGCAGGCCGCGGCGGTGAGCGGGATGAGGATCACCACCGTCTCGATCTGCTGGATGTCGGTGTTCGCGCGCGCCATGAGCTGGCCCGTCTGCGCCTGGTCGTGGAACGCGAAGTGCAGGCGCTGCAAGTGCGCGAACAGCCGCTGCCGAAGGGTCGTCTCGGTGCGGAGCGCGATGCGGAACGCCGCGTACCGCCGCAACCCGGTGCACACGGCTTGCACGACACCGACGAGCACCATGAGGACCGTGAGTGTGAGGACGGTCCCGGTCTTGCCGGACTTCATCCCGTTGTTGACGGCGAGTGCGGCGAGGTAGGGAACGAGGAGCTTGGCGCCGGTCCACACCAGGCCCGCCGTGATCCCCCCGATCACCCACCACTTCTGCGGCCGGATGGCCCCGCCCATGAGCCGCCAGCCGGCGCGCCGCGCTTCGCGCTCTGCATCCACGATGTGTCGAGGGTACCAGCGAGCCGCGAAACGGCTCCCTCGGTTAGTGGCGCTCGCGACCCGTTGCGTCGTTCGTGCCCGCGGGCGCGAGCTCCAGGTCGTGCACGGCCTGCGCGTGCTGGAGCACGTCGATGATCTCCTCGCCGACGAGCTCCTCCCGCTCCATCAGGGTGTCGCGCAGCGCGATTACCAGATAGCGATGCTGGTCGAGGAGCTGCCGCACGTCCTCACGTGCGCGCTCGAGCAACCGCTCGACGGCGGTACGTGCTTCGTCGTCGGCGAGCACTCGGGCGACGATGCCTTGACTGACCGGACCCGGCTCGACGGCCTCGAAGCTCACGAGCGTGCCGGCCATGCCGAACGCGCCGACCATCTGCGCGGCGAGCCTGGTGGCCGCTGCGAGGTCCCCGCCCGGTCCCGTGCCCGATTCCCCGAAGAACAGCTCCTCGGAGATCATGCCGCCGAACGCGATCTGGATCGCGGCGATCATCTCGGAACGGGTGCGCGTGAAGCGCTCCTCGGCGTCAGAGTGGGCCAGGAGGCCCAGCGCGTCCTTGCGCTTGATGATGCTCAACACCTCGAGCTTGCGGTCGCTCCCTGCGAGATGCGCGACAACTGCGTGACCCGACTCGTGGGTCGCGATCGTGAGCTTCTCCTGCTCCGTGTACTCGACGGGCTGCGCGAGACCGATCTCCTCGGTGAGCTTCGCCTGCTGGATGTGTCTCCACTCCATGGCGTCCTCTCCGTCGCGCAGCGCCCAGACGAGCGCCTCGTCGAAGAGGTGCTCGATCATCACCGGCGAGTAGCCGAACGTCATCGCCGCGAGCTGATCGCGCAGCTCCTCCTTGTCGAGCTCGGGAACGTGCGCCTTCTTGTCGAGGTAGTAGTCGATGATCTCGCGACGACCCGCGCGCCCGGGCAGGTCGAAGTGGATCGAACGGTCGAACCGGCCGGGTCGGAGGAGCGCAGGGTCAAGATCGGTCGCACGGTTCGTCGCACCTATCACGAGGATGTTCGCGGACTGCGGCACGCCCTTTTGCAGCTGGCTGTGCGCGGGCAGGTACCGGTTGAGCCGGTCGATCCACCATCCGCGCACGCGACCCATCGCCGTCGGTTCGTCGAACGACTGCATCTGCACGAGGAGCTCGTTCACGACACCGGTGATCCCCTCGCGCATGTCGGAGGGCTCGGTGTTGCGCCCGTTCAGTGGCTCGAGGAACAGCGGCGAGGACTTGGCGCGCATCCCCGAGCGCGCGCCGGCGATCGCGTCGATCTCCTCGATGAACCCGATCGCGCCGCCCTCGTGACGCGCGATCTTGCGCAGCGTCCGGAAGAAGGAGCGGATCTTCCGGTTCGTCTGGCCGTAGTACATCGACTGAAAGGCGCTGGCCGACACGTACAGGAACGGCACACCCGCCTCGCGCGCCATCGCCTTGGCCATGTGGGTCTTGCCGGTTCCGGGTGGGCCCTCGAACAGGATCGCCCGGCGCGGCGTGCCTCCCATCCGGTCACGGAAGGTCTTGTAAGCCAGGAACAGGTTCAGCGTCTTGACGACCTCGTCCCGCACGATCCCGAGGCCGACGACGTCGTCGAACGTGACCGGGATCTCGCTCGGACGGAACTGCGCATGCGGTGAGCGACCGGCCAGGGTGAGCGGGAGGACGAGCACGAGCCCGAGCACGATGACGAGCAGGATCCCCGGCAGGAACTGCTGCATCTGCTCGGAGAGCGTGATGTGCGGCCAGCCCAGCCGGACCGGGTTGCCGGACAGGAGGCGCCAGTAGAGGAAACCGCAGACCAGGGTGAGGATCGCGGAGATGCGCACCACGCGCCAGAGGCGGCTGCGCTCCCGAGTGATCGCAACGTCGCCCACGGAGCCCCGCAACACCTCCGCGGAGCCGAGCATCCGAACGTCCATGCACCGTCCTCTGATCCCACGGAGACTCTCGGCGTGCCCTCGAGGTCCGTGACCATGCCTTTGTGTTCGCTCTCCCACCCGGAGCTCGCTCCGGTCACCCGCTCAGCAGTGTAATGACCACGCAGCGTGGTGGCGACGGCTGGAGTGCCCAAAAAGCCGCGCCGACGACGGTCGAACGAGGCAATGCGGACACCGCAGAGCCGGGAGTTATCGTCCCGCCGTGTCCGCCGTCGACCTCCGGTTCCACCGCGTCGAGCAGGGCGTCTCCAGCGTCTTGCTGCTCGCCGGATACGTCTTCGGCTGGTGGTGGGCCCCGATCCCGGTGGCGCTCCTGATCCTCGGCGACCTCGTGCTGGGTGACCGGGGCCCGGCCCTCCGCTGCTGGCATCGCTTCGTCGCCCCGCGCATCGGCCCGCCCAACACGCTCGAGGAGCCGGCTCCCGTGCGCATGCACGGGCTCGTGGTCCTGGCGCTCCTCGCGCTCGCGGCGGTCGTGGGATCACTCGGCCTGGGCGACATCGCCGACCTCGTGACGATCATCGCCGCGATCGTGTGCGCGCTCGCGGCGGTGGGCCTGTTCTGTGTCGGCTGCGAGCTGTACCAGCGGCTGGCTCGGCGATAGATCAGGCGGGTACGAGGTCGGCAGGGATGTCCGCGATCAGCGGGTTGGACTGGTCGCGCTTCGACAGGGTCGGAGAGGTCCCGGGCCACTCGATCTGCATCGTCGGGTCGCTCCACTTCACGCCGAGCTCGTCGTCGGGGTTGTAGTAGCCGTCGACGAGATAGGTGATGGTCGCGTCGGTGATCGCGTAGAAGCCGTGCGCCACACCACGAGGGATGTACAGCCCGCGGTGGTCCACGCCGTCGAGCTGCACGGTGAGCGACTTGCCCCGCGTGGGCGACGAGGCACGCAGGTCGTGCAGCGCGGCGAGCACCTTGCCGAACGGCACGTACCAGTAGTCCGCCTGGAACCGGTGGTAGTGCAAACCGACGAGCGTGTCGGCGCTCCGGTCCGCCCGGTTCCCCTGGATCATCTGCGGCGAGCCCTCGGGGAGCCATTCCTGGCGGAACGTCTCGGCGAACATCCCCCGGTCGTCCTCCCACACCTTCGGCTCGACGATCACCACCCCGCGGATCGTGTCGGATGGCGTGACGGTTGCCATGGCTACGAACCTCCCAGCAGACGCCCGTAGCGTCCTTGATAGAAGAGGAGAGGCCCGGCGTCGGCCGTCAGCCCCAACTTGTGGACCCTGCCCACCACGATGATGTGATCGCCCGCGTCGTGCTCCGCCTCGATCGTGCAGTCGAGGAACGCATGCACGTCGTCGAGGATGGGACCCTTCGTCCCGACGCTCCAGCCGATGGCTCCGAACCGATCCGCGCCGCGTTCCGCGAAGAGCTGCGAGACGTGCTCCTGGTGCTCGTCGAGCACGTTGACCGTGAAGTGCCCGGACCGTTGGATGCGCGGCCACGTCGTGGAAGACTTCGCGGCGCAGAACAGCACGAGCGGAGGGTCGAGCGACACCGAGGTGAACGAGTTCGCGGCCAGACCGACGGGCTCGTCGCCGTCCATCGCGGTGATCACGGTGATGCCCGTCGCGAAGTGACCGAGCACCGAACGGAACGACGCCGCGTCGGGATCGAGGATGTCTGGCTCGCGTGAGACGTCGGCGCTTCCCATGACCCCAGGCTCTCAGCTCGGCTCGTGCGGGGTCTACTGTGCCGAAGGAGCGTGCGGCGGAGCGAGTCGGAGCTGCATGCCCTCCGCCGCCGCGATCACGTCTCCGAGGCCGAGCTGCGCGCCCCGATCCCGGGACACCGCCGCGATCAAGTCGAGCGCGTCGTCGGTGTGGATCGGATCGTGATGGAACAGGACGAGTCGCTGCGCACCGGACTGCTTGGCGACGTGGAGCGCGTACTCGTTCGTGCAGTGGCCCCAGTGGCGCTTCGCCTCGAACTCGTTGATCGTGTGCTGGGCGTCGTGGATCAGGAGATCGACGCCGTCACAGAGGTCGAGCACGTCGTCGGGCACGTACTCGTCGCCCGGACCGTCGTTCGAGCCCTGGCTGTGGTCCGAGAGGTACGCGATCGACACGCCCTGCCAGTCGAGCCTGTAACCGAGCGTCGGGCCGACGTGGCGTATCCAGCGCGACCGAACCTTCGCGTCACCCAGCGGGAAGTCGTCGTCCCCGACGTCGTGGAACCCCAGGCTCCCCTCGAGCTGCCCGGGACGGATCGGGAAGTAGGGCGGACGCATCATGCCTTCGAACACCTCGGCGAGCGGTCCGTCGGACTGCCGCGGGCCGTACACGTCGAGCAGCGTGTCCTGGCAGTGCAGCGGCACGAAGAACGGGATGCCCTGCACGTGATCCCAGTGGAGGTGGCTCACCAACGCGGAGCCGCGGAAGCTCTCCATGCGGCCGGCCTCCATGAGCTGCATCCCGTAGTTGCGCAGGCCGGTGCCGAGGTCGAAGAGGATCGGGTCGTGACCGGCTGCCTCGACGACGACGCACGAGGTGCTGCCGCCGTAGCGGGCGAGATCGGGGCCGTCGCACGGCGTCGATCCCCGGACGCCCTGGAACGTTACGGTCACCCCCTCCATAACGGGGGGGAGGATACCCATAAATCACTTGTCGGCGAACGTCGCTCTCGGATTCAGCGATTCAGCTCAGGACCCGCTTCTTGAAACCTGAGAGACCGGTCCAGGTGAACAGCGCCGAGAAGCCGATCAGCGCGGGGTACACGGCCCAGAGGGTCATGTGCGGCGCCGGCGTGAGCGCGGCCCGGAATCCCTCGCACATGTAGACGAGCGGGTTCACCAGCACGAAGATCTGCAGCCACCGGATGGATGCCAGGGACTGCCACGGGTAGTAGATCGCGCCGAGGAAGGTCAGCGGGAGCACGATCACCCCGAACAGCAACGGCACGGTCCGCGGCTCGAAACGTGTCCCGAACGCGAGACCGAGCGCGCCACACATGTAACAGGCGAGCGGCATCAGCGTGATGAGGATGGGCCAGTTGATGTCGAGATGGACGGGCGTCACCGGCACGATCGTCGCGATGGGGAACACGAGCAGCGCCGAGAAGAGGCCGTTGAGACCGCCTGCGACCACCTTCTCGACCGCGACCATCGCGACCGGCATCGGCGCGAGCACGCGGTCCTCGATCTCGCGCGTGTAGCCGAACTCCTGCACCATCGGCAGCGCGACCGACTGGATGCCCTGGAACATGATCGCCAGCCCGACGACGCCGGCCACGAGCGCGGTCGAGAACTCAGCCGCTCCCGCTCCTGAGCCGCCGACCCCCTGCCCGATCTTCGGGAAGACGTACGTGAACACGAAGACGAGCAGCAACGGTTGCAGCAGCGTGCGCGGCAGGAACTCCTGGAGGCTCTTGCGGAGCACGACGAGATCGCGCAGGAGCAGGGCCTTGAACGCCGTGCGCGAGGCGGCTTCGGGAGTGCGGTCGGGGACCAGCTCGGCCTGCGTGGGGATCGCTGTCACGGTCATTCGCGGAGGTCCTTTCCGGTGAGGTTGATGAAGACCGTCTCGAGGGTCGGTTCGGTGGCCGAGAGGTCGGTCACCGTGAAGCCGTTCCGCTCCGACGCTTCGACGATCGCGGGGAGCACGCCGTGGGTCTGCTTCACCCAGACGCGCACCACGCTGTCGGCGTGCTCGACGCGCGTCGCCGCGACGATCTCGTCGTCCAGAACACGCGCGAGCTTGTCGAGGTCGCCCGGCGCGCTCACGGTGACCATCGCGTCGACACCGACCGACTGCTTGAGCTTCGCCGGAGTGTCGATGGCGAGGAGCTTGCCGTGGTCGATGATGGCCAGCCGGTCGCAGAGCTGGTCCGCCTCTTCCATGTAGTGCGTGGTCAGGAGGATGGTCTGCCCCTCGCCGTGGAGCTCGCCGAGGATGTCCCACAGCGCGATGCGGCTCTGCGGGTCGAGGCCGGCGGTCGGCTCGTCGAGGAACAGGATGGCGGGGCGGTGCATGATCGCCCGCGCCACCATGAGGCGTTGCGCCATGCCTCCGGAGAGCGCGCCCACGTCGACCTTCGCGCGGTCGGCGAGGCGGAACTGGTCAAGCAGGCGCGTAGCTTCGGACTTGGCGGTCTTCGCGCTCATGCCGAAGAAGCGGCCGTGGAAGTAGAGGTTCTCCCAGACGCTGAGCGCCCGATCGAGCGTGTTCGTCTGGGGAACGACACCGATCACCTGCTTCGCCGCCGTCGGATGCGCGACGACGTCAACCCCGCCCACGATCGCCGAGCCGCTCGTGGGGATGACCCTGGTCGTGAGCATGCCGGCGGTCGTGGTCTTGCCCGCACCGTTCGGTCCGAGCAACCCGAAGATCTCCCCGGAGTACACCGACAGTGTGAGCGAGTCGACCGCGCGGATGTTGCCCGGGTACACCTTGGTGAGCGACTCCATCGTGATGACCTCGTCAGCGTTGTTCGGCGGCACTGGCGATCCCTTCGTCGGTTGTGTAGTGGTCGTAGACGCGATGCAGGAGCCCTTGCAGCACGCGCTCCTCGTCGGCAGAGAGCAGGGAGCGGAGCTCCTCGTTCGATGCGATCACGACGCGCAGGAGCTTGTCGTGCAGCTGCTTGCCGGCCCGTGTGACATGGATGCGCACCACTCGGCGGTCGTTCGGGTCACGCCTGCGCTCGACGAGCCCGTCGCGCTCCATCCGGTCGAGGCGACGAACCAGCGTCGGCGCTTCGATGCGCATCTCGTCCGCGAGCTGCCGCTGGCTGAAGCCTCCCTCGATCGCGTACCGCAGGACGATCCAGGTCGCGAAGCTCGACCCCTGCTCTGCGAGGTTCGCGTCGAAGCGCGCGTGGATCAGCTTGTGCGTGAGCGCGAGCATGCGGCCGACGGGCTCGTCGTCCTGGAGGACCAAGACCGTTAGCTTACGAATGATGAGCTAGGTAAGCAAGCCCACGTTCGCGGCTGGCGGCCCTGTGGCTCTCGGCAGCGGTCCGCCTAGATTCCGCACGCATGGCAGACCCATCGACGATCCGGCACGTCGGCGCGAACGGCGTCGACTTCGCATATCTCGAGGACGGCCCCGACGACGGCCCGCTCGCGCTGTGC
>DATBHZ010000055.1:0-6832 GCA_036557185.1 Acidimicrobiia bacterium | reverse complement strand
GATAGCCGCCGCCGGGGATGCCGACCGGTTGGCCGTCGTCGTTGACGATGTCGGCACCGATGCCGGGCAGCGGCATCGTTGCGCTTCCCGGCTTCGCAACGGTCGCGCCGGGCAGCGGGCTGATCATGATGGCTCCCGTCTCGGTCTGCCACCACGTGTCGACGACCGGACACCGGCCTCCGCCGATCTCCTGCCAGTACCAGACCCAGGCCTCCGGGTTGATCGGCTCGCCCACCGAGCCGAGCAGGCGGAGCGACGACAGGTCGTGCGCCTCGGGATGCTGCGTTCCCCATTTCATGAACGTTCGGATCGCGGTCGGCGCCGTGTAGAGGATCGACACCTTGTACTTCTCGACGATCGCCCAGAAGCGGTCCTTGTCGGGGTAGTCGGGCGTTCCCTCGTACATGACGCTCGTGGCGCCGTTGGCGAGCGGTCCGTAGACGATGTACGAGTGGCCGGTGACCCATCCGCAGTCGGCCGTGCACCAGTAGACGTCGGTATCGGGATGGATGTCGAACACGTACTTGAACGTGTACGCGACCTGCGTCAGGTAGCCGCCGGTCGTGTGCATGATGCCCTTCGGCCTGCCGGTCGTGCCGCTGGTGTAGAGGAGGTACAGGAGCTCCTCCGCCTCCATGTGCTCCGGCACGCGCTCGGTCGACTGCCTCGGGACGATGTCGTGCCACCAGATGTCGCGACCGTCTTGCATCTTCACGCCGTCCTGCGCGGTACGGCGGAGGACGAGACATCGCTCGATCGAGGCCGTCGACGCCATGGCCTCGTCGGCGATCTGCTTGAGCTCCACGACCCCACCGCGCCGCCATGCTCCGTCGGCCGTGACGAGCAGCTTCGCCTCGGCGTCGTTGATCCGATCGCGCAACGAGTCGGCCGTGAAGCCGCCGAAGACGACCGAGTGAGCGGCGCCGATACGGGCGCACGCGAGCATCGTGATCGGGAGCTCGGGAACCATTCCCATGTAGATTGCGACACGGTCGCCTTTCTCGACGCCGAGCTCCGTCAGAGCGTTCGCCGTTCGGCAGACCTCGGCGAGCAGCTCGGCGTAGGTCAGCGTGCGGCTGTCCCCCGGCTCACCCTCCCATTCGAACGCCACGCGCTCGCCATGGCCGGCCGCGACGTGCCGGTCGATGCAGTTGTAGGCGACGTTCAGCGTGCCCCCGCTGAACCACTTGGCGAAGGGGAGGTTCCACTCCAGGGTGGTGTCCCACGGCGTGTACCAGTCGAGCAGGCTGCGAGCCTGGTCGGCCCAGAAGTCCTCGAGGTTCGCCGCCGCGGCGTCGAGCTGCGTGCGGTCGGTGACGAGCGCCTGCGCACGAAACTCGGGGCTCGGCTCGAACGTCCTTCCCTCTTCCAGCAGCGCTTCGAGCGTCACGTCGGCCATGCCGGCCCTCCTCCTCGCGGACCATCGGAGGCTACCCGGCGACGCCGTGCGACCCGATGGGCGTCACCGACCTTTCGCCAGCTCGACGACGGTGTGCGCACCGAGACCCCCAACGTCGGTCAGCGCGGCAGCCTCGGTTGCCCGGCTCCGCCCCGCGAGCGCGGCCAGCCCGCCTTCGGCCGCTCCCTGCTCCCATGCGCGTCGCCCCTCCTCGACGAGCTCGTCGATCCCGAGATCGGCGAGCCATTGCGCTTGGGACCGTTGTGACCGCACGGACAAGCCCGCCCGCGTCGCGGAGCGGACGAGCGTGTCGACGAGCACGTCACTCGTGATGTCCTGCTCGCCCGGGGTCTCGAGCGCAGGCAGACCGGGACCGTGCCTCCGGTAGGTGCGCAGCCAGCGAGGAGAGCGAGCTGCCAAGGCGCCGGCATCGCCTGCGTAGTCGATGAGCGCGACGACGCCGCGGTGGAGCATCGCGCTGCACGATTGGAGCCACGCTTCGACGGCGCGTTGTGCGGGCAGTCGGACACCCACGGGCGCGTCGACACCCTCGAACCATCCGGCCAGCTCGTCCGATGCCGGGACGAGCATCTCGACGAGCGCATCTCGATCGTCCGACGCCACACGCACCTCGCGCCATCCGTCCTCACAGCGCTCGACGACGTCGAAAGGAAGGTTGTCGAGCAGCTCGTTGGCGAGGACGACACCATCGAAGGTCCGCGCAGGAAGCTCGTCGAGCGCGGCGAGGAGCGGCCCGGCCTCCTCGACCGGGACCGGCAGCTCGCCCTCGGCCGCGGGTGCACCCGGGCCGAACACCTGGGCGCCGGACGCGAGAGGCAGGAGATCGGCCTGCCGGGCGCGCAGCTCCGTCGAGCGCTCGACGAGGACGTACCGGAGAGCGCGCAGACAACGCGGCTCCGCGCGGAGCACCTCGCGGCAGAGCCGCCCGTTCCCCGCGCCTGCTTCGACCACGAGAAATGGATCGGGAGCTCCCAGCTGCTCCCACCAGGAGTCGAGCGCGCGTGCCACGCACGCGCCGAAGAGCGGACCGACCTCCGGGCTGGTGATGAAGTCACCGCCCGCGCGGCCGGCCGAGCCACCCCGCTCGAAGAAGCCCTCGTCGGCGTCGTAGAGCGCCAGGTCCATGTAGACCGAGAACGGCAGCGGGCCCGAACGATGGATCCGTTCGGCGATCGAGTGCGTGTCTAGCTCCGCGCGGCGAGCTCGCCGATGCGAGCGAAGAGCTGCGGGTACACGCCGATGACCAGGACCACCGCCGTGCAGATCCCGATCGCGGCAGTCAGCGCCGGTGGGACGCGCAGCGGCGACTTGTCGATCCCTTCGGGGACCTCGTGGAACCACATCTCGCGCGCGACACGGGCGTAATAGAAGAACGCGATGACGGTGCTGACGGCGGCGATGACCGCGAGAACGGTCGCCGACGGTGTGCCCGCGTCGAGGGCGGCGCGGAACATCGCGAACTTGGCGAACCAGCCGGCGAACGGTGGCACACCCGCGAGCGAGAACAGGAACATCGACATGAGCAACGCCATCCACGGCGCGTACTGACCGAGCCCCGCATACGTCGATATCTCGGCGCTCCGCGTGCGCCGTGCGTGCGCGATCACCACCGCGAACGCACCCAGGTTCATGGCCCCGTAGATGAGGAGGTAGATCACGACCGCCTCGAACGACGATTGCCGAGAGCCGTCCCCGGCTGTGGCGAACGGCACGAGGATGAACCCGCCCTGCGCGACCGACGAGTACGCCAGCATGCGGACGATGTTGGTCTGGCGGAGCGCGGCGAGGTTGCCGAGGAGCATGGAGCCTGCGGCGAGCACCCACAGGATCGGCTGCCAGGCGTCGACCGCAACGGCGTGCTGCCCGACGAAGAAGCCGAAGAACACGATGTTCATCAGGGCGACGAAGCCACCGGCCTTCGACGCGACCGAGAGGAAGGCCGTCACGGGCGTCGGCGCACCTTCATAGGTGTCGGGTGCCCAGAAGTGGAACGGCACCGCGCTCACCTTGAAGCCGAAGCCGATGAGCGCGAGGAAGACGCCCACGACGAAGAGTGGGACGGAGTCGACGGTCCCGGCGCGCAGCGCGATCCCCTTGAGCAACGTCGTGCCCGTGAGACCGAAGATCATCGACATCCCGTAGAGCATCAGCGCCGACGAGATGACACCGATCAGGTAGTACTTGATCGCTGCCTCGTTCGACTTCGTGTCGTGCTTCCGCCAGCCGGCGAGCACGAACGTGGGGATCGAGATCGTCTCGAGGGCCACGAAGATCGAGATCAGGTCACGGGCCGACGCCATGATCATCATGCCCAGCACGGACGTGAGCAGAAGGACGTAGAACTCGCCCTGGTAGTAGTCGCCCTCGCCGATGTAGTTCATCGACAGCAGCATCGTGACGTAGGCCGCCGCGAGGAAGAAGCCCTGGAGCGCCAGGGCGTACGGATCGACGACGAACGCTCCGCCGAAGAGCACCCGTGTCCCCCCGTCGACCGCGAGGGTGGCGATCGGGATCATCGCTGCGAGCACGCCGAACGTCGCGATCTGGGACGTCGCGAAGCGGCCCCGGTACTCGAAGAAGAAGTCGGCGACGAGCACGATGACGATCGTCGCCGTGATGATGATCTCCGGAGCGATCGCGTGGAAGTCCCAGCCGGGGTTCATGTCGCTACGCTCCGAAGAACTTCGTGACGGCGCCGTTGGTCATGCCGAAGATGAGCGTCGGATAGAGGCCGAGCGCCACGATGCCCAACAGCATCGGCGTCCAGGACACCCACTCCGCGGTGTTCACGTCGTGGATGTGCGCGTTCGCGAACTCCTCCTTGGGCTGGCCGAACGCGACGCGCTGGAACATCCAGAGCAGGTAGCCGGCTGCGAGCACCGTTCCGATCGCGGCGACGACCATGAAGACACGGAAGGTGACTTCGTTGAGCCCGCCCGCAGGGCTGTAGCTCGACAGCACCGCGGGGAACTCGCCCCAGAACCCGGCGAGACCGGGCAGACCGAGTGAGGCCATCGCGCAGAAGCCCAGGATCCATCCCATGTGGGGCGCCTGTTTGAGCAGGCCTCCGAGCCGCTTGATCTCACGCGTGTCGTAGGTGTGCTGCACCGAGCCCGCGATGAAGAAGAGCATCCCGGTGATCAGACCGTGGGCGACCATGCCGAAGATCGCCGCGTTGATGCCGAAGTTGGTCAGCGTCGCGATGCCGAGCATCACGAAGCCCATGTGCGCGACCGACGAGAAGGCGATGAGGCGTTTCATGTCGGTCTGCGCCAGGCAGCACAACGCGCCGTAGATGATGCCGATCACGGCCAGGAGCCCGATCCAGGGTGCCCAGTCGTGTGCCGCCTTCGGAAGGATCGGGAGCGCGATGCGGATGAAGCCGTACGTGCCGAGCTTCAGCATGATGGCCGCCAGCAGCACGGAGCCCACCGTGGGCGCCTCGGTATGGGCGTCCGGTAGCCACGTGTGGAAGGGGAACATCGGCACCTTGATAGCGAAGCCGAGGAACAGCCCGCCGAAGATCAGGACCTGGGTGCCCTCGACGATGCCGTGTCCGCCCAGGTGGGCGAGCGTCGGGATCTGGAAGGTGTGCGGGGTCGACAGGAAGTAGAGCGCCAGGAACGCGACGAGCATCAGCGCCGACCCGAAGAGCGTGAACAGGAAGAACTTGATCGACGCGTATTCGCGGTTCGGTCCTCCCCACACTCCGATCATGAAGAACATCGGAAGGAGGACGATCTCGAAGAAGATGAAGAACAAGATCAGGTCCTGGGCGCAGAACGTGCCGACCATGCCCACCTCGAGGAGCAGGATCAGCGCCAGGAAGGCCTTGGGGTTGTGCGGCTCCGGGAAGTGATTCCAGGAGTAGATGACGCACAACACGGTGACGAACAACGTCAGGATCACGAGCGGCAACGCGATCCCGTCGACGCCGAGGTGGTATCGAGCGTGGATGACCTCGATCCACTGCTTGTCGACCGTGAACTGGAGCTTCCCCGCCTTCCCGTAGTCGAAGTCCGCGAGGATGGCGATCCCGACCCCGAGCGTCAGCAGGGTGGTGACGAGCGCGACGACCTTGGCGGTGGTCTCCTGCGCCCTCGGCAGGAACATCACCACCACGAGGCCGACTGCCGGCAAGAAGATCGCCAGCGTCAACGCCCAGTGCTGAAACCAATCCATCCTCGAGTTCCTCTCAGGTGAAGATCACGAGCGCGAGTGCAAGCAAGCCCACCGCGCCGAAGAGCAGGAGCGCGTACCGCTGCACGCGTCCCGATTGCACGTATCGGAGGAGGCCTCCCGCCGCGCCGGCTTCCGTGGCGATGCCGTTCACCGCGCCGTCGACGCCCTCCTGATCGAGGTAGCGGTACGTCAGACGACCGAGGGCCGTGGTGCCCTTGCCGGCGGAGTTGACGACCGCGTCGATGACGTTCTGGTTGACCCAGTACGAGGCGGCGGCGATTGGACCCTTGATCGCCGCGACGATGCCGTCCTCGTACAGGTGATCGAGGTAGTACTTGTTGAGCAGGAATCCGTGGCCGATGCGCGCGCCGCTGCTCCTCTCCGTGAGCCCCTTGATCGCACGGATCTCCTTGCGGTCGAGGAAGTAGAAGAGCCCGATCCCGATCGCGATGACGACCACGAAGACCGAGATCGCGGCGAGCAGGACGTTGAAGCTCGGGTTGAGGATGTTGCTCGGAAAGAACGGCCCGTGCGGCTCGACGTAGTCCTTGAACTTCTCGATGCCGAAGGCCGAGGCGTTGGCAAAGCCGGCGAACACGCTGAAGACGGCCAGCACGATGAGCGGGATGGTGATCGCGCGGGGCGACTCCTGCGGCTCGCCGTGCCCGCGGAACTCACCGAAGAACGTGAGCCACACGCAGCGCGTCATGTACGCAGCCGTCATGAACGCGCCGACCACGCCGACGACCATGAACGCCGTGTAGCCACCCTGGCCCGCTGCGGCGAGGATCTCGTCCTTCGACCAGAAGCCGGCGAGCGGCCAGATCCCGGCGAGTGCCGCCGACGCGATGAGGAACGTCCAGAAGGTGATCGGCATGTACTTGCGCAGGCCGCCCATGTCCTTCTTCATGTCGAAGGAGTGGTGCGAGCCGGAATGGCTCACCGAACCGGCACCGAGGAACAGGAGCGCCTTGAAGAAGGCGTGCGTGAAGAGGTGGAAGACCGCGCCGACCCACGCACCCACGCCGAGACCCATGACCATGTAGCCGAGCTGGCTGATCGTCGAGTACGCGAGCACCTTCTTGATGTCGTCCTGCACGAACGCGAGGACGGCGCCGATGATGATCGTGATCCCGCCGATGATCGCCATGGCGTTCATGCCGCCGTTGTGGATCGAGAAGCCCTGCCAGAACACCCCGTAGACACGCGCGCCGAGGTACACGCCGGCGA
>DATBHZ010000054.1:0-1625 GCA_036557185.1 Acidimicrobiia bacterium | reverse complement strand
GCGCGAGGCGGAGAAGCCGACGAACGACGTGCCGTCGTCGAAGATCATGCCCTCGTTCTCGTCGGGGAACACGTACTGCAGACCGTGCTCGCGCAGTGCGAAGTCCCGATACGCAGGATGGCCGTAGAACCGCGTCCAGTGACTGCAGTGATTCATCACGAACCCGGGGGCGGGACCCTCGCTGGAGCAGGCGCCGCCGCCGAGGTGGGCGCTGCGCTCGAGCACCAGCACCGACAGCCCGGCCCGCGCGAGGTAGGGCGCGACGATCGTGGCGTGATGGCCGCCGCCGACTACCACCGCGTCGTAGCGCGCGTCAGCCATGGCTCACGAGACGATCGTCACGGTGCCGGCGTCGCTGTCGACGCGTAAGATGTCGCCGGTCTTGATCCGTGTTGTCGCATCTCCGGTCCCGACGACCGCCGGCAACCCGTACTCGCGCGAGACGATCGCGGCATGGGACATGATCCCGCCGATGTCCGACACGGCCGCGCCGATCTTGCCAAACACGGGTGTCCAGCTCGGCGAAGTGACCGGAGCGACGAGGATCTCACCGTCCTGGAGGTCACCGAGCCGCTCGACGTCGAGCACCACGCGTGCACGGCCTTCCGCGGTGCCGGGCGATGCCGCAAACCCCTTGAGCGTCGCGCCGGACCGGTCGTCATCGGCGGCCCAGTCGCGCACCCGCTCGGTGGTGATGCCCCACAACATGATCGTCATCGGCTCGGTGATCGCCTCGGGCACGGCGCCGAGTGCCGGTGGCGGCGTGAACCTCCGCATTGCCTCCATGATCTGCTTGCGACGCGCCACGATCGGTGGCCAGTAGCGCGTGCCACGGCCCTCAGACCCGGCCGCCCACGCCAGCCGCAGATCCACAAGCGCGTCGGAGACCTCGCTGCGCTGCAGGTAGAAGATGTCCTCGGCGTCGTCGAGGAATCGGTGGTGCGCCAGCAGCGCCCCGAACTCCCGCACCTTGTTCCAGAACAGCGTGTGGTACCAGTGCTCGACGTAGAAGTTGTGGCTCTCGACGTACGGGAACACCGTCCGCGCGAGCCCGAGGTTCTGATCGAACGCGCCGCCGGCTTCGTCGTCGAGCAGTGCGCGGTAGTCGCCTGTTATTCGATCGCGCTCGGCCGAGACCTCGTCGAACGGCCGCGACACGTCGTCGCCCGACTGCAGACGCCGGATGTAGTTGCGCAGGTGCGCGAGCGGGACGGCCGGGTCGTCGCTCCAGGAGCGGTGGTGGTGGTAGAAGCCGTTGCCGTTTGAGTAGTGAAACCAGGGCTCCTTGACGGACTCCCAGTCAGACAACCACTCTCGACCCTCGTCCGACGCCGACAGCGCCTGTACCAACGCCGACTCGCTGTCTGCGGCCGCGACATCGTCGGCGACCGACAGCTCGATTGCGCGCGCCGCAAGGCGCTTGAGCTCGTTGTCGGGGCGGAACAGCACGACGTCGATGCCGCTGACCATCTTGGCGATCGTCTGATCGGCGATGTCGGGGAAGCTCTGCCTGCAGAGCTCGTAGAAGACCAGGTAGGCGGCGTAGCCGAGGTTCAGGAACTCGAAGTGGTACTGCCAGATGCGATCGATGCTCTCGAGCAGGCGGTTGTAGGCCACCAGCAGCG
>DATBHZ010000053.1:0-10017 GCA_036557185.1 Acidimicrobiia bacterium | reverse complement strand
ATATCTCGGGAAAGCGACGGACACCGTGCTGATGCGTCTCACGGACCTGTTCCTCATCGTTCCCGGTCTCGCGATCCTCGCAATCGCGCTGAAGTACTTCGGCCAAACCGACGAGGTGATCATCCTCGTGCTCGCCGGGCTCGCATGGATGTACGTCGCGCGCGTTGCCCGTGGGCAGGTGCTGGAGCTCAAGGAGAAGGAGTTCGTCGAGGCCGCGCGCGCCTCGGGTGCGTCGACGCCACGGATCATCGTGCGCCATCTGATCCCGAACATGATCGGCCCGATCATGGTGAACGCGACGCTGGCTGTCGCTGCAGCCATCATCACCGAGTCGACGCTCTCGTATCTCGGGTACGGGGTGCAGCCGCCGCAGTCGTCGTGGGGTCAGATGCTCTCAGGTGCCGAGGGGAAGACAGGCACCCCGTCCGCATACCTGATCTACGCGCCCGGCCTGATGATCCTGCTGACGACGCTCGCCGTGAACTTCCTGGGCGACGGTCTCCGCGACGCGTTCGACCCGCAGTCCGGGAAGCACTGACGGTGGGTGAGGCCGACACGCTCCTCAGCGTCCGCGATCTCTCCGTCGCATTTCCCACCGATGACGGCGTGGTGCACGCCGTCGACGGCGTGTCGTTCGATCTCGCTGAGGGTGAGACGCTCGGCATCGTCGGCGAATCCGGCTCGGGGAAGTCCGTCACGGCGATGGCGATCCTCGGACTGCTCCCGGAGCGAGCGCAAGTGGCCGGCGAGGTTCGCTTCCGCGGCGAATCGATCCTCGGGCTTCCCGAGAAGCAGCTCCAGAAGCTGCGCGGCACGCGGATCGCGATCATCTTTCAGGATGCGCTCGCCGCGTTGAATCCGGTCTTCACGGTGGGCAACCAGATCGAAGAAGCCATCGCCGTCCACAACCCGGATCTGAGCCAGCGGGCGCTGCGTGCGCGTGCAGTCGAGCTGTTGAACCTCGTCGGAGTCGCGAACCCGGCGACGCGGGTGGGGCAGTACCCGCACGAGTACTCGGGCGGGATGCGCCAGCGAGCGATGATCGCGATGTCAATCGCCAACGAGCCGGACGTGCTCATCGCCGACGAGCCCACCACGGCGCTCGACGTGACGGTGCAGGCCCAGGTGATCGACGTGCTGGAGCGGATCCAGGACCGAACGAGCTCGTCCATCATCCTCATCACCCACGACCTCGGCGTCGTCGCGGGTGTCGCAGACCGTGTGATGGTGATGTACGCGGGTCGTGAGGCCGAGCTCGGCACCGCCGACGAGATCTTCTACGAGCCGAGCCATCCGTACACGCACGGGCTCCTCGCGTCGCTGCCTCGCCTGGACCGGCGGGCCGACCGGTCCGCGAGGCTGCACCGCATCGTCGGCCAGCCCCCGTCGCTGATCTTCCTTCCGTCCGGATGTGCCTTCCATCCGCGGTGCCCCTACGCCGAGGTTCCCGGAGTGTGTGACCAGGATCGTCCTGAGCTGCGCGCAGTCGCGGGCGCGCACCTGTCCGCGTGTCACTTCGCCGACCGGATCGCGAACGAACCGAGCGGGTCCGTCTCGTGACGGTCTCCGAGACCGACGGGGCCACGCCGGTGTTGGAGGTCACCGATCTCGTCAAGACATTCCCGGTCCGCGCGGGACTCCTGCGGCAGAAGGTGGGCGAGGTGCACGCCGTGTCGGGTGTCAGCTTCTCGGTGGGGAGCGGGCAGACGCTCGGGATCGTGGGGGAGTCGGGCTGCGGAAAGTCCACAACGGCGCGTTGCATCCTGCGTCTTATCGAGCCCACGAGCGGCTCGGTGCGTTTTCGCGGAACGGAGGTCCGCGATCAGCACGGCTCGTCGATGCGCGCGATGCGGGCGCACATGCAGATGGTGTTCCAGGATCCGTACGCATCGCTGAACCCGCGCATGACGGTCCTGTCGATCATCGCCGAGCCCCTGCGCATCCATGGACGGTGGAGGACGGAAGGTCTCCCCCGGGTCAAGGACCTGATGTCGACCGTCGGACTGAACCCCGAGCACGTGAACCGATTCCCCCACGAGTTCTCGGGCGGCCAACGCCAACGCATCGGCATCGCCCGCGCGCTCGCGCTCGATCCCGATCTGGTGGTGCTCGACGAGCCGGTGTCGGCGCTCGATGTGTCGATCCAGGCGGGCGTGGTGAACCTGCTCGAGGACCTCCAGGAGCGGTTGGCGCTCAGCTACATCTTCATCGCGCACGACCTGTCGGTGGTGCGCCACATCTGCGACACGGTCGCGGTGATGTACCTCGGCAAGATCGTCGAGACCGGACCTGCGGACGATCTGTACGAGCTCGCGAGCCATCCATACACGCAAGCACTTTTGTCGGCGGTGCCCGTGGCGGACCCACGACGTCAGCGCGCGCGGCGACGCATCGTGCTCGAGGGCGACGTGCCGAGCGCGGTGCACCCGCCGAGTGGTTGCCGGTTCCGGACACGCTGCTGGAAGGCGCAGGACGTGTGCGCCGAGGTGGAGCCCGAGTTGATCGACCGCGGACAGGGTCATCCCGTCGCGTGTCACTTCGCGGGGCCGGGACCTGTCGTAACTGCCGATCGATGAGGTCGCGTGCGACCGCGGGTCGCTACAATCGACCGCTCACGTCGGAGTGGCGGAATAGGCAGACGCGCTAGCTTGAGGGGCTAGTGCCCGCAAGGGCGTGGGGGTTCAAGTCCCCCCTCCGACACGGAACAGATGCTCGCTTCCGTACCCGGGGTCAATGTGAACCCCGGTTGCTTTCGCTTCAACGCCGCGGTTCGGGAGTCCTCCCGGGAGTCGCGTCGGGTAAGGGCGACAGGCCTGACTCCCGTCCCTTGTGGGTCCCACGTGTCACTCGCCGGCGAGTCAGTTGCTGTGGGCGAGACTGTCGGAGTGAGCGTGATCGACGAGGGTCGGGCCGCGTTCGAACGCCAGGCGTGGGGGGATGCCTTCCGCGACCTGTCGGCAGTCGAGGTCGCGGACGGCCTTGGGTTGGAGGATTCGGAGCGGCTTGCTGTCGCCGCGTACCTGGTGGGTCGGAGCGAGGAGAGCGTCGACGCGTGGACGCGCGCGCATGTGAAGTGTGTGCGGCTCGGCGAGATCGCACGTGCGGCGCGCTGCGCGTTCTGGTTGGCGTTCGGCTTCTTGAACCGCGGTGACCTGGCTCGCGGCGGCGGTTGGATCGACCGCGCGCAGCGTCTCCTCGCTGAGAGTGGGCTCGAGTGTGTCGAGCAGGGATACCTGCGCTATCCGGTCGCCCTGCGCGCCATCTTCGAAGGCGACGGCGCCACGGCGCATGCCGCGTTCACCGAGGCAGCGGAGATCGGTGCTCGCTTCGGTGAGACGGAGTTGGTGACGCTGGCCCGCGTCGGCGTTGGTCGTTGCCTCATCTACATGGGACGGGTGGGCGAAGGCGTTCGCCTGCTCGATGAGGCGATGGTCGCGGTCACGGCTCGTGAGGTGTCCCCGATCGCGGTCGGCGACGTTTACTGCACGGTGATCGAGGCGTGTCAGGAGCTTTTCGATCTGCGCCGGGTGCACGAGTGGACGGCGGCGCTGAGTCATTGGTGTGAATCGCAGCCCGACCTCGTGCTGTACCGAGGCCAGTGTCTCGTGCATCGGTCGGAAATCATGGTGCTCCACGGCGCGTGGCACGACGCAATGGAAGAAGCGGTGCGCGCGTCCGAGTGGCTCGCAGAAGAGTCCGCGGTCGGCGCGGCCTTCTACCAGCGGGCCGAGT
Source organism: Acidimicrobiia bacterium (assembly GCA_036557185.1). Taxonomy (GTDB): domain Bacteria; phylum Actinomycetota; class Acidimicrobiia; order IMCC26256; family JAENVU01; genus DATBHZ01. The sequence goes on along the minus strand of DATBHZ010000053.1, from coordinate 6,285 downwards.
TGCATCGCATGCGCGGCGAAGTCGATCAGGCGGAGGCCGCATACCGTCGGGCAAATGAGCTCGGACGCGAACCGCAGCCCGGTCTGGCCTTGCTCCGGCTGGCGCAGGGTCAGAGTGATGCCGCCGATGCCGCGATCCGTCGGGTGTTCGATGAGGTACAGGATCCGATGGCCCGGGTGCCAGTGCTCGGTGCGTATGTCGAGATCGTCTTGACCGCCGGTGATGTCGCGGCGGCGCGCGCCGCGGCGAACGAGCTGTCGACCATCGCGGCAGAGATGGACGCGCCATTCGTCTCCGCGCTGGCCCAGCGTTGCGCAGGAGCCGTGCTGCTCGCGGAGGGTGATCCACGAGCGGCGCTCGGCGCGCTCCGCTCAGCCTGGAGCGGTTGGCGAGAGTTGGACGCCCCCTACGAGGCGGCACGCGTGCGCGTTCTGATCGGTTTGGCGTGCCGGGCGCTCGGCGACGACGACGGCGGAGACATGGAGCTCGACGCAGCGCGCTCGGCTCTGCAGCAGCTCGACGCCGCGCCCGAGCTTGCGCGGGTCGAGGCGCTGTCGGGACGGCGCCCAGCTGGCACCGCGGGCGGATTGAGTGCGCGTGAGGTCGAGGTGCTCACGTTGGTCGCGACCGGAAAGACGAACCGGGCGATCGCCGCCGACCTGTTCATCAGCGAGAAGACAGTGGCTCGCCACGTCAGCAACATCTTCATCAAGTTGGGTTTGTCGTCGCGGTCGGCGGCGACTGCGTATGCATACGAGCACGACCTCGTCTGAGCACGCCTACACAGAAATACCCATGCCGAGCGGCGCGCGGGATTTGCATGTTTTGCGCGATGCCCTGCGGACGGGCCCGGCCTTACCGTCCTCACGAGGAACCATGAACGAGGAGGACGGACAATGTCGGACCGGAACGTTGCCGCCGTGCGGCGCCTTACTCAGGAAGGCTTCGTCGGTGGAAAGGCAAACGTCGTCGACGAAGTGGTCGCGGAGGACTGCCTCGACCACGACCCGATGCCCGGACAGGGACAGGGCCGTGAGGGTCAGCGACACATCTGCCAGATGGTGATCGACAGTCTGTCCGATCGAAGCACGCTGCAGGACGACTTTGTCGCCGCCGGAGACATCGTGGTCGAGAACTGGATCTTCCAGGGCACCCACACCGGTGAGTTCCTCGGCGTGCCCGCGTCGGGCAAGCAGCTCCAAGTGCGCGGCATCGAGATCTGGCGGCTCGCCGACGGCAGGATCGTCGAACGGTGGGGCGTGGTGGACGCGGCAGGCGTCGTGGAGCAGCTGTCATGACCATGGCGGCCCACTACCTCAGCCGTCGGTTCGCGCACGTCTTCGAAGATCCCGGCACCGCGGACGACGCGCTCGCAGCGGACGTCTTCTTCGACTTGAACATGCCCGTCTGGCGGATGCAGTTGCAGGGCGCAGCGGCGTTCGCCGAGCAACTTCGGCAGATCAACGATGGCGATGTCTGGATCGACGTGCTGCGCACAGTCCCCACAGCGCACGGGTTCGTCACCGAGCACGAAGAGCACCAGAGTGTGAACGGTCGTGACCTGACCGCACGTCGTCTCTGGCTCTGCCGGGTCGGGGACCGCGCGATCGTCGAGGCCGTCGGCTACTGCAGCGGTGAATGGGACGAGGAGCTGAGGGCGCGTCACGCGGCCGAAGCCCCGATGATTCGGCCCTGAGTGAAGCGGAGGCACCCGGTGTCCGAGCTCGCGGAAGAAGTGGAGGCACTCCTGCGCGCGAATGGAGTGCCGAGCCGGCGAGCCGAGCCCAGGCTCGCGCGCCGTCTCGCCTCGGCCGAACAGCGCTTGGTCCCGTTCGGCGAGGGCAACGTCGCGGCGTGGCGCTGCGGCACCGGACGTGCTGTGCTGCTCGTACACGGATGGCAGGACGACAACTCGCTGTGGGAGCCGCTCATCGACGCGCTCGTCGAACGCGACCAATCGGTCGTCGCCTTCGACATGCCCGCGCACGGATTCTCGGACGGCGAGTGGGGTCTGCACCCGCAAGCAGGGGACGCTGTACTCGCAGTGGCAGCCGCGCTCGGGCCAATCGATGCAGTCGTGGGCCACTCGTCCGGTGCCGCCGTCGCGGGGCTCGCGATACGCGAAGGTCTCACGGCCGATCGGGCCGTTCTCATCGCGCCGCCTCTCCGGGGCGACAACCGGTGGCTGCGCGTCGCAGATCGCCTTGGGTACTCGCAAGATGTCGCCATCGCCGCCCAGACGATCTACGAGGAGCGGATCGGCCGAGCGCGCGCCGACTTCGACCTGCGGAGTGAACTACCGAGAGTGAACGTCGACCTGATGGTGATCCACTCCGTCGACGACGAGCGCATGCCGTTCAGCGACTCGCAGGAGGTGGTACGCCAGTGCAGCGGCGCCGAGCTTCTCGCCGTCACCGGCTTGACGCACAGGAGAACGGCACGCGATGTCGAGGTCGTAGTCCGCACGGCCGACTACCTGACGCAGCGGCGGGACCGTGGGGGATCAAGTCAGGACTGCTCATGCTGAGTGTCGCAGGTCTGGAGCACGAGGATTGTGGAGACGCGACCCTCTTCGTCCAGGAGCCGTGATCACCCGATTCGTTCGCCACGACCTACACCGAGTCTCCGCCTTGCATTCCTGGCGTGATGTGCTGACATATGGCTTCGCCCACTTTTCGAAGCGGGTGTCTACGGGTGAGACCAGTTTGACTGCTCGTTAGGCTCTCGGCGTCGGGAGGGATTGCGGGAATGCGCCACGTCGAGACGGACTACCTGATCATCGGTGCGGGCGCGACCGGCATGGCCTTCGCCGACGCCTTGCTCGCACAGTCGGATGCCCACGTCGTGCTGGTCGATCGTCGGCATCGGCCCGGCGGGCACTGGCTCGACGCGTATCCCTTCGTTCGCCTGCACCAGCCCTCGGCTTACTACGGGGTGAGTTCGCGGGTGCTGGGCAACGATCGCGTCGATCGTGCCGGTCCGAACGCAGGCTTCTACGAGCGCGCGACCGCGGCCGAGATCTGCGATTACTTCAACCGAGTGCTCGAAGAGGACCTCCTCCCGTCGGGGCGCTTCCAATTCATGCCGATGTGCGACTACCAGGGCTCCGGTACGGACGGCCACCAGGTCACCTCGTTGCTGACCGGCGCGCAGTCGACCGTGAAGGTGCGACGCAAGTTGGTCGACGCGACATACATCGAGTCGTCCATCCCGTCGCGCCACGTCCCCGCATACGAGACCGACGACGGAGTTCGGCTGATGCCGCCGAACGCGCTCGTGCATCTCGACGAGCCCGCGTCGCGCATCACGGTGATCGGTGCCGGCAAGACGGCGATGGACACATGCAACTGGTTGCTCGACGCCGGCGTGGATCCTGGTCGCATTCGCTGGGTCCGTCCGCGTGATGGATGGTTCCTCAACCGCGCATACATGCAGCCTCTTGACTTCGTCGGCCGGTACATGCAGCTGCAGGCGCGGTGGGTCGCAGGTGCGGCCGAGTGCGACGGTGCCACGGACTTCTGGCGCCGGCTCGAGGCCGACGACATCGCGTTGCGGATCGATCCGAAGATGGAGCCGCGCGTGTTCCGGGGCGCGACCATCAGCACGCTCGAGCTCGACGCGTTACGGTCGATCGAGAACGTCGTTCGGCTCGGGCGGGTACGGCGCATCGGGAGGAATCGGATCAGCCTCGATGAGGGGGAACTGGCCGGCGAGCCCGATGAGGTCTACGTCGACTGCACGGCCGAGGGGCTACAGCCGAGGCCGGCCCGGCCTGTCTACGCACCCGATCGCATCACGATGCAGTACGTCACCATCGGAATCGCACCATGGAGCGCGGCCACCATCGCGGCCGTCGAGGCGATGCACGCCGACGACGCGCACAAGAACGCTCTCTGCCCGGCCGTTGTCTGGTCCGGGGAAGCCTCGGATGCGCTCCGTCTTTCCCACGCCGGGATCGGCGGGCTCACGGCCCGCTCGGCCGAGCCCGACTTCGCCGCGTGGGACGAGGCGTGCAGGCTGAACCCCGCTCGAGGTGCGATCGATCGCATGGACGATCCGCAGCTGCAGGAAGCGTTCGCAACGCTCGGTGCGAACCTCGGGCCCGCGCTGGAGAACCTGGAACGAGCAGTCGCCTGATCAGGGGGCCGGCCGGCGCCGTGCTTCGGCGACTGTCAGGAGCGAACGCGGTACCGCAGATACATGACACCGTCGCCGAACCGGCGCTCGTCAAGCAGCTCTAGATCGGCGCGGGTGCCCGCGGGTAAGAACGGCTTGCCCCCGCCGACGAGCACGGGTCTGACGAAGAGCTGGCACTCGTCGACCAGCCCGGCATCGAACGCCTGCCCCGCGAGGTTCGCGCCGCCAACGGTCAGATCGCTGGTGGCCGAGGCCTTCATGTCGCGGACCGAACCCGGGTCGAAGCTGCGCTCGAGCCCAGTCTTGGCTGTCGAGGCAGCCTCCAGGGTGGTCGAGTAGACGACCTTCTCCGCTGCTTGCCAGACGTTCGCGAAGTCGGCCATGAGCTCCGATTCGGCAGCGAAGGCCGGGTCGGTCTCCCAGACGGCCATCGTCTCGTACAGGCGGCGCCCATAGAGGTACGTGCCGACGGAGAGCACGAGGTCAGTGATGAACGCGAAGACCTCGTCGTCGGGCGCGGTCCACTCGAAGCGGCCGTCCTCGTCCTCGATGTAGCCGTCGAGTGACACGTTCGATATGTAGATGAGCTTGGCCACGCCGCATCATCCCGCCGCCGAAGACGTGTTGCTCGACCAGCTTGCCATCGTGACCGGCGAGGGTGCGCACGGCCGGCTATGCCGACAAGGCGGCTCGGATCTCTCTGCGCGAGCTGATGTCGAGCTTCGTGAACACCTTTCGTAGGTGGTACTCCACGGTCCGCGGACTGATGAAGAGCCGGCCGCCGATCTCGCGGTTCGTGTAGCCCTCGGCAACGAGGAACGCGACCTGCGCCTCCTGCGCGGTGAGGCTGTCGCTCGAATCGACCTCGCGCTTGCGCACGACCTCGCCGGTGGCCCAGAGCTCGCGGCGGGCTCGCTCGGCGAATGCCTCGGCACCCATCGAGGCGAACATCCCGTGAGCGCTGCGCAGCTGCTCGCGAGCTTCGACACGTCGATGCTCGCGTCGTAGCCACTCGCCGTACAACAACCGGGCGCGGGCAAGGTGAACGGTGATGCGGCCGCGGGCAAGCCGTTCGATCGCCTCGCGGTAGAGGGATTCGGTAGCAGGACCCTCGGTCAACAGTGCGCGTGATCTTGCCTCGACGCCGAGCGCCCAGTCGGTACCCACGGCACGTGTGCGCTCCTCGAGTGACCGCAACCCTGCAGCTGCGGGGTCGCGGGCTCCGGCTCGGGCGCCCGCCTCGATCAGTTCGACGAGTGCCCAGCCGAGGAGGCCCAGATCGTCGTACTCGCATGCGCGTTGGGCGGAGGCGAGTGCAAGCTCGTAGAAGCCGAGGCCGTTGTAGAGCACCGCGGACGCGTACGCAGCCAGCGCGACCGCCCGTCCTTCTCCCCGCTCGGTCGCGTCTCGAACCCCGGCCTCGATCTCCTTCAAGGCCTCCTCCTCGCGGCCACGCCAGGCCACGAGCATCAATGCCGTGTAGCTGGGGGAAGCTATGTCGGCGTCGTCCGCGATGACATCGGCCTGATGGATGAGGGTCTCCGCCGCCGCGAACTCGCCGGCGTGGACGTGTACCCCGGCGCGGTATGTGGCGGCAAGGACGAGCACCGTCAGCGCCCCGGCGTCATTCGCGAGCCGCATCTGACGAGTTGCGAGCAGGTGCCACAGCTCGTCATCCCAGAGATCGGGTGCAACCCGACACGCCAGCCACAGCCAGCGGGTGGCATCTTCGACGCTGCTGTCTTCGCTGCCGAACGCGACGAGCGCTCGGCGCAGTAGCGCGGCACTCTCGGTGTAGCCCTCGGTGAACCGTGTTGCGAGCGCATTCAGGAGCAGGTCTGTTGCCCTGGTCGCGGGCTCGCCCGAGCACGCGGTGCGTGCCGCCTCGGCGACCTCGAGCACGCCACACCCGCGACGCAGACGGCCGGCGAAGATCGCGGCCGCGAGAGCTTCGAGATACGTCTCTCGCGCCAACGCGGCGTCGAGCGGTTCGAGCTGTCTCGCGGCGTCCAGCAGCAGTGACGGTGCATCACTCCCGCGCCTGCGGGCAAACAGAATCTGCGCGCGCAGCCGCGCGAGGCGTGCGCGCTGGATTGCGTTCAACGGGCAGAGCTCCGCCATCTCGAGAAGCTCGCTCGCACTTCCGGG
>DATBHZ010000052.1:0-4347 GCA_036557185.1 Acidimicrobiia bacterium | reverse complement strand
CTCGACCGCTACGAGCACCTCGAGGCGATCCCCGAGCTGGCGAAGGACTGGGACGTCGACGTGAGAGGTGCGGTCAAGCTCGCGAGCACGTTGGTGGACCAACGCTGCGACGCGGAGCTCTTCCGGGACCTGGCAACCCTGCGCACGACCGCCGACGTCGGCACGGTCGACGACTGGGAGTGGACAGGTCCGGCCGACGGGTTCGCGGCGTGGTGCGCACGCCTCGGTGCCCGTGGCATGGTCGAGCGCGCCGACAAGCTCGCGGGGCAACGATGAGCGACGCGGTCGTGGTCGAGCGGCCACAAGAGCATGTCGCGGTTGTCCGCATGAACCGCCCCGAGCAGCGCAACGCGATGAACTACGCGCTCCTCAGCGAGCTGTTCGAGGCGTTCGCCGACCTTCGCACCGACCGGACGTGCCGGGTGATCGTGCTCACCGGGGAAGGCGCCGGCTTCTGCGCGGGCCTGGATCTCGTGGAGGGTGTGTCGCTCCCCGAGGACGGCCCGCGAGGTCGTGCCGCCGCGGGCATGGCAGTCCAGCAGTACATCGCCGGCCTGATCCCGATGCTTCGGTCCCAGCCGCAGCCGGTGATCGCCGCGGTGAACGGCGCAGCGTCCGGCGGCGGACTGGCGCTGGCACTCGGATCCGACATCCGGATCGCGGCCGAGTCGGCGCGTTTCAACGTCGCGTTCATCAAGGTCGGTCTCTCGGCCTGCGACATCGGCGTGAGCTGGTTGCTCCCGCGCCTGATCGGCGCATCGCGCGCGTACGAGCTGATGTTGACCGGCCGCTTCGCCGCCGCCGACGAGGCGCTCAGGGTCGGGCTCGTCACCGAGGTGGTGCCGGACGGCGAGCTGATGGGCAGCGCGCTCGCCGAGGCGGAGCGCATCCTCGCGAACGGCCCGTTCGGTGTCCGCATGACGAAAGAGGTGATGTGGAGCCAGCTCGAGATCGGCAGCTTGCAGGCGGGGATCGACCTCGAGAACCGTACGCAGGTGCTGTCGAGCTTCGCCGGCGACCTGGAGGAGGCCATGGCCGCGTTCGTGGAGAAGCGGCCTCCGAGGTTCACGTCGTGAGAGGAGTCCAACCATGAGCGGACTGAAGGGCCGCGTCGCCCTCGTGAGCGGCGGCAGCCGCGGGATCGGCCGTGCCGTCGCGCTCGCTCTCGCGGCCGACGGGGCAGACGTCGCGGTCACATATCGCAAGGACGAGGATTCGGCACGTTCGGCGGTGAGCGACATCGAGTCGGCCGGCAGGCGGGGCGCGATGTTCGCGGCCGACGTCGTCGACCCGGAGGCCACCACTGCCCTGGCGCAGCGCGTGCTCGGAGAGTTCGGGCCCGTCGACGTGCTGGTGCACAGCGCGGGTATCGCGTCGCGCGGCCACTCCGTGGCGAGCACCGACGTCGCCGAGGTCGTCCGCCTGTTCAACACGCACACGCTCGCCGCGTTCATCTTGGCGAAGGAGCTGATTCCCGCAATGCGTGAAGCGCCGCGCGGCGACATCGTCATGATCTCCTCGTCGGCGACATCGCGCATGGCGCCGAACTCCTCTCCCTACAACATCGGCAAGGCGGGGTTGGAGGCGCTCGCGATGACGCTCGCGAAGGAGGAGAGGCGCAACGGGATCCACGTGAACGTGGTCGCGCCCGGGCTCGTCGAGACGGAGATGGGCCGCCGGCTCGTGAAGGGCGCGATGGGCGTCGACGACATCCACACTCTCGACGCGGGTTCGCCGTTCGGGCACGTCTGCACCCCCGAGGAGGTCGCCGACGTCGTGCGTTTCCTCGTGTCGGGCGGCGGAGGCTACGTCACCGGGGTCAAGATCACCGTGGACGGCGGCACTTTCTGAAGGTGTCGCACCCCCATGCGACGCTCTGTACATGAGTGAGCGACCGCGAGCCGGGTATCCCGGCGAGCAGCGAGCGTGGCCTGAGCGGCCCGGCCCGAAGGGCCGAGAGCGGGAATCATGAGTGTCGTTGTTGTGATCCTGCTCGCCGGCCTCCTGTTGGCCGTCGGGCTGCTCGCCATGGTCTGTGCGTCGCTCGTACGCACGCGCCCTCGTGTCGACGCGTCCGGCCTCACCGCGCAGGTCGCTCAGGCTGCGGGGGAGGCACAGCAGCGCGTCGTCCAGGAGCTGATCGACCGTGATCGGGCACAGCGGCTGACCGACCGGGAGCTCTCGGCCGCGGCGCTCGACAGGCGCGGCGAGGTGTTCGGCACGCAGATGCGCGCGCTGCACGGAGACCTCGCCGAGATGCGCGGCCTCGTGACCGCCTTCGAGGATGCTCGCTCGTCGAAGCTCGATGTGCTGCGCGGTGTGCTGGAGCAGCAGCAGGCGGGGATCGACGCGTTGTCGCACACGACGCAGGGCCTGCGCGAGGCGCTGTCCAGCTCGAAAGCGCGCGGTCAGTGGGGAGAGCGGATGGCGGAGGACGTGCTCCGTCTCGCCGGCTTCCTCGAGGGCGTGCAGTACCGCAAGCAGAAGGCCGTTGCCGGAGGTTCCGGGATCCCAGACTTCACCTTCCTGCTTCCGCGCGGCGCCGTCCTCTACATGGACGTCAAGTTCCCGCTCGACAACTACCTGCGATATCTCGACGCGGCGAACGACGTCGAAGAGCGCCGCTACCGCGACGCGTTCCTCTCCGACGTCAAGAGCAAGGTCAAGGAGCTCGCGGACCGGAAGTACACCGACTCCGAGGCCGACACCGTCGACTGCGTGCTGCTCTTCATCCCCAACGAGCAGCTCTACGGGTTCATTCAGGAGCACGCGAGCACCCTGCTCGACGACGCGCTGAAGGCACAGGTGGTGATGTGCTCGCCACTCACGCTCTTCGCCGTGCTCGCGGTCGTGCGCCAGGCCGTCGACAACTTCCGCCTCGAGCGGACGGCGAACGAGATCCTCGACCTGCTCGCGCGCTTCCGGCAGCAATGGGAGCCCTTCGTCGCCAAGATGGACACCGTGGGGACCCGGCTCGAGCAGGCCACGAAGGCCTATGACGACCTGGCGGGCACGCGCCGCCGCCAGCTCGAGCGCCAGCTGGATGCTGTCGAGGAGCTGCGTCACCAAACCGAGGAGATTCCGGGGACGGCGCTCGCCGCTGCGCCGTCGCTCGCACTCGACGTCTGATCGCAGCCGCGCTCGCGCGCTGGGTGGGGCGGGGGCTCAGTACCCTGGATACATGGTGTTCGCGGCGCTGATCGCGCTCCCACTCCTCGAGGTCATCGTCTTCGTGCTGATCGGCAGCTGGATCGGCTACCTGCCGGCGGCTCTGATCCTGCTCGCGGTCTCATTGCTGGGCGCCTACGTGGTGAAGCGCCAGGGCGTCGGGGTGTTGCGCCGGGCGCGGGGCGAGCTCCAGACGGGCCAGGTCCCGACCGCGCACATGATCGACGGCGCGCTGCTGGCGCTCGCCGGGCTGCTCCTGATCTTCCCCGGCTTCGTGACGGCAGCGGCGGGACTCCTTCTGCTCCTGCCTCCGGTGCGCGCGGTGCCCAAGCGTTGGGTCATGCGCAAGCGCGCAGTCCGTGCGTCGACGGCCGTCGGGAACCGTGGCGTGGTCGTCGTTCGTTCGTGGCGCCGCGACGGGCCCGACTCCGGCGTCCCGCCCGCGATCGGTCAGTAGGCGCCGGCGTCGGCGGAGCTCGCCGTCAGATTGGGAGGCGGAGCAGCTCTGGCGCTGCAGGTGCGTCGGCCCGACGCGCGAACGCGCTCATCGACTCGATGCCGTTCGGTCCGATGATGCTCGAGAAGACGTTGGCACTGACGGCTTCGAGCGTCGGGTCGTCGCCGATCGCGTTGAGCAAGGCACCGAAGAGCCGCTCCGGAAGCGCTCGACCGAGCCCGGCGACGAGCATCACCGTCGCACCCAGATCGCACATGGTGCCTGCGAGATAACCGGCGCCCGTCGACACGAGGGTGGTGCCGCCACCCGCTGCAACCGCGTCGACGAGCAGGTGGGTCGGTTCGAGCGCGAGCAGCTCGGTCTCGCCGACAACTCGGACGGGCTGCACCGCGTTGCGTAGCCTCCGCGACAGGGCGATGTCGCCCTCAGGGGGCGCGACGGCGATCAGCTCCAGGTCCAGCCGTTCAGCAAGCCCGCTGGCGATGAGCTCGGGCCATCCGTAGACGGCCACGCGCCCTTCGTGGAGGAACGGGATCGCGGTCGCAACCCGCTCCGGGGTGGTGTCCGACCGGAACGCGCGCCATGTGTCCCAGGCCGCGTCGCCCGTCTCCGAGCTTCCGAGCACGCGCGCGCACAGCCACCACAGCGGTGCAGACGTCGGATGATGCGCCAACAGCCGCCGACACGCGACGACCAAGCCGGCGGGGTCGTCGTCGAACTGC
>DATBHZ010000051.1:0-2538 GCA_036557185.1 Acidimicrobiia bacterium | reverse complement strand
GCTGTAGAGCCAGAACGCCATGTCGTCCTGATGCGTGTCCGCCGGAGCCCGAAGGTCGTCGCCGTCCGCGACGATGTAGTCGAACTGCGTGTGGCGGCCGACCTCGCCTCCCACGACGACCACCTGGACGTCGGGGCGCGCAGCCAGCATCGCTTCGAGGTTCGGCAGCAGCGCGGCCTCGATCACGAGCACCTTCGCGTAGCTGTCCTCCAGGTAGTAGACGTGGTTGTCGACCCGGTCCATCGGGTTGACCGGAACGGGCACGGCGCCGATGCGCATCGCGCCCAGGAACGTCGCGTGAAACGCGGGCGAGTCGTCGAGCACCATCAGCACGCGCTGCTCGCGCTGCACGCCCAGGCCATTCAAGTAAGACCCGACGGCGGCGACCATCCTCCCCAGCTCGCCGTAGGAGACCGTTCCCTCTTCCGTGACCAGCGCGATCTCGTCCGCGCGACCGGCCTCTAGGACCCCGTCGAGCAACGTGCTTGCGTTGCGCCGTTCCATCGTTCCCTCCGCTCTCCGACCGGCAGGCGAGTTGCCACACTATAGGCGCGCGGGCGCAAGTCAAGTGTCGTACGGCGAAGGAAAAACGGGTGGACGACGGGCACGGACGGACAGCGCTTTCTGCAGGCGAGATCGAGCTTCTCGACGTCCCCGGGGAGGCCGACAAACCCCCGCTGCTCCTGCTGCATGAGGGCCTCGGCTCGGTGGGCCTGTGGCGCGGCTTCCCCGAGCGGCTCGCGGCGACCACGCACCGTCGAACGATTGCGTTCTCGCGCTACGGGCACGGACAGTCCGACCCGCCGCCAACGCCGCGGACCCCGGCGTTCATGCACGAGGAGGCGCTCGAGGTCCTGCCCGAGCTCCTCACGACGCTTGTGATCGAAGAGCCAATACTCGTCGGCCACAGCGATGGCGCCTCGATCGCGCTCATCTACGCGGCGCATCATCCGGTCACGGCGGTCGTTGCGATCGCGCCGCACGTGTTCGTCGAGGACATGTGCCTGGCGGAGATCCGCCAGACGAAGGAGACGTTCGAGAGGACGGACCTGCGAGACCGGATGGCGCGCCACCACCGCGACCCCGACGCCGCTTTCTACGGCTGGAACGACGTCTGGCTGCACCCGGAGTTCCCGCAGTGGAACATTGAACGCGAGGTCGAGGCGATAAGCGCGCCGCTGCTCCTGATCCAGGGCACCCGCGACCAGTACGGGACGATGGCTCAGCTCGACTCGATCGAGCACCGAGCCCAGGGCCCGATCACCCGCGTGCAGCTCGACTGCCAGCACTCGCCCCCGACCGAGCTCCCCGACCAGACCGCCGAGGCGATCGCGAGCTTTACGAGCGCCCTGCCGCCTTCCGGTATCTAGCGACCGCCAGCGGCGAGAACACAGCGATGATCACGAGCGACCAGACGACCGCTCCCCACACGTAGTTGTGGGCCGGCGCGCCCAGCCACAGGGAGCGCATTGCGTCGACGACGATCGTGAACGGGTTGACCATCGCGAATGACTTCAGCGGCTCGGGCATCGAGTCGACCGGGACGAACGCCGAAGAGATAAACGTCAGCGGGAACACGGCGATGAACCCAACCGAGTTCGCGGCCTCCGGGCTTGACACGAGCAGCCCCAGAAAGGCGAACACCCACGAGAACGCGTAGCCGAACAGCAGCAACAGCCCGACGCCCGCGATCGCGTGCCAGAAGTTCGTATGGAACGAGAACCCGATGATCACTCCGGTGACGAGCAGGACCGTCATCGACAGCGTGTTCGTGACGATGTCGGCGGTCGTCCGCCCCGCAAGCACCGCGGGACGCGCCATCGGTAGCGATCGGAAGCGGTCGATCAGGCCCTTGTGGACGTCCTCGTTGAGGCCCAGCGCTGTGACGAAGCCGCCGAACGCGATGTTCTGCACGATGATCCCCGGGATCAGGAAGTCGACGTAGGAGTAGCCCGGCGTCTGGATCGCGCCGCCGAACACGTAGCGGAACAGCAGCACGAACATGATCGGCTGCACTGTGAACGCGAGCAGCAGATCCGGCGCGCGCGGGAGGCGAATCAGGTTGCGCTCGGCGATCACCAGCGTGTCGGAGACGAGCCGCCTCATGCGGCCGCCTCGTCACGCTCATCGCTTCGCTCCGAAGCGCGTGGCGAGTCCCCGTCGGCCGACTCCTCCTCGGCGACGTGCCCAGTCAGTGTCAGGAACACGTCGTCGAGCGTCGGCCAGCGCAGCACCAGATCATCGACTCCGATCCCGGCGTCGCTCAGCTTGTGCACAGCCTCGACGATCGCTCCCCGGTGCTGACGCACGGGCAGGCGAACGATCGGGCCGTCGCACTCCGGCCGGTCATCGGACATCGACGACAGTGCGCTGATCGCGCCCGGGATGTCGGCCGCGTCGTCGAGCGTGACCTCGAGGCGCTCGCCACCGATCCGGTCCTTGAGCTCGTCGGACGTGCCCTCGGCGATCACCTGGCCGTGGTCGATCACTGCGATGCGGTCCGCAAGGCGATCGGCCTCGTCGAGGTACTGGGTAGTC
>DATBHZ010000050.1:0-38670 GCA_036557185.1 Acidimicrobiia bacterium | reverse complement strand
CGTCGACGACGCGCCCGTGGGGGCGATGCTGAAAGGCATGATCGACTCGGGGATGGAACCGTCTGCGCTCGCCGAGCGGGTGGTCGACGCCATCGTGAACGAGCGGTTCGTGATCCTCAGTGACGACTCGCACTTCGTGCTCGCCGAGGCGCGCGCAGAGGAGGCCAAGACCGGCGCGCAGCCCTCGATGCCCCAGTTCTGAGGCTCAGGGCCACCCTGCGCCCGGCACGGTCACGTCGACCGTCTCGATCACGCCACGCCGCTCGGCGGACTTGTCCGGATCGCTCTCGTCCGCCGCGCAGATGAACAGCGTGCGGCGGTCGCTCCCGCCGAGCATGCAGGCGAACGCTCCCTTTCGGGAGACGGTGACGGTGTCCGTCATCTCGCCGCCCTCTCGCACGCGCACGATCCGTCCACTCATCGGGCACGCCGACCAGATCGCGCCCTCGGCGTCGAGGCAGATGCCGTCGGGCACCGCGCCCTCGAGCTTCGCGTAGCAGCGGCGGTTGGAGAGCGAACCGTCGGCGCCGATGTCGAACGCAGCGAGCTCGCCGGCCCAGCTCTCGCCGACGATCAATGTCTTGCCGTCGGGCGTGATCACCGTGCCGTTCGGAAAGCGAAGCTCTTCCGCTGCCGTGCGCGCACTCCCATCGGGCTCGACGAGCACGATGTTGGTCGAGACTGGAGCGGTACCTTCCGTGTAGAGATCGAAACCGAAGTTGCCGACGTACGCGCGCCCGACACCGTCGACCACCATGTCGTTGCAGTGCCACGGCGCGAGATCCCAGAGATCCGCGTGCACGGTGAGGCTCGTCCCGTCGAACCGCATCACCTTGCGGTCCTGCATCGACACCACGAGCATCGTGCCGTCGGGCATCCAGCCGATCCCCGAGGGTCCCTCGGGGACCTTCACGATCTCCTCGACGATCCCGTCGCGAGCGAGCGCGCGCACGACACCGTCGTGCTGGTCGGAGAAGTACAAGCGCCCTTCGTGCCAACGCGGACCTTCCGGAAACCGGAAGCCTTCGGCGAACGGTGTGCTGACGAGCTCTGCCATGGCCAGGCAGCGTACGCGGAACCCGATGCGCTCGCCTTCGGGCTTGCTTCCCGCTCTTGCGACTTCGTCGCGGGCCGCTCGGGCCCCGGCTCGGGCGGCGCACGATACGTGCGCCGCTTTTCCTCGCCTTCGGGCTTGCTTCCCGCTCTTGCGACTTCGTCGCGGGCCGCTCGGGCCCCGGCTCGGGCGGCGCACGATACGTGCGCCGCTTTTACTCGCCTTCGGTCAGGTGCGGGCGATCTCGCCGAAGTGGCCCGACTGGAAGTCGGAGATGGCCTGCTCGATCTCTTCGGGTGTCGACATCACGAACGGCCCGTAGCGGGCGACCGGCTCCCCGAGCGGCTCCCCGGCGAGCACGAGCACGTCACGCTCTTCGTCGGAGGAGTTCGCGACCTCGACGGTGTCGCCGTCGTGGTCGTACACGGTGAGCACGTCCGCGCCGGCGCCGTGCACGCCGAAGACGATCGCGTTCTGCGAGCTCGGCACCTCGAACTGCGCCTTGGCACCCGCCGGCAGGAAGACGTGCAGGTACGTCATCGGCGTGTGCGTCTCGACCGCTCCCCGGACACCGTTCACCGATCCGGCGATCACGCGCGCCTCGACACCGTCGGGCAGATCGACCGTCGGGATCTGCTCAGCGGTGTACTCCTGGTAGCGGGGCTGGACCATCTTGTCCGAGGCGGGAAGGTTCACCCAGATCTGAAATCCTTCGACGCGTCCGCCGTCGCGACGAATCGCCGCCGACGGCATCTCGGAATGGACCACGCCGGCGCCGGCCGTCATCCATTGGACGTCACCGGGGCCGATGCGGCCTCTGTGGCCCGCCGAGTCCTCGTGCTCGAACGCTCCCTCGAGCATGTACGTCACCGTCTCGAAGCCGCGGTGCGGGTGGTCGGGCGCGCCGACGGCCTCGCCCGGCGCGTAGTCGGCGGGGCCCATGTGATCGATGAGCAGGAACGGATCGACCATGGGGACGCGTGGCGTCGGGAACGGCCGGTGCACCACGAAGCCCCCTCCCTCGAGCTGCCGGCTCGACGGGACTTCCGCGATAGGGGTACGGAGCGTTGTCACGGCACCGGACAACGACAGGAGCCTTCCACGGATTCCCGAAACTACTCTCCCGCTCTTGCGACTTCGTCGCAGGCCGCTCGGGCCCCGGCTCGGGCGGCGCACGATACGTGCGCCGCTTTTCCTCGCCTTCGGCCCCCTCCTCGGCTCCACGCGAGGGCAGCTATACGCGTAGCCTCCAGCGTCTTGAATGCCCTCGACTTCTACGGGTTGCTACCGACCGAGGACCCGCTCCACTGGCGTCTCCCGATCGTGCAGTCCCTGTGCTCCGGTATGGGAACGCTCTTCGGCGGGTGCGGGCTCGGAGCGTGCGTCGAGGCCCTCGAGCAGGTGACCGGTCGCCCGCTCGTGTGGGCCACCGGCCAGTACCTCTCGTATGCGCGGCCTCCGTCGGTCATGAGCATCAATGTCAACGAGGTGGTGCGCGGTCACCAGATCTCGCAGGCCAGAGCCATCGCCAGCGTGAACGGCGACGAGATCCTCACCGTCAACGCGGCGCTCGGGAAGCGCCCGTCGCCGTTCCAGGGCGAGTGGGCGGTTCGCCCGGAGGTCCCGGACCCGGAGGCGTGCCCACACCGCGAGCTGCAGGAGCGGCACGAGCACACGATCATGGACCGCATCGACATGCGCATGGCGGACGCGCGCACGTTCGACGAGCTCGACGGCACGCCCGGCAATGGCCGTTGCGCACTCTGGGTGCGCTTGCCCGGCCTGTTGGAGCTGTCGGCCGCAACGTTGGCGATCATCGGCGACTACGTCCCGTTCGGCATCTCGCAGTCCCTCGGCGCGCGCGCAGGCGGCAACAGCCTCGACAACACGCTTCGTATCGCGCAGCGCGCGTCGACCGAATGGATCCTCGCCGACATCCGCGTCCACGCGATCGACCACGGCTTCGGCCACGGGCTCGTCCACCTGTGGGCGGAAGACGGCACCTTGCTGGGGACGGCGAGCCAGTCGACGATCGTGCGCGCGTGGCGCGACCGGCCGGGCGAAGAGGCGCCGACCGCGAGCTCACAGGGGAGGCGCTAGCGATGGAACAGCGATGGGGTGTCACCGTGCCGTTCTCCGGCGTGCCGCTCCACGAGCACCGGAGCTGGTTCGAGGAGCTCGTGGATCTCGGTTACACGGACGTGTGGTCGGCGGAGGCCGACGGGCACGACGCCTTCACGGTGTTGGCGCTCGCCGCGGCCTGGGCGCCCTCGCTCCGGCTCGGCCAGGCCGTGATCCCCGTGTTCACGCGCGGTCCCGCGCTGCTGGCGCAGTCGATCGCGAGCCTCTGCGACGCGAACCCCGGCAAGGTGGCCGTCGGCATCGGGACGTCGTCGCAGGTCATCGTCGAGCGCTGGAACGACATCCCCTTCGAGAAGCCGTACCAGCACGTGCGCGACACGATCCGCTTCCTCCGCGCTGCTCTGGCCGGCGAGAAGGTCACCGAGGACTACGAGACCTTCTCGGTGAAGGGCTTCCGCATGGGCGTGCGGGTCGCGCAACAGCCTCCGATCCTCGTCGGCGCGTTGCGCGAAGGGATGTTGCGGCTCGGCGGCCGAGAAGCGGACGGCGCGATCGTCAACTGGCTGTCCGCCGACGACGTCTCGACGGTCGCGCCGATCGTCGGACCCGACAAGGAGGTCGCCGCGCGCATCTTCGTGGTGCCGAACGAGGACCGAGACGCGGTGCGCTTCCTCGGCCGCCGAATGATCGCGGCATACCTCACGGTCCCTGTCTACGCCGCCTTCCACGAGTGGGTGGGCCGCGGCGACGTGCTCGCACCGATGTGGGAGGCGTGGAAGCAAGGTGACCGAAAGGCGGCGACCGAGGCGATCCCCGACACCGTGCTCGACGAGCTGATCGTCTCGGGCTCTCCCGAGGCGTGCCGGGACCATGTCCTGCGGTACGTCGAGAACGGCATCACGACGCCCGCTCCGATGATCATCGCCGACCCCGAGCGCACCCGCGAGGTGCTCCGCGTGATGGCGCCCGCCCGCCAGACCTAGGTTGGAGTGATGGAAGCCGCCGGCGGCCCGGGCACGAAGGCGGTCATCCTCGAGGTCGCCCGGCGGCGGTTCGCAGAGCAGGGCTTCAACGGCACCAGCCTCAACGACATCGCAGCCGACGTGGGGATCCGGCGTCAGAGCCTGCTCTACCACTACCCGTCGAAGGAACAGCTCTACGGCGCGGTGCTCACCGAGGAGCTCGGCGCATGGCAGCACCTCGTCGACGAGGCGATCACCGGCAAGGTCGAGGGCTGGGACCAGGTCGAGCGGGTGTTGCGTGCGGCCTTCCGGTACTTTGACGAGCACCCCGACCTCGTGCGCCTCATCAGGCGCGAGGCGCTCGATGGCGGTCCGATGCTGACTGCCGAGGTGGGACGTGTGCTCCGGCCGCAGTTCGAGCGCGCGGTCGGGTTCATCGAGGGAGAGATGGCGGCGGGTCGACTCCGTGAGTACGACGCCCGACAACTGATCTTGACCGGATATGGCGCGGTGCTCTCCTACCTCTCCGACACGCTCTTCATCGAGCGGCTCATCGACGACGATCCGGTCTCACCGGCGGCGCTGAAGGAACGCCGCGAGCACGTCATCGATCTGCTCCGCAACGCCCTCGACCCCGACGCCGGCGGACACGACTGACAAGGACGATCAGGTCGGTTCGGCGTCGTCGTCGGCTTGATGCGAGATCACGAGCTGCCACGAGTTGCTCAGAGCGATCGCGAGCAGGAGCAACACGCCTGTTCCTAGCAACGCCTCGACGTGCGGCCGCACGCCCCGGATCAGGCGGAGGATGCCGGCGACCGCTACGAGTGCCAGACCGACGTGGTACACGAACGCTCTCCGATAGTTGAGGCTGCGCGCGCGCCACGCGGCCAGGGTGAACGGCATCGAGAACGTCAGCACGACCGCCACGACGGCGAGCTGCGCGAGTCCCACCCATCGGGAAGCCGTCCCCGCGAGCGCCAGCAGCGCGACGAGCACAACAGTCGTGAACCCGTAGAACGCAGACCGGGCACGGCCCAGCATCAGCGGGGACAACCGAATCTCGCGCGGCCGCAACGCGACGGCGACAAAGAGCAGACCTGTGAGCGCCGCCGAAGCGCCGCCGATCGTCACGTAGAAGTCGCTCCACCGTGCGTCCATCCGCGCACTGGCTCCCGTCAGACGCGAACTTCGGACTGCCAGCGTTCGAGCAAGGCTGCGTCTCCGAACGTCTCGACCGCGGATGGCGGGAGCCGGCCGTGGAGCACGAGGGAGAGATCCGACGCCGTACCGCGCGCCGCGACGTCGCCTTTCGCGTGCTCTCGCGTGGCGACGAGGCCACTCGGGTCGAGCCGGAACAGCCACTCGCCCTCACGATCGGTCGCGTGCACGTGAATCGTCTCTCCGGAGCCGCGTACCGCAGCGATGTTGGGGTGGAACGGCGCGTTGTCGATCAGCTCGTCGATCCCGTCGACGGCGAGCGCGCCGTCGAGCGGCTCGGGGCCACCCGCGGCCAGCTGCGCATCCCAGCGGTGGATGGCGGCTTCGTGGGCCATACGTCGTGCCCAGAACCTGGCGTGCTGATCGGCGCCCCACGCCCAGGTCCCGGTGCCGGGATCGGTGCGGCGGAGCGTCTCGGCGAGCCCTGCCGCGCTCGCCTCGAGCCACTCCGGGTACTCGTCCACCGCATCGGGGACGCGTCGATCGACGCCCTCGGGGCCGACGGCTCTGCGCGTCTCGAGCACCGTGCTCGACCACCGGAACGCAGACCCGGTGTGGCGGACGAGCTTCTGCATCGTCCAGCCGGGACACGACGGGATCGGCGAATCGAGCGGGCCTGAGCGCGCCGCCGTGGCGAGCCCGGACGCCTCACGCTCGATGGCCTCGATGAGATCCGCGTACTCCACGGGGCGAGGCTATTCGAACAGTTGCGCCTGCTCGACCGGCGCGAGCAGCTCCGGGCCGTTGTTGTTCGCGTCGTTCACGGCGCTGCCGACCGCCCACATCTCGATGAGTCGGTCGGGAAAAGGCACGAGCAGTTGCGACAGGCCGGCGACATCCTCGTTCGTGGGATCGAGCCACTCGTCCCACGCCGTCTCCGGCAGGATCACGGGCATCCGGTCGTGGACGGGCTGGAGCAGCGCATTCGCGCGCGTCGTGACGATGGTGCATGTCGGGAGCCATCCGGCGTCGCGCTCGCTCGGGTCGCGCCACACCTCCCAGAGCCCGGCGAACGCGAACGGCTCACCGTCACGTGCGTGAACGAAGACCGCTCGCTTGCGCTTCTGGCCCGGGACCGCCTCCCACTCGTAGAACCCGTCGGCGGGCAGGATGCACCGCTTCTTCCGGAATGCGTGCTGGAACGCGGGCTTCTCGAGCACGGTCTCCGCCCGGGCGTTGATGAGCCGGTCCCCGATGCGAGGGTCGGTGGCCCAGGACGGGATCAACCCCCAGCGCAGCTCCTCGAGGACCCGCTGGTCCCGCTGGATGACCCCCGGGACGGGCTTGCGGGGGGCCACGTTGTAGTCCGGCTCCCGTTCACCGGGCTGCTCGGGGAGCTGGAGCCGCTCCACCCCGAAGCGCTCGACGAGCAGCTCCGGCGAAGACGCCTGGACGTACCGGCCGCACACGGGTCCAGTCTCGCACCCCCCACCGAGGGCGCTGCTACGGGTGTTTCGACCCGTTCGTCGACGGGCGGTCCTCCAAGCGGTGCACGAACCTCAGGCTCGACCACGTGTCGTCGATCGCGCACACCTTGTTGTCGACGAGACCGGACGCGAGACCGATCTCCTGCACCGGCTCGAAGGTCAGGTCGGTCGCGACTTGCGAAGCCTTCTTCGGCCACGCGACCCACAGACCGCCCGCGGGTTGCAAAGCGCGCGCCATCACCGGAAAGCGACGCTCGAGCTCGCGACGACGTGTCGCGAAGAAGAGGATGACATCGATCTTGCCGCGCGCTTGCGTGCGGATCTCGACTCCGTCGGGCAGCGGGCCGAGCGCGCGTTGAAAGCCGCGCGGCGGCGCGAGCAACGCGAGCCGCGTGCCCTCCACGATCCCGAGCTTCCTGGGCAGCGGCGTCGCCGGAGATCCAGCCATGACGGGCTCATCCGAGCGCGTTCGCGGGCGTGAGTCAAACGGGGCTCATGCCGGCTCGCCGGCGCGGTAGCGCGGGAATCTGGGGAAAACCATCGAGAGCACCCCGACGCCGAGCACGCAGAGGATGCCCCCGGAAACGACCGAGACCCCAGGGTTGAACGCGCTCGCCATCAGACCGGCTTCGGCGTCGCCGATCCGCGGCCCACCGCCCACGACCATGATGTGAATCCCCGAGAGGCGCCCGCGCAGGTCGTCGGGGACTGTCGCCTGGAGAATGGTGGAACGGAACACCGCCGAGATCACGTCGGCGCCTCCCGCCACCGCCAGGAAGGAGCAGGCGAGCAGGAGACGGTCCCCCACCAGCCCAAACGCGACGATGGCGCACCCCCAGACCACGACCGAGGTGACGATCGCCGCACCCTGGCGCGCGACGCGATGAACCCATCCCGAGGCGAGCGCAGCGATCACGGCGCCGATCGAAGGTGAGAGGAACAGCAGCGCCGCGACGGAGTCTCCGGCATGGAACTGGGTTGCAGCGAGCACCGGGAAGAGCGCCCGCGGCATCCCGAAGATCATGGCGATCAGATCGATGATGAAGGTCGACTGGAGCACCTCCTTCCCCTTGAGGTAGCGCACGCCGTCCTTGAGCCGCTCCCAGGACGAGCCCTCCCCCGACCCCGGCGTCACCTCGAGCGGCGGGTGCGGGCGCATGAGAGCTGCCGCCGCGATCGTCGCCGCGAAGCTGAGGAAGTCGGCGCCGTACGCCCAGCTGAAGCCGCCGGGTGCCGCGGCAAAGATCAGCGCCGCCAGACCGGGACCGGCGATCTGCGCGGTGTTCCACATGATCTGGTTCATCGCGAGCGCGGACGGGAGCCGCTCCGGCGGGACGAGGTTGGGTGTCATCGCGGCGCGCGTCGCGAGCGAGAAGCCCGCGCAACCCGCGACGATCGCCGCGGCCACGTAGACGAGCGCGACCGGCGGATTGCCGTGCAACGCACCCAGCAGCAGCAAGCCCGAGCCGACGGCTTGCGCACCCTGCGCGCCGAGGAGCAGCTTGCGACGATCGAGACGGTCGATGACCGGGCCGCCGAACAGCGACGCGAGCATGAAGGGCACGAGTTGAAAGAGCCCGATCGCACCGACGGCCAACACGGAACCGGTCAGGTGCTGCACCTGCACGTAGACCGCGACGAGCGTGATGTTCGAGCCCGTCTCCGAGAAGATCTCGCCGATCCAGAGCAGCCGGAAGTCGCGATGGCGGAGCGGCGTGACGTCGACCGCGAGCCGAGAGAGGCGCTCGCGAACGGTCATGGGGCGAACCTTATTTGGACCGCTTCACTCGACTTTCGCTCGGAGCGGAGCCCGAGCGGCCTGCGCCGAAGGCGCAAGAGCGGGAGTTAGGCCTCGAGGAACCGGCGGAGTCCGAGGACCGATCCGAGGGCGCCGATGCCGGCTCCGAGGGCGAGCACGAGGAACCCGACCACGGCACCGTCGCGCCCGCTGATGTACCAACCACGCCACAGGTCGCTCGACGGGTCGACAGTGTTCGTGATCACGATGCGCAGCGCCCACACGCCGGCGAGAGCGAACGCGCCGCCGATCAGCCCTTGCACCAGCCCCTCGAGCATGAAGGGCACGCGAATGAACCAGTTCGACGCGCCGACGAGCTTCATCACCTCGATCTCACGTCTCCGAGCGAACGTGGCCAGCCGGATCGTGTTGACGATCAGGAACAGCGCGGCAACGAGCAGCGCGAGGAACAGCGCGACGAACAGCAGCTTGAGCTTCGAGGTGAGCGAGAGCAGGTTCTTGATCGTCTTGTCGGCGGTGACGACCCTGCTCACCCCTGACACGACCTGGTACTTGTCGGCGATCGTCATCGTCTGGGCGGCGTTCTTCGGCGCGACCCGGAACGAGACGGGCAGGTCCGAGGGGCTGCTGAACGACGCCAGGACGGGCTCCCAGCGCTTGAAGTCCTTGTAGGCGTCCTCTTGGCTGACGTACTTGTAGCTCCGCACCAGCGTGTCGTTGCTGAGCTGGGAGCGGATCTCCTTCTGCTGCTGCTCGGTGGCGTGGGGCTGCAGGAAGATCTCGAGCGAGATCCCGTTCTTCCAGCGCTGCGTCCCGTGGTCCACCAGGTACGAGCTCAGGAGGGCGCCGCCCAGGATGAACAGCGACACGGTGACGGTGAGCACGCCCGCCACGGTCATGAGCAGGTTGCGGCGCAGCGAGATCAGCGTCTCACGCGCGAAGTACTTGAACCTCGACCACATCAGCTGCCGACTCCGTAGACGCCGCGCGCCTGGTCGCGCACCAGCGAGCCGCGATCGAGCTCGATCACGCGCCGGCGCATCATGTCGACGATCCGCTGGTCGTGCGTCGCCATGACAACGGTGGTTCCCGTTCGGTTGATGCGGTCGAGCAACCGCATGATGCCCGTCGTGGTGGCGGGGTCGAGGTTCCCGGTCGGCTCGTCGGCGAGCAGGATCAGCGGCCGGTTGACGAACGCGCGCGCGATCGAGACGCGCTGCTGCTCACCGCCGGACAGCTCGTTCGGGAAGTTCTCGGCCTTCTTCGCGAGACCCACGAGATCGAGGATCTGCGGCACCTGGGACCGCGTGACGTGCGCAGGGCGCCCGATCACCTCGGACGCGAACGCGACGTTCTCGTAGACCGTCTTGTTCGGGAGGAGCTTGTAGTCCTGGAAGATGCAGCCGATGTTCCGGCGCAGCTGTGGGACCTTCCACGACGACAGCTTGGTGATGTCGCGACCCGCGACGATGATCCGGCCGCGCGTCGGCATCTCCTCGCGCAGCAACAGCTTCAGGAAGGTGGACTTTCCGGAGCCGGAGGGGCCGACGAGGAAGACGAACTCGCCCTTGTTGACATCGACGTGGACGTCACGCAGTGCGAGGACGTCACCTTTGTAGGTCTTGGTGACACTCTCGAAGCGGATCATGAGACCGGCCCAGGCTAGACGCCGGGAACACCGAATTCAGGACAACCGGTCGAACGTCACGCTCGACGGCACGACCTCCGAAGGGTTCAAAAGCCGCGCGCTCAGGCCGCGGCCCGACGCCACTGGAGGAAGGCCTCGATGAACGGATCGAGATCGCCGTCGAGCACGGCCTGCACGTTGCCCGTCTCGTAACGCGTCCTCTCGTCCTTGACGAGCTGGTACGGATGCAAGGTGTAGGTGCGGATCTGCGACCCGAACGCCACGTCGCGCTTCTCCCCCGACAGCTTGTCGAGCTCGGCCTTGCGCTCCTGCCGCTGCCGCTCCGCGAGCCGTGCTGCCAGGATCTGCATCGCCTTCGCCTTGTTCTGGAGCTGCGAGCGCTCGTTCTGGCACGACACGACGATCCCCGTCGGGATGTGCGTGATGCGGATCGCCGAGTCGGTGACGTTGACGTGCTGCCCGCCGGCGCCCGACGACCGGTAGCGGTCGATCCGCAGATCCTTCTCGTCGATGTCCGGCGCTTCCGCGTCGCCGAGGGCGGGGACCGCGTCGAACGCACAGAACGCGGTCTGACGGCGTGCGTTCGCATCGAAGGGAGAGATACGGATCAGGCGATGCACCCCCTTCTCGGCGCTCAGGAGGCCGTACGCGTACCGGCCGCGCACGATGAAGGTTGCGGAGCTGATCCCGGCCTCGGTGCCCTCGGTGACCTCGTCCAGCTCCACCGAGAAGCCCTTGCGCTCCGACCAGCGGGTGTACATACGCAGCACCATTGCGGTCCAGTCCTGTGCGTCGGTGCCGCCGGCGCCCGAGCTCACGATGCAGATCGCATCGCGCTCGTCGTACTCGCCCGTGAAGAGCGCGCGCAGCTCCAAGGTGTCAAGCTCCGCGCGCAACGCCTCGATCCCCGACTCGATCTCTGACTCGACCGAGTCGTCCCCTTCTTCGCGGCCGAGCTCGAAGAGCGTCTCGAGATCCTCGATCCGCTTCGAGAGCGTGTCGACCAGCTCCACGTCGTCGCGTACCGCCGACAGCTCGGTGGTGACCCTGCGCGCGGCATCCGGGTCGTCCCAGAGGTCGGGCTTCGCGACAGCCGTCTCGAGCTCTCCCAGGCGCGCGCGTGCCGCCTCGATGCCGAGATAGGACTCCGCCTCGGCGACGCGCTTGCGGAGATCCGTCAGGTCGTCCGAGAAGTCACGCATCTACCGGCCGTGGCAGAGCTTGTACTTCTTGCCACTCCCGCAGTAGCACGGCTCGTTCCGTCCGGGCGTCTTGTCCACGCGCACCGGCTGCTGCTGCACGGGCTCGTCGGCCACGGGTGCGGCGTCCATCGCCGGAGGTGCGCCGAGCTCCTCGATCGGCCCGGCGGTTGCCGCCGCGACGAAGCCGCTCTGACCCTGGACCGGGTCGTCCGCTGCCGAGTACCGCAGATTGCGGGCGGGGCGCCGCGGCTGGTCGTCTGCGACGACCTCGAGACGGAAGACGTAGCGGACGAAGTCGTCCTTGATGCTCTCCATCATGGCTTCGAACATGTCGAAGCCCTCGCTCTGCCACGAGCTCAGCGGGTCCTGCTGGCCCATCGCACGAAGGTTGATCCCCTCGCGCAGGTAGTCCATCTCGTAGAGATGCTCACGCCAGTGCTGGTCGATCACCGAGAGCATCACGCGACGCTCGATCTCGCGCAGCGTCTCTTCACCGATGGCCTGCTCGCGCGCCTCGTACTGCTCCATCGCGTCGCCGTACATGAGCTCGAACACGGCCTCGGATCCGGGCAGGCCGGCCACCTGCTCCTCCGTGACACGCGTCGGGAAGATGTCGGTGGCCTGCCGCATGAGCTCGTCGATGTCCCAGTCCTCGGCGTAGTCGCCGGTGCCGCACGCCGAGGTGACCACATGGTCGATCGCGCCCTGGATCGCGTCGATCGCGTCCTCGCGCAGGTCGTCTCCGTCGAGGATCTGCTGGCGGCGCCGATAGATGATCTTGCGCTGCTCGTTCATCACCTCGTCGTACTTGAGGACGTCCTTGCGGATCTCGAAGTTGCGGTCCTCCACCGTGTGCTGCGCGCGTTCGATCGCCTTCGTGACCATCCGGGCTTCGAGCGGCATGTCGTCCGGGAACGTCTTGCCCATCACCCAGTTCATCGCGCCGGTCGCGAACAGGCGCATGAGCTCGTCCTCGAGCGAGAGGTAGAAGCGGCTCTCACCGGGGTCGCCCTGGCGACCGGAGCGTCCACGGAGCTGGTTGTCGATGCGCCGGCTCTCGTGACGCTCGGTGCCGAGCACGTACAGGCCGCCGAGCTCGCGGACTCGGTCGCCCTCCTCGCTGCAGGTCGAGCTGAGCTCTGCAACGAGCTTCTCGTACTCCTCCGGGGATTCGGTGATGCTCGAGCCGCGCGCCAGCAGCTCTTGGGCTGCAAGCCCCTCCGGGTTGCCGCCGAGGAGGATGTCGACACCGCGGCCGGCCATGTTGGTGGCGACGGTAACCCCTCCGACCCTCCCGGCCTGAGCGACGACGACAGCCTCACGATCGTGCTGCTTCGCGTTGAGCACGGAGTGCTCGATGCCGCGCTTCTCGAGCAGACGGGCGAGCTTCTCGGACTTCTCGACCGAGATCGTGCCGACGAGCACCGGCTGGCCTCGCTCGTAGCGCTCCTCGATGTCGTTCGCCAGCGCGTCGAACTTCGCGTCCTCGGTCTTGTAGATCAGGTCGGGTTCGTCGCTCCGGACGAGCGGACGGTGCGTGGGCACGGTCACGACCTCGAGCCCGTAGGTGTGCGCGAACTCACCCGCCTCGGTGTAGGCGGTACCGGTCATGCCGGCGAGCTTGTCGTAGAGCTTGAAGTAGTTCTGCAGCGTGACGGTCGCGAGGGTCTGGTTCTCCTCCTTGATCCGCACGCCCTCCTTGGCTTCGACGGCCTGGTGGAGGCCCTCGCTCCAACGCCGGCCCTCGAGGATCCGGCCGGTGAACTCGTCAACGATCTTGACCTCGCCGTCCGCAACCACGTAGTCGACATCGGGCTTGAAGAGCTCCTTCGCGCGCAGCGCAGCCTGGAGCTGGTGGACGAAGTTCTGGTTGACGTGCTCGTAGAGGTTGTTGACGTCGAGCGCCTCCTCGACGCGGTGGATGCCTTCCTCCGTCGGGACGACCGTCCGCTTCGCCTCGTCGACCTCGTAGTCGCGGTCGCGTTGCAGGCCCTTCGCCACGCGCGCGAACTGGAAGTAGAGCTGCTGCGCGTCGTCTGCCCGGCCGGAGATGATGAGCGGTGTCCGTGCCTCGTCGATGAGGATCGAGTCGACCTCGTCGACGACGGCGAAGAAGTGCCCGCGTTGCGTCTGCTCCTCGACGGAGCCGGCCATGTTGTCGCGGAGGTAGTCGAAGCCGAACTCGTTGTTCGTGCCGTAGGTGATGTCGGCGGCGTACGCGCGCCGCTTCTCGTCCGGGTCGTCGATGTCGGGCAGGACGACCCCGACCTCGAGCCCGAGGAACCGGTGGATGCGGCCCATCCACTCGGCGTCGCGCTTGGCCAGGTAGTCGTTGACGGTGACGAGGTGCACGCCCTTGCCGGCGAGCGCGTTGAGATACGCGGGCATCGTGGAGGCGAGGGTCTTGCCCTCACCGGTCTTCATCTCCGCGACCCATCCGAGGTGCAGCGCGGCGCCGCCCATGACCTGCTCGTCGAAGTGGCGCTGGCCGAGCGTCCTCTTCCCGGCCTCGCGCACCGTCGCGAACGCTTCGGGCAGAAGATCGTCCAGGTCCTCGCCGCGGTCGACGCGCTCGCGGTAGGTGCCCGTGAGCGCGCGTAGCTCGTCGTCGCTCCGAGCCTCCATCTCGCTCTCGAGGTTCGACACCTCGGGCGCGATCGCCTCGAGAAGCTTCAGCTTCCGGCCCTCACCGGCATTGAGGATCTTCTTCCACAGGCCCATCGCGGGCGATTGTACCGGTGGGGTGTTACTCCTCGAGATCGAGCAGACGTTCCCGCACGGCATACATGACCGCCTCCATGCGGGAGTGGAGGTGCAGCTTCTCGAGGACATTGCGGATGTGGTTCTTGACCGTGTTCTCCGCGATGCCGAGCTCCTTCGCGATCTCGCGGTTCGTCGCGCCGCGGGCGGCTGCCCGCACCACCTCGAGCTCGCGGTCCGTGAGACGCGGCGCCACCTGCCGGTGGCGCTCCTCGGCGCCGGCCGCCATCCGGTTGAATTCGTCGAGCAGCTTCGACGCCATCGAGGGCGAGATCAGGCTCTGTCCGAGGGTCACCGCGCGCACCGCGTCGGCAACCTCCTCGATCGAGACCTCCTTGAGCAGGTAGCCGTTCGCGCCGGCCTTGACCGCCGCAAAGAGATCCTGCGCATCGTCGGAGACCGTGAGCATGATGACCCGGGTCTCGGGATGTGCGGTGCGGATGGTGTGCGCCGCCTCGATGCCCGAGGCCCTCGGCATCCGCACGTCCATCAGCACGACGTCCGGCAGGAGCTCCTCGGCACGCTGCACCGCCTCGATCCCGTCTGCGGCCTCGCCCACGATGTCGATGTCGTGCTCACCCGACAGCACCAGGTCGAGCCCTCGCCGGAAGAGCGCATGATCATCGACGATCAACACCCGGATGGTCGGTCCCGCAGTCGGCACGGGCCAATGCTCGCGGTCTGAAGGATGCGCGCGCTAGCCGACGCCGCGAATCGGGCGCGGGATCAACCCGTCGACCGGATCAGGCCGAGGTTGCCGTCGCGCCGCCGGTAGAGCACCGCGGCGTGTCCGCTCGCCGCGTCGGTGAACAGGAAGAACGAGTGGTCGAGCAGCTCGAGCTGCAACGCCGCCTCGTCGACGGACATCGGCTTGGCGTCGACTTCCTTGCGCCGGACGACCGAGGGCGCTCCCGCGGCGCCGTCACGCTCGGTGACGGGCGCTGCCACCGCCGTCTCCGGCTCGTCGGGCGAGGCCGGCCTCCGAGCCGCGGCGCGGTTCCGGGCATGTGATCGCCCGATCCGCTTCGACTTCAGCTTCGACACCTGGTGCTCGGCCTTGTCGACCACGCGGTCGAGGGCGGTCATCGGCTCGGCGGCGCAGGCGTGGGCCTTCACGACGTCCCGCTTGAGGTGGATCGTCACCTCACAGACCTGGGGCTGCGGCTCACGCGGGTTGCGAACCTTGGAGAAGTCGACCTCGACGTCGGTGATGTCGGCCGCGAGGCGCCCGAGCCTCGACAGCTTCGACGTGGCCCGCTCGCTCACATCCTTGGGGACCCGCACGTTCTTGCCTCGTACCCGTACGTCCATGGGTCCCCTCTCGGCGACTCGACCCTATTCGAGCCAGACGAGGAGGTACTCCGCAACTTCCTCGGACGAAGGGTGGTACCGAGACGTGCGCACTTGCTCGCGTAGGGCGTAGACGCGCGCGGCGCGCGTGATGGGGGCACCGCCGGGACCGTCGAGGAGTCGTTCCGGGTGAGGATCGATCCGACGCATCGTTTGCTTCATGCATGATCCGTCGTCCCCAGCAATGTCTGACTTGAGAAGAATCTATCTATTTGCCCGATTTTGGGGATATTTGCCTGAATCGCGTGAGGCGTTCGGACCAGGCGAGTACGGCGCGGCCCCGGTGCGGGCGGCTCCGATACCGGGCGGCCTCCACGCTGCCACCAGCGCAGTGACGCTGCACGCGCCGCCGGCCCGCAGGGCCGCCGCGGCGCGGGTGAGCGTGGCCCCGCTCGTGAGCACGTCGTCGACGACGAGCACCCGACGGCCCCGCTGGGAGCCGCGCGCCAGGAGCGGCGGACCGGTGCGTCGCCGCGCCCACGGCGCCCCGGTCTGTGGAGCACCGCTCCCCCGCGCGAGACAGCTCCGCGGGCGCACACCGACTCGCGCGGCGAGACGACGCGCGAGGAGCTCGGCCTGATCGAAGCCGCGCACCGCGCGCCGTGCGCCCGTCGTCGGCACCCAGGTCACGACGTCGAAGGACCACGAACGATCGACCTCCTCCGCCATGCAAGCCACGACCCAGGGCAGGACCCCGCGCTCGTTGCGGTACTTGAGCCGCGCGATCAGCTCGCGCGCCACGCCGTCGTAGACGAACGCGGCGCGCACGGCATCCACTCCGGGCGGGAGCGGCGGACGCGGCGAGCGACGCACGCCTGCACGGCATGCGGCGCATACCGGCGCACCGACGGCCCCACAGCCCGGACACGTCGCCGGCAGTATGACATCGAGGACGTCGTCGAACGCGGGCACGCGCCGACCGTACCCACGGGGTGTGACACCCCGTCCCCCGCTCGGGCGGTCAGTAGCGGTAGTGGTCGGGCTTGTACGGACCGTCGACGGGCACGCCCAGGTAGTCGGCCTGCTGGCGGCTGAGCGTCGTCAGCTTGACGCCGAGCTTGTGGAGGTGGAGGCGTGCGACCTCCTCGTCGAGGTGCTTCGGCAACGTGTAGACGCCCACCGGGTACCGCTCGGTGTTCGCGAACAGCTCGAGCTGTGCCATCACCTGGTTCGTGAAGCTGTTCGACATCACGAAGCTCGGATGACCGGTGGCGCAGCCGAGGTTCAGGAGCCGCCCTTCGGCGAGCACGATGATGTTGTGCCCGTCGGGGAACCGCCACTCGTCGACCTGCGGCTTGATGTTGATGCGCTCGACGCCGTTGACCTTCGCGAGGCCGGCCATGTCGATCTCGTTGTCGAAGTGCCCGATGTTCCCGACGATGGCGTTGTGCTTCATCCTCGCCATCTGCGCGGCAGACACGATCATCGTGTTCCCGGTTGCGGTGATCACGAGATCAGCGCTCTCGATGACGTCGTCGAGCGTCGCGACCTCGTAGCCCTCCATCGCGGCCTGGAGCGCGCAGATGGGATCGATCTCGGTCACGATGACGCGCGCTCCCTGGCCACGCAACGACTGCGCACAGCCCTTCCCGACGTCGCCGTGACCACACACGACTGCGATCTTCCCGGCGAGCATGACGTCGGTCGCGCGGCAGATCCCGTCGACCAATGAGTGCCGGCATCCGTAGAGGTTGTCGAACTTCGACTTGGTGACGGAGTCGTTGACGTTGATCGCCGGGAACAGCAGCCCGCCGACCTCTGCCATCTGGTAGAGGCGGTGCACGCCGGTCGTCGTCTCCTCGGTGACGCCCTTGATCCCGGACGTGACGCGCTGCCACTTCTCCGGGTCCTCTGCGACGGTCCGCGTGAGCAGCGAGAGCACGACAGAGAGCTCTTCGGACTCCGCGGTCGACGGGTCCGGAACGGCGCCGGCCTTCTCGAACTCGACACCCTTGTGCACGAGCAAGGTCGCGTCGCCGCCGTCGTCGAGGATCATGTTGGGACCGTCGTCGCCGGGCCAGGTGAGCGCCTGCTCGGTGCACCACCAGTAGTCCTCGAGGGTCTCGCCCTTCCAGGCGAAGACCGGGACACCGGTGACTGCGATCGCGGCCGCGGCGTGGTCCTGCGTCGAGAAGATGTTGCACGATGCCCAGCGCACCTGGGCGCCGAGCGCCGTGAGCGTCTCGATGAGCACTGCTGTCTGAATCGTCATGTGGAGCGAGCCGGTGATCCGCGCGCCCCGCAACGGCTGCTGGGCGGCGTAGCGCTCGCGCAGCGCCATGAGGCCCGGCATCTCGACCTCGGCGAGCTCGATCTCCTTGCGGCCGAAGTCGGCGAGCGAGAGATCGGCGACCTTGAAGTCGTCGGTGGTTGTCATGTCCAAACTCCCTTGAGCACGCGTCGAAGACGCCTCGTGTATCGGGAGTCGGCCCGGATCACCGGATGACAGCCCAGAGGGCCCGACCTGTGTCCGAGGCTACCCGATCCCCGTCGCAGCGGTCACTGCCTCTGCGGAACGTGACGCGCGGCTCGGTCGCCGTCAGTGGCTCGGTTCCTCCGCGAGCGCCTCCTTGAGGCGTGTGATGGCGTCGATCGGCCCAGGGTCGACGTCGTTGTCGAGCGCGAGGTAGCAGCTCGTCCAATCGCCCACGTACATGAGATCGAGCACCTGGGCGAGACGGTTCGCCCCCGCGGCACGCAGCTCGAGCACCTGCACCACCGCCTCCTCGATGAGGCTGCGCGTGAACGCGAATCGCGGCTCCAGTCGCTCGTGCTCGAAGCTGTGGCGCAGCTCGAGCAGCGTGAAGACCTGCCGCGTCACGTCGCCGTGCTGGCCCCACCCGCAGATCTCGTTGTGGTCGAGCTCGGGGTGCATCGACCAGAAGGCAGGCGCCTTCGCGTTCTCGTTGACGTCGCACTTCCAGCGCATCGCAGCGACGTTGCCGAGCGCGCCGCCGCCGTAGATCAGGGGGATCGTCCGCCCGATCCTCCGGGCGAGCTCGCGCGCCACGTTCTTCGCAGGAGGCACGTCCGGCTTGCACTCGTCACGGCGCGCTCCGAGCTGCGCCACTGCGCCGTGCAGCATGTCGTCGACTTCCTCGAGCATCCCGATCTTGCCGAGGCACACGAACATCGGCGCGATCAAGGCGCCCAGCGCCGCTCGCGGGAGGTACCCCTCGGGCGCGCGCACGTGGATGGCTCCGTGCTCGGTCGCGAGACGGGCGAGCTCACCGCCGTTCGAGATCGCGACGACACGCGCGCCGGCTTGCAGCGCGCCGCTCGCCATCGACAACGTCTCTTCGGTGTTGCCCGAGTACGACACGGCGAAGACGAGCGTCGCCGGGCCGACAAAACCGGGGACCCGGATCTGCTTCAGCACGTTGACGGGAACCGGCAGGGCCCCGCTCGCCACCGCGCTGAGCACGTCGCCGCTGATCCCGGAGCCGCCCATCCCCAGCACCGCGATGTTGCGGATCTCGTCCGCGCTCAGCAGCGGGGTCGACGCGAGCTGATCGTTCGCCCGCGCATGGGCTTCGCTCAGCTGCTCCGGGAGCCCCTCGACCGCGCCCAGGAAGTCGAGCGAGTCAAGCGCTTCGCTCACGTTTCCCGCTTACGCCTGGAAGGTCGGCTGGATGCCGTCCGCTTCGGCCTTCTTCGTCAAGCGCTCGTGCTCGGAGTCGGAGACCGTCTCGGCTTCGTCGATGAGCATGATCGGGATGTCGTCGCGGACCGCGTACCGGCGCCGCAGGCGCGGGTTGTACAGCGCGTCCTCGTCCGCGAAGTAGAGCAACGGCCCCTTGTCCTGCGGGCAAGCCAGGATCTCGAGGAGCTGGGGATCGAGCGCCACGATCCGTTCCTTTCTCGCGTGTCTGCGGGTTGGTGCTCAGCCGGTCGTCACGGGGACTTGATCAGCTGGAGCACCTCGTCGGTGTGAGTGTCGCACGTCGCCTTGTCGGCCGCCTCGAGGTTGAGGCGCAGCAGCGGCTCCGTGTTGCTGGGACGCAGATTGAACCACCAGTCGCCGAGATCGACCGTGAGACCGTCGAGGCGATCCTGCTCGGCGCCGGGATAGGCCGCGGCGACACGCTCGATGACCGTGAGCGGGTCGTCGACCTGCGAGTTGATCTCCCCTGACTGCGCGTATCGCTCGAAGGGCTTGCGCACGACCGAGAGCGGCTGCCGTGCGATGGACAGCTGCTCCAGCACGACCATGGCGGCGATCGACCCGGAGTCGGCCCGCCAGTTGTCGCGGAAGTAGTAGTGCGCAGAGTGCTCTCCACCGAACACCGCGCCGGTCTCGGCCATGACCTCCTTGATGAAGGAGTGCCCCACCCGGGTACGGATCGGCTCCCCGCCCATCTCCCGGATCACCTCCGGGACCGCCTTCGAGCAGATGAGGTTGTGCACGACCTTCTCGCCCGGCCCGGTGCGCTCGAGGATCCCCTTCGCCACGATCGCCGTCGTCGTCGACCCGGACACGGGCACACCTTGATCGTCGACGAGGAACACCCGGTCTGCGTCGCCGTCGAACGCGAGGCCGACGTCCGCCTCGCGCTCCAGCACACGCGCCCGGAGGGCGACGAGGTTCTCCGGCTGGATGGGATCCGCCGGATGGTTGGGGAACGTCCCGTCGAGCTCACCGAACATGATCTCGACGTCGAACGGCAGCGTCTCGAAGACCTTCGGCACGACGAGCCCGCCCATGCCGTTCGCCGTGTCCGCGACGATTCGCAATGGAAGCAGGTTGGGCACGTCGACGAACGATCGGACGTGCGCCGCGAAGTCGTCGAGAAGGTCGCGCTGCTCGACGCGCCCTGCCTCCTCGGCGCGCTCGATGAGCCCCGCGGCAACGGCCTCCTTGATCTGCGACAGGCCCGTCGTCGAGCCGACCGGCGCCGCGCCGGCACGGCACAGCTTGATCCCGTTGTACTGAGCAGGGTTGTGGCTTGCGGTGAACATCGCGGCGGGGGCATCGAGATGCCCCGAGGCGAAGTAGGTGAGGTCGGTGGAGGCGAGCCCGATGTCGACGACATCGGCACCGGCCAGCGTGGCTCCCTGGATGAACGCCTGGCTCAGCGGCTCCGAGGACGGCCGCATGTCGTGCCCGACCACGACCCGCGAGGCGCCCGTGAACCGCACGAACGCGTTCCCGACCTTCTTCGCGACGGCGTCGTCGAGCTGGTCGGGATAGATCCCGCGAATGTCATAGGCCTTGAAGATGGTGTCGAGCGCGTCGACCACAGTGGGAGCCCTCGTCGGTCTCGACCGCCGGAACCGGCGGGAGGGTCATCGTACCGCCGGATCGACCGCTTTCCCCTCCTCGTTGCGCTGCCGTGGCGGCGGTCGTAGGTCGGGCTCACCCGGCCGGCTGCGTTTGCGGCGACGCCGCACTCCCCACCAGACGAGACCCCCGAGCGCCAGCAGTCCCACCACGGTGAGCGCGAACCCGAGCCACTCGACGGGGGTCCGCGAATAGTGGAGCGAGACGTTCTTCGACGTTGGCACGACGACCATCTCGTTGGGTGACAGCCGCCACGGGCCGTGCGCGCCGGACGCCTTCCAGTTCGGGTAGTACGAGGTGCGCACGACGACGGGAACGCCCGTGCGCGACACCTTGAACGAGATCGACGACTCGTCCTGGTGGATGTCGGTGACCTCGACCTTCGGGAGCGCGCGCTTCGGCGCCGCCGCGACCTCGTCCTGGCCGACGCGCTCCCAGCTCGAAGGGCCGTCAGCGGCGAACGGTCGGCTGAGATCGTCGGGGTTGTTCCACCACCGTGCCGCCGCGCACTCCCACGGGCCCAGCTCAGGGTTCTGATCGCTCTGCGCGGGGATGCCGCCGAAGCACTGAGACTGCCGCTGGGCCTTCGGGTGGCTCACGACGACCGGCTCGTACTGCAAGGGCGCCACGGTCGCGTGCCCGCGCACCTCGTAGATCTTCCAACCGAGGGGCGGCTTCTTGTCCAGGTCAGGAACGGTCGCGACGAGGTGCAGGTTCGGGTTCGCGTCCGCGTGCGCTTTCGCGTCGTCCGAGTACGCCATGTAGTAGCGCACGCCCGCCATCTGCATGTAGCGAACGCCGAGGTCGAAGTCGCTGATGGTCCGGTAGTCGAGGCCGCGCACCGGATTCGACGAGTCGGACCTGCCGTCGGTCGTCCCCGAGAGCGGGGCGATCATCATGAACGTGTACGGCGTGCTCGCCGCAGACTCGTAGTACAGACCCTCCATCGACGCGATGCGGCCGTCCGTCCAGTACGGCAGCAGCATGAGCGCGAGCGGCGTGCCGTAGACGTTGAGCGAGTCGCCGCCCTCCCACAGCGCGCGTCCGGGTGGGAGCTTGCGCATCGTGTCGATCAGGCTCTTGTACTCCGGGTACGACTTCGGCTGGCTCACCGAGGTCGAGGTCGTCTGGTACCCGCTGTAGTTCCAGTTCGCCCAGTCGGGGAAGAAGCCCCGGGTGGAGTACGAGTACCAGAGACCGGCCGTCGCCAGGACCAGGGTGATGCCGATCGCAACCCACGTTGTCGTCGCGCGGTAGCTCCGGCGCTCGGCGACGTCGCGGTCGTCCTGGGCGATGGGATCCGGGACGCGGAGCGGCGGCTCCGCCGTCGAGCCGGACACGAGCGCTCCCGCCCACCGCGCGAGCGGCCGGGTCGCTTCACCGACTGCCGAGGCTGCGACGAGGAACGCGCCCAGGTACCAGAACGGCAGGAAGCGAAGGTTCCACACGTGGAGCTCCGGCCAGAACCGGAAGAACAGGCCGAAGACGAGCGTCAGTGCCGCGATCGCCAGGACGCCGCGATCGAAGCGGATGAACGCGACCACGAGACCGATCGCCGCCAGGACGAACACCCAGGTGAACTCCCCGGGGAGCAGGTACGCGTGGTACAGGACGAGCTTCTCGTAGCGCATGTTCGCCGTCAGCCCGAAGTTGTCGACCAGCGGGAGCGACCAGAACGCGGTGAGGAGGAACGCGACGAGGCCGATCGCGAGACCGACGCCGATCACGAGCCGGTTGCGTGACCAGGTCCGTCCGAGCGCGAACGCCACGACGATGACCGCGCCGACCGCTGCGAAGATCGCAACGATGATGTGGCTCAGCGCGACGGCGGCGAGGAGGACCGCCGGCAGCCAGAGGCGACGCCTCGTGCGCACGGAGAACGCGAGCGCGCCGAGGAAGAACAGCGCGAGCGCCAGCGCAACGGCGAAGGAGTACTCCCCGGCCATCGTGCTCACGCCGGTTCCGCCCATGATCCGCTGGTTGAACTGGATCGTGGCGTCGGTGCCGCCGGGCACTGCTCCGATGCCCTTGAAGAACACGAAGATCGTCGTTCCGACGGCGAAGAGCTCCGGTGTCGGGCGACGCAGCCCGAGGCCTCGGCCGAGCGCGTAGGAAGCCGCGGGCAGGGCGACGATGCCCGAGGCGCTGACGATCTTGAACGCGATGTTGTACGGGAGCACCGCGTTGAGAACGACGACCAGGAGCGCCGGGAGCGGGAAGTAGAACTGCCCTGCGGGAAAGCCGCCGAACCAGTCGTTGGTCCAGCCGGCAACGCGGAGCTGCGGGAGCAAGTGGTCCCGGAGGTACGCCGGGAACCAGACGTGGGCCCCGAGATCACCACCGTTGGCGGTGGTGTCCCGGAGGATCAGCGAGACGTGGAGCTGGAGGAGAACGACCAGGCAACACGCCGTGACGACGCCGATGCCCGTCCACCGCCAAGCGGCCCGGAGGTCACGGTCGACCGGGGGGATCTCCTGATCGACCGTGGTGATCGGCGAACGTAGGTGGTCGTCGGGCGCGGCAGGCGCCAACCCCGACAACTCCCCGACGTCCATGCGCTCAGCATGGCAGCCGGGCTGCGCGCCGTAGGCGCGCTCGCTGTCAGCGCCCGGCGCGGGCCATCTCGAGCACGCGTGGGAAGGCCAACGGGCCCTCGGCGTTCATCCAGTGCTTCTGCTCACACCGCCCGCAGCTCGCGAACGTCACGTCCTCGCCTGCGATCTTCATCCGAATCTCGATCATCCCGTCCCTGGCGCATCTGCTGCACTGCATCCTCGGGTCCCCCTTCGTGCTCCGCCCGGACCTGGTGCCCGGTGCTGTTCCCCGATGCTCTGATGTCGGCGGAAATTGGGAATTTTCTCGAGGATGATCCCGGGATGAACCAGGATGATCCCGGGGATGAGGCGCGCGTTTGCCCTGGTCAGACGCCTGACCAGCCGGCCAGGAGGAACACGACGCTGATGAGGTTGAAGCCGGCGTGGAGCCAGATCGACTGCGAGAGATCGCCCGAGCGGACAGCACGGACGGCCGAGATCACCCCCAGCAGCATCAGGGGAGCGAGCAGCGGGCGGGAGTCCGGGTCCAGGAAGTGCGCGAGACCGAAGATCAGGGCGCTCAGGAGCACCGCAACCATCGGCGAGCAACGCCGCAGGAGGGAGCGGAGCAGCACGCCCCGGAACAGCAGCTCCTCGGTGAGGGGAGCCAGCGTCACGGCGCCAATAGCCGCGAGCACGACGAATGCACCATGACCGTCCCGAAGCGCCTGCGCGACCTGCTGACTCTTCTCCCCGTGCTGCGAGACGTCGTCGAGCAGCCATACGAGCGGCAGCACCGCCACCTGGAGGACGGCGCCGGCGACCAGCCACGGCCAATCCGAGAGACGCAGCGCCAGGCCGAAGTCCTGCGCCATCGAGCCGCTGCCCTTGATGCGGCTCACGATCTGCGTGGCCACGAGGACGCCGACGCCCATGGCGAGCAGACCGACGAAGACGGCGACGTCGTCCGTCGTCGAGCTCCGGACGCCCCGCGCGCCCTGCACGATGCCGACGGTGATGGAGCTCAGGGCGCTCGCCGCGACCCAGATGGTCACGACGTCGCCGAGTCCCCACGTGAGCTTCTGGCGCGCCGGCACTCCTCGGGGATCGACGGACGTCACAAGCTGGCGAGCCTAAGAGACGGTTCGCGCGCACCTATGTCGTCGGATGCGCGGCGCCTGGGAATGTCCTGTGATTCCAGGGGTTTGCAGCATCACGTGCCGTGCCTGCACGGCCGACGTCATACCATGGAGAGCCCGGATGCGTGCGGGATCGGCTGCGATCCCCGGGTACCGGGCACATCGCCGAGAGAAGAGCACGGCATTCAGTGAACGCACGACCGCCCGAAGGCCCATCCGGCCCCGGTCGCCCCTCGGGGCCCGGTTCGCAGAATCCGGCCCCGCGGCCGTGGCCACGTTGGCTGCCGCTCGCCGCCATCGGCGTCGTCGCGGCGATCTTCCTCTTCACCCTCGTCCAGGGCACCAGCACCGCGCGGGTCGCGGTCCCCTACTCCCAGCTGGTGCAGCAGATCAACGAGGGCAAGGTCAAGTCGATGGAGTACGACCCCTCCAGCGGCAAGATCACCGGCGAGTACAAGGAGGCACAGGCCGGCAAGAAGGACTTCTCCTCCTCCGGCCCGAACGACGATCTCGCGGCCACCGAGCTCGCGGCGATCAAGAAGCAGGGCGTCCAGTTCAAGTACACACGGCCCTCCACGAACATCCTCCAGTCGCTGCTGCCGATGGCGCTGATCATCGGCCTCATCGTGCTGCTGTTCATCTGGATGAACCGGCGCGCGCAGGGGCAGATGGGCGCCGTGATGAACATCGGGCGCAGCCGTGCCAAGGTCTACAACGCCGAGAAACCGCAGACAACCTTTGGTGACGTCGCCGGCTACGAACCGGTGAAACAGGAGATCACCGAGGTCGTCGACTTCCTGAAGAATCCCGCGAAGTTCAAGGAGATCGGCGCGCGCATCCCGCGCGGCGTCCTGCTCGTGGGCCCGCCGGGCACCGGCAAGACCCTCATCGCGCGTGCCGTCGCCGGCGAGGCCGGCGTGCCGTTCGTGGCGATCACCGGCTCCGACTTCATGGAGATGTTCGTGGGTGTCGGCGCCGCACGAGTGCGCGACCTGTTCCAGACGGCACGGAAGCAGGCGCCGGCGATCATCTTCATCGACGAGATCGACTCCATCGGCCGCAAGCGCGGTGCCGGGCTCGGCGGCGGCCACGACGAGCGCGAGCAGACGCTGAACCAGATGCTCGCCGAGATGGACGGCTTCGAGACGGGCGACGGCATCGTCATGATCGCCGCGACGAACCGTCCGGACATCCTCGACCCGGCGCTGCTGCGCCCCGGCCGGTTCGACCGGCAGATCATGGTGCCGCTGCCCACGCTCGAGGAGCGCATCGAGATCCTCAAGGTGCACGTCCGCGACAAGAAGATCGCGGGGAACGTCAGCCTCGACGTCGTTGCGCGCGGCACGCCGGGCATGTCCGGCGCCGACCTCGCGAACCTCGTGAACGAGGCGGCGCTCTTCGCCGTTCGCCGCGGCGAGAGCTCAGTGCACAAGCTCGACTTCGACGACGCGCGCGACCGCGTGCTCATGGGTCTGAAGCGCCCGACCGTCGTGATGAACGAGGAGGAGAAGGAGCACACGGCGTTCCACGAGGCGGGCCACGCGCTCGCCGCGTACGTGCTCGAGCACGCCGACCCGGTGCACAAGGTGACGATCCTCCCCACAGGGATGGCGCTCGGCATGACCCAGCAGCTCCCCGAGGAGGAGCGCTACTCGCACGACAAGAACTTCCTCCTCGACATGCTGTGCGTGATGCTCGGTGGCCGCGTCGCAGAGGAGCTGGTGTTCACGTCACAGTCGACCGGTGCCAGCAACGACCTCGTGCGCGCCACCGAGATCTCTCGCCGGATGGTTCGGGAGTGGGGCATGTCCGACCGCGTCGGGCCGATGGCCTGGGGTTCGCAGGGGGCCGTCTTCCTGGGTGAGGACCTGATGCACACTCGCGACTACTCGGACGAGACCGCGCGCGTCATCGACGAGGAGGTCGAGCGGATCCTGCGGTCCCAGGAGCAGCGCACCCGCGATCTGCTCACCCGGTACCGGGTCGGGCTCGACGCCGTGGCCAAGGCGCTCCTGCAGCACGAGACGCTCGACGGTCTCGAGGTGGAGCGACTGGTCGACGGCGCCATGGGATACCGCGCCGGCGGGCCTCGCAAGGTGGAGCTGGCCGACGGTCAGGTCGAAGAGGTCGACGAGGACGGTCAGCCCATCCAGCCTTCCTCGACCAGCTGACCGGGCGCGGCCGCGCCGTCAGAGCAGGCTCAGGGAAGCGCGCCGAGCTCCGGCTCCGCGTCGCTCTCCGGATCGCGGACGCCGGCAACGGCGGCCCAGAGATCCGTGGCGCTCGTCGGACCGACGAACGCGCGGTGCACCACGCCCTCGGCGTCGGCGATGACGACCATCGGCACACCCGAGATCTCGTATCGCTCGTGCAGCTCCCGGCCCGACTGGAACTCGACGTCGCAAACAGCGACCTCGGCCGACTCGAGCACGACGATCTTCTCGTGCATCGCGGCGCACGAGGCGCAGGTGCTCGACGAGAACAAGGCCACGAGCCAGGGCGCGTTCGGGCGGGCGAAGTCCGACCGCGTGAGCTGACGCGGGACGGGATACGCGTCGCGTACCGGCGCGGCCTCCCGCCGACGCCGACGCTCGAGGATCGCTGCGCCGGCGAACACCACGACGGCGATCAAGGCCGCGAGCGCGATGCGTGCGAGCACGGACGACGACCGTAGCCCCGGCTCAGGAGGACGTGAGCTCGGGAAGCGCAGGAGTGAGGGTGAGGCCCGGGACCGAGCTGGCGAGGCGATCCACGACGACCGGCTCGTCGCTCGAGATGACCACGACGCTCCCCGCGGGCACGTGCATCCCGACGAGATCGATCCGTACCCGCTGCCCGGCTCCCACGACGCGGTGGTCAGCGAGGTCGAGACGGCGTTGCGTGCCGGCGCTGAGCACGGACGCGCTGAGGTGCGCGCTTCCGGTGCCGGGGTTCATCACAGCAACGACATCCGACCCGTTGCCGATCGGCGCGGGTGTGACGAACCACCGCTGCGCCGGCAGATCTCCCCCTCCCGAGAGCGCGGCCCCGCGTGCCCGGTTCGTGCCCGACGCAGTGCTGGTTATGAGCGTCTCTGCCGTGACCGGCTGATCACTGGTGATGGTCACCGAGTACCCGATGTTCGGTGGGACCCGACCCATGTCAACAGGCATGGCGCTGTGATCTGGGAGGTTCAGGTGGATCGGCTCGACTTTGGCACCGCCGTCGAGGGAGATCTGCACGGTGACGTTCGCCGATGCGTTGCCCGGGTTCGCGATCGTGAACCCCTGCGCGACGCGGGACGACTGCTCGCCGGTCGGGAAGTACCAGACCCTCGACGGCTCCTCGGCTCCCAGCGTCAGGCCGATGCCACGGACACCCGTGGTCCCGTCGAACGCCATGGACTGCTCGGCGACGACGCTCCCCCTTCGCGCCAGGACCTCGGTCGAGACGAGAGGCTGACGCCCGAGCTGGTCGTCGAGCGAGTACGTGACCTGGGTCCGTGCCGGGATCACCACGCCCTGGAGGTGGTCGGGGATCTGCGGCCCCTCCGGTGTGAGGAACGAGATGTCGACGATCGCGTCCTGGCGGAGCGGGTTGTAGAGGGCGAGGGTCAGCTCGATGCCCTGTCGCGTCGTGCCCTCCGCGAAGTGCCAGCTCGACGCGACGTCGGGCGCGCAAGGCCCGACGGCGAGGTCTCCGTCGGCGCGCACACCGTGGCTCACGACGAGCCGTCCGCCCGTGGACTCGACGGTGACGCCCGGGTTAGGCGTGACCGCGATGCTCGAGACCGGAAGTGTGATGGTCGTGCGCGGAGCCACCGTGACCGCGCGGGTCGCCGGTGTCCGCCCGTTCCCGGTTGACACGCTGATCACGGCGTGCGTCGCCGAGGTGCCCGCGTTGGCGAGGTACAAGGTCTCGTCGGCACGTCCCTTGGGATCCGAGGTCCCCTCGGCGCAGTACCACGACGACGTGGCGGGCGACCGCGTCGGCAAGCCGGCCCCCGGCGCGAGCGCGCGCTGTGCCGCGACCGAAGCGCCACCCCGGTCGAGGAGCGCGGCGACCAGGAGCAGCCCCGCGACCACGAGGAGCGTGACGGCACGGCGAGAGAGCTTGCTGCTCACGGTTGGTCGTCCGCCGCGAGCCGTCTGCGCCTGGGAAGCCTGCCGCGCCAGAGGAAGAACGCGCCCACGATGATGCCGAGCTCGATCAGCAGCCAGACGTAGCGCCGCCATTGCTGCGTGTACGAGATGGAGACCGGAGAAGCGTGATCGAGTGCGAACGCGTTGGACCAGCCGAAGGCCTCCGAGTGCGCGAGCGTGTGCCCGTTGGCCGAGGCGCTCCACGCTCCGTCGTACGCCTGGCTCCAGAGCACGGCCCCCGTGGCCTTCCCGTGCCGGACGGTGACCGGGCGCAGGAGATCCGGAGCGCGCCGCGTTGCTGCACCCGCCGCGACAGTCGCCTTCGCCGGGACCCAGGCGAGGTTCTCGTAGA
Source organism: Acidimicrobiia bacterium (assembly GCA_036557185.1). Classification (GTDB taxonomy): domain Bacteria; phylum Actinomycetota; class Acidimicrobiia; order IMCC26256; family JAENVU01; genus DATBHZ01. The sequence continues at coordinate 9,778 of DATBHZ010000050.1, read as the reverse complement.
CGAGCAGGTTCGGGTCGACGTCGATCGGCGCGAAGTCGAGCTGGCCCTCGAGCCCCCGCACGACGTTCGACGGAACCGGCAGGCGATCGCCGTTCGGGCCTTCCCGCATCGGCAGCACCACGTAGCGCACGGCCATCGGCCCGAGCAGACGGCCCACACGATTCGTCGCCTGGGTGCGCAACAGGTCGACTGAGTGCGCGAGCTGATTGCCGGCAGCGCCGGACGGCGGCGGGAGCGACGTGCGCGTGTCGCCCGCGCCGTCGTTGGTGATCCCGAAGCCCACTCCGTGCTCGACGAACGGGTCGACCGGGAGCACGGACGGATTCCCGAGCCAGAGCACGCGGAAGTGACCGGTCGAGGGGTCGACGCGCATCCACGTGAGGCTGGCGTTCCACCCGTCGTCGGGCATGCTCCAGCGACCGTCGGTCGCGTCGACGGCGAACGCGATCGCCGATGCGACGAGGCCGGCGCCCGCGATCACCGACACCACTTGGCGCCAGCCGAAGTGACGCGTGCGCACCTCGTCGAGGAACGCTGCGGCACCGAGGCCGATCGCCACCGACAGCGCGACCGCGGCCGGTACGAGCACGCCCTCGATGCTCGGTGCCGTCGCGTTCGGAGCGAACCGCGCCGGGATCCAAGCGACGGCGAAGGAGACGAGCGCGATCGCCCACATCCGAGCTCCGTAGCGCAGGCGCTCACCCGCTCCCAGCAGGAGCACGACGACGCCGGCGCCGAGGAAGACCCAGGACACCGCTCCCGTCGCATTGGGGCCGACATCGAACCGGAGGATCGAAGACAGGGATACGGCATTCGGGAACGCGAACCCGAACGCTGCCGCGCGGTGCCCCGACTGGAGGAACGCGAGCGGCCACGGGAACAGGAGCGCGAGGCCGACGCCGATCGACGCTCCGGCCGCTGTCAAGAGCGGCACGAGTCGCTTCGACCCGTCGTCCGTCAGCGGTGCGGCGATCGACAGGGCCACCAAGACGAGCACCGGCAGCAGGATCGCGGGAGGCCAGAACGCCGCGCTGAGCGCGACGAGGGCTCCCGCGCCCACGAACCCGCGCCAGCGGCGGGGCGGGTTCCGCACGTAGCCCGCACAGCGCAAGAGGGCCGAGATCACGAACGGGCAGAGCGCGAAGAAGACCAGCGGTCCGAGCCTGCCGCCAGCGATCGCGTCACGCGCGATCGGGTTCAGCCCGTACGCCAGAGCGGCGACCGACGCCGGCCATCCGGCACCTGCGACGTGGAGCGCGAGCCTCCAGCAACCGACGAGGCCGAGCGGGATCGCGCCGACCACCAGCAACGTCCTCGCGAGGCCGGTCGAGCCGAGCAGGACCGTGCTCCCCCCACTGATGAGCGCGAGCGCGCCGGGAGCCGGCGTGCGCGCACCGAGCACCGCGTAGCGCCACCCGGAGGTGAACGCAGTCCACAAGCCGCCGAGACTCGCCCACGTCGGGAGCTGACCGATCGCCGCCGGCCCGCTGACGAGGAGGCTGCGCGAGCCCACAAGGAAGAGGAAGGCGAACGCGAGCCACGCGATCGCGCGTGCGCTGCGCAGCCCGGTGCGCGTCCGGCCGGCAGCCGCTCTTCCGCGCTCCGACAGATCCTGCAGCCGTTGCTCGGCGTTGAAGGATCCGACGAAATACGCCCGCAGGCGCGCGCTGCCACGCACCTGGAGCGGCCGCAGCTCCGAATCGGGAACGTGCCGGTGCGCCTGCGACGAGCGGCGAGCTGCCCGCAGCGCGCCGGGGTGGCCCAGGTTCTGCGCCCACGCGCGCACCAGCGCTGTGGCTCGCTTGCGCCTGCCGGTGAAAAGCATCGCCACGGCCTCGGCCAGCCCCAGCGCCACGGCCACCGGGACGATCCACAGCAGGGACCAGAAGGAGTACGACTTCAGCAGCGCCCGCACACGGCTGCGGACGAACAGCTCGGGGTTCGGGGCATCGGCGCGCTCTCGGCTCGCCACACGATGCCGCACCCGCGCGTCCGGCGCGACCATCACGCGCGCGCCTGCGATGCGTGCGCGCCAGCAGAAATCGAGGTCCTCGCCTCCGGGGAAGGTGGCCGCGTCGAACCCATCGATCTCGGTGAACAGGTCCGCACGCACCAGCATGAGAGCGTCCGACACGTAGAAGACGTCGCGGACCGCGTCGTGCTGCTCCTGGTCGAGCTCGCCCGGCTCGACGCCGAGGTGCGGCACCGCGTACCTGTCGATCGAACGGCCGACCTCCAGCAGCGCTTCGGGGTTCTCGTACTCGACGAGCTTCGGCCCGACGATCGCCGCGTTCGACCGGTACGCCTCTTCCACGAGCAGGCGCAACGTCGCTTCCTCGACGACCACGTCGTCGTGACAGAACAGCAGGAACTGCGCGCCGGCCACCGAGCCGATCGCTTCGTTCGCCGCGGCGGCGAAACCGACGTTGTCGTCGATGCGGCGCACGAACGCCGTGGGCAGCGCGGCTGCGACGCGCGGCGTGAGGTCCTCGGCTGACCCGGAATCGATGACCAGGACCGCGAGCGAGGGATAGTCGCAGTCGGCCAGGGCTCGCAGCCCCTCGTCGAACCACGGCCCGGGGTCGTGTGTGACGATGACGGCGACCACCGGAGGAACGGCGGTCGGCATCGGCGAACCCGGCGTCGAGGCGGTCTCGTCGCCCGCTCCAGGACCTCCGGCGCCCCGCTCGACGCGGCCCCCGCCTCGGAGGTTCCGAGCCTCCTCGAGGTCGCGGTCGGTCGTGTTCATGGGCCGTTCGAGACTATCGGGAGGCCCTCCACGGCCCGCGGCAGCGTGACCCTGGTCACCGCTGTGCGCGCGGGCCCTGTCCCTCCGGCGCGCTTGCAAGAGTTAGCAATATGCGTTATGCTGCAAGAACCGTCAGACCGACACTTGGAGCACTCACATGCAATTCGACCTGCGCAAATCTGCAACCGACGCGGCGTACATCGCCGTCGGCGTCGGAGTGCTCGGCTACCAACAGGCCCAGGTTCGCCGGCGCGAGGCACAGGCGAAGCTCCAGAGCCTCGGCAGCGACGCGCGCGGCACCCTGTCGCAGCAGAGCGGCACCATCCGGGCGCGCGCCGAAGGCATCGCGACCAACGTGAGCGGCACGATCACCAACGCCGCGAACACCGCGGCGACGACCACCAACCCGCGGCAATTCGTCGAGCCGATCGTGCAGCAGATCAAGACGCACCCCGCCGTCAACGCGATCCCCGGCCAGATCGGCAAGGCCATCGACGTCGGCCGCGACCGGGTCCAGAGCTTCCGCGGCGCCTGACCCAACGCCCAGGCCACGCCTCCGGCCTACGCTCGCGCCTGATGCTCGTCGCATTGGCAGGAGGGGTCGGAGCCGCACGCTTCTTGCGTGGCCTCGTACGCGAGGTGCCGCCGGCCGACATCACCGTCATCGTGAACACGGGCGACGACGACGTGTTCCACGGCCTCCGCGTCTGTCCCGATCTCGACACCGTCACCTACACGCTCGCCGGGGCCGAGCACCCCGAGCAGGGTTGGGGGCTCGCGGGAGAGACGTTCGCCGTGATGGACGCCATCGAGCGCTACGGCCAGGACACCTGGTTCCGTCTCGGCGACCGTGACCTCGCCACGCACCTCTACCGCACACAGCGACTCGGCGCCGGAGCAACGTTGAGCCAGGTCACCGCCGAGATCACGGCCGCCTGGGCCGTCGGTCCGCGGCTGCTGCCGATGAGCGACGATCCCGTCGCGACACGGGTCTCGGTACGGAGACCGGACGGGACGACGGCGGTGCTCGCGATGCAGGAGTGGTTCGTCCGTGAGCGCGGTGACGCACCGGTCGTCGCCGTGGACTTCGATGGCGCATCGGAGGCCGGCCCGGCGCCCGGCGTGCTGGAAGCGATCGCCGCAGCGGAGACGATCGTCGTCTGCCCGTCGAACCCCGTGATCTCGATCGGGCCGATCCTTGCCGTTCCCGGTGTGCGCGACGCGCTCGTCCGGCGCCGCGATCGTGTCGTGGGCGTGAGCCCCATCATCAAGGGGGCGCCGGTCAAGGGGCCGGCGGATCGCCTGATGGCACCGCTGGGGATCGAGGTCAGCTGCGTCGGCGTCGCGCGCAGCTATGCGCCGTTCTGCGGGACCCTGGTGATCGACTCCGGTGACGCGGAGCGGGCTCCGGAGGTCGCCGCCGCGGGCGTGCAGCCCGTCGTCGCCGACACGCTCATGACGGACGCGCGGGTCGCCGCCGCGCTGGCGCGCCAGACCCTCGACGCCGTCGCCTGAGCCGCCCGCGCGCCGTGCCATCGCTGCAGATCATCCCCCTGGAGTCGGTGCCCGAGGTCCAGTTGGGCGATGACCTCGGCGCACTGATCGCCGAGGGCGCGTCCGCCGGCGGGCACGAAATCCGCACCGGCGACTGCCTGGTGGTCACGCAGAAGGTCGTCTCGAAGGCAGAAGGCAGGCTCGTGCCGCTCGTGCACCACGATCTCGATGCACGCCGGGCGCTGATCGAGTCGGAATCCGTCCGCGTCCTCCGCCGGCGCGACGAGCTGATGATCACCGAGACGGCGCACGGGTTCGTGTGCGCCAACGCAGGCATCGACCTCTCGAACGTGGACGACGGGCTTGCCGCGTTGCTGCCGGTCGACGGCGACAGATCGGCGCATCGGATCCGCAACTCGGTCCGGGCGCGTCACGGAGCCGACGTCGCCGTCGTCGTCTCCGACACGTTCGGGCGAGCCTGGCGCAACGGGCTCACCGACGTCGCGATCGGCGTGGCCGGGATCGCTGGAGTGGTCGACCTCCGGGGATCCGTCGACAGTCGCGGTCAGGAGCTGCGGGTCACCGAGGTGGCGATCGCGGACGAGATCGCCGGCGCGGCGGAGCTCGTGATGGGCAAGGCCTCCGGCGTACCGGTGGCCATCGTGCGAGGGCTCCCGGGTGCATGGCTGCGCGACGGCTCCGTCCGCGAGCTCGTCCGCGCACCCGGCGACGACCTCTTCCGGTGAACCGCATCCCTGAGCTGCTCGAGGCACGGCGGTCGATCCGCGCGTTCGCGCCAACGGCGGTCGCGCGTGAGGTGCTCGACGACCTCGTGGCCGCGGCGTGCATCGCGCCGGCACCTCATCACTCGCGGCCGTGGCGGTGGGTCGTCGCCGACACCGCGGACGCAAAACGAGCGCTCGCGCAGGGCATGGGCGCGAGATGGCGAGCGGATCTCTCGGCAGACGGTGTCGACGGCGCGCGCATCGACGAGCTGGTGAACGCCTCCTTCGACAAGATCGAACGCGCCCCCGCGGCGGTCATCGGCTGCCTCACCTGGGACGGGCTCGACCGCTATCCCGACCAGGCGCGTCGGCGCGCCGAATGGGGCATGGCCCTGCTCTCGCTCGGCGCGAGCGTCGAGAACCTCATGCTCGCGGCGACCGCCCGCGGCCTCGCGTCGTGCTGGGTGGCCGCGCCGATCTTCTGCCCCGACGAAGCGCGCGACGCGCTCGAACTGGAGCAAGAGTGGATGCCGCAGGCGATGGTGCTCGTCGGTCATCCCGACCCGGGATACGCAGGCCGGACGCGCCCGCCCGTCGACCTCGGCGAGCTGCGGGAGTTTCGCTAGCGCTGGCGCGCCGTCCGCTGCGCGCCGAACCAATCGAGCGTGCGCGCGATGCCGTCGTCGAGCGTCGTCCAGGGCTTCCATCCGAGATGGATCTCGGCACGGCCGGGATCGAGGGCCGAGCGTTGCAGCTCCCCGGGGCGCGCGGGTGCGAACCGTGGAGCAGGCGTGTACCCGGTGGCCCGCGCGACCGCCTCGTAGAGCCGGACCACGCTCGTCTCGGTCCCGGTCCCGATGTTGACGATCAGCCCGCCGGCCTTGTCCTGCGCACGGTAGAGCGCATCGACGACATCATCGACATAGACGAAGTCCCGCGTCTGCTCGCCGTCGCCGAACACCGTCGGCCGTTCGCGGTCCAGCATCATGCCCGCGAAGATCGCGACGACTCCCGCCTCGCCCTGCGGGTCCTGACGTGGACCGTAGACATTGGCGAACGCGAGCGCCGTGTACTCGAGCCCGTGCACCTCTCGGTAGTAGTGCAGGTAGTCCCCTGCTGCCTTTTTGGCGACGCCGTAGGGGGACTCGGGCCGCTGCGGATGTCCCTCCTTGACCGGCAGGTGCTCAGGGGTGCCGTAGATCGTGCCCCCGGAGCTCGCGAACACGACCTTGCGCGCCCGGGCCGCGAGCGCACCCTGACAGACGTTCAGCGTGCCGATGATGTTCACCTCGGCATCGAATGCAGGGCGCGCCACCGACACGCGCACATCGGCCTGCGCAGCCAGGTGAAAGATGACCTCCGGCGAGCGGTGCGCGATCAGATCGGTGATCGCCGTAGAGCGGATGTCCATGCGGTGAAACGAGAACTTGCGGCCGGGTACGGCACGTGCGTCCGCGAGGTTGGCGAGGTTGCCGACGGACAGGTCGTCGACGACGTCGACCTCCCACCCCTCCGCGAGGAGCCTGTCGGTCAGCGTGCTGCCGATGAATCCGGCACCGCCGGTGACGAGTGCTCGCACCGGCCTACCGGAGCCCCAGCGCGGCCTCGCGCCCGCGCGCCTCGTCGCGCACCTTTTCGTCCGCCCGCACCTTCACGTCGGGAAGGACGATGGAACGCTCGACCGCGGCGCCGGCAGCGATCGACGCGCGCGCTCCGACTACCGAGGACGCGATGCGGGCCCCCGCGCCGACGGTCGCCTCGCGGCCGATGAGCACGGGGGCAGTCAGCTGTGCATCACCGGCGATCTCTGCCCCGGGCTCGACCCAGACTCCGGGCACGCGCTCGACGGCGCTCGCGACTGGGGGAAGGCCCATCTTGCCGAGCAGGACGTCGATCTGCGCTTCGTAGAGCTTGCCGGGCGTCCCGATGTCGAGCCAGTAGGCATCGGACCGGACGGCGTAGAGACGGCCACGATGCTCGAGCATGCGCGGGAACGTCTCCCGCTCGATCGAGACGTTCAAGCGCGGGGGCACGGTCTCGAAGACGGAGGGCTCGAGCACGTACGTCCCCGCGTTGATCCAGTGCGTCGGTGCCTGATCGCGCGAGGGCTTCTCGACGAACGCGATCACCTCGCCGTCCGAGCGAGTGGGCACCACCCCGAAAGCGGACGGGTCCTCGACGCGTGACAGCGTGATCGTCGCTTCGGCGCCGCGCTCCTCGTGGAACCGGAGCAGCGCGGTGAGGTCGAGGTCCGTGAGCACGTCACCGTTGCAGACGACGACACGCTCGCTGATGCCCTCCGCGGCAAAGCGGATCCCACCGGCGGTGCCGAGTGGCTCGTGCTCGACGACGAACCGCAGCTTGACGTCGCCGAAGCGATCGTCCGGGAAGTGCTCGGTGAACCTCTCGGGGAGATATCCGAGGGAGAGCACCGCTTCGTCCACGCCGTGCGTCGCGAGCCATCCGAGCTGGCGCTCCAGGAACGCGACGTTCGCGATCGGCAGGAGTGGCTTCGGGGTCGCGTAGGTCAGCGGCCGCAGTCGCGTGCCGGCACCACCGACCAGGACGATTGCTTTCACGGCTGCTTCCGGGGCGTGGTCGTGGGCGTCGTCGTGGTCGACGGGGCAACCGTCGGAACGCTCTGTCCCGGATTGAGGTCGCCCACGCTGTCGAGCGCCTTGTCCGCGTTGGGGGGCTCAGGAAGCTTCGAGCCCTTCGGCAGGAAGTACAGACCGATGATGTCGCCGTTCTGTGGGTGGTAGTCGGCGAGGTTCGAGGTCCGGGGCTTGCCCTCCCAGGTGCCACCGTGCTTGCCGAGCGACCACATCACGATGCCGGGCTTCGCGGTCTTGCCTGCACCGCACTTGTCCCCGTTCTGCTTGGAGACACCGTCCCACACCTGGAACGAATCCGCGCTCAGGTGCCAGTCGAGGGGTTGCGGTGTTCCATTGCTCGCGGTGGCGTTCCGTGCACTCTCGAAGTAGCGGCCCACGGTCGCGTTCTTGCCCGTCGCGATCTTCTCGAATGGGTGGATGTGGATGATGCCGTCGCCGTGGGTGTGGAGGCCGTATGCAGACTCGAACTGCGGTGCGTTCGGCAGCCATTGGCCGCACACATTGACGCTGAAAGCCGCATGCCAGTGGTCGCCCGTGGTGCCGTCGTACAGCAGGGGGTGCCCGGACGCTGCGTTGTTGCGCTTGTTGATCGACGCCGCGATGAGCACCACCCCGACCACAACGATCACGAACACGATCAGGACCCAGGGCCAGGAAGGGGTGTGGCGCCGCTGCCGACGGACCCTCGACCGTATCCGGGCGCGGTTGTACTTGCTCTTCTTTGCCATGGCGCGCCCCAGACTACCTGGTGACCTTCGCCGGTCCCCGGCGCCCGACGGTTGCTTCGCGCGCTGCGAGCGCGACGCCGCGGCCCGCGAGCAGCGCTGCTGCAGCAGGCAGCAACGCCCGGCGCGGACCCGACCACCATTTGGCGGCGTAGAGGTACGCCGCGCGGTGGTGCTCGTAGATCGAGCGGTATCGACGGCGCTCGCGGCTCGCACCCACGACGTGACAGACGCGTCCGGCGGGCTCGTACACGACGTCCCATCCGCCCGCTTCGAGCCGTCGGCACAGATCCAGGTCCTCGAAGAACAGGAAGAAGCGCTCGTCCCACCCGCCGGTCGCATCGAGTGCTTCGCGGCGCAACCAGATCGCGGCACCCGAGACCCAGTCGACGTGACGCGGGGTGTCCGGGTCGGCATCCAGCTGCCGGTAGGTCCGGGTGAACGGGTTGCCGGGCGCGACCCTCCCGAGCAGCGCGTGACCGATGGCGTCGGTCGTGGACGGCTCGGATCGCGCCGACGGGTACCGGGACCCGTCGGGGTTCGAGATCCACGGACCGATCGCTCCGAGTCGCGGCTCGTGCTCGAAGCGCGCGACGAACGTGTCGCCCACGCCTCGCTGCACGGTGGTGTCGGGGTTGAGGACGGCGACGACGCCGGCTGTGGTCGCGGCGATGCCGAGGTTCGCGGCGCGCGCGTATCCGAGGTTGGCTCCGGGACGGATCAGCACCACGTCCGGATGCTTCGCCTCCAGTGCGGCATCCGACCCGTCGGTCGACGCGTTGTCGACGACGACGATCTCGGGCGGGCTGCCCGTGCTGTCGTCGGCGAGCAACGACTCGACACAGTCGAGCAGCAACGACCCGGCGTTGTGGTTCACCACGACCGCTGCCCATGCGGTCTTGCCGCGGGGCTCTGCGAGCGTGCGGGCAGCCGTCACGTCAGAGTCGGCCGGCGGCGCGCTCGGATCGATACCACTCGAGGGTGCGCGTCAGGCCCTCTTCGAGCTCCACACGGGGCTCCCATCCGAGCACGCGACGTGCCAGTGTGATGTCGGGCTGCCTCTGGGTCGGGTCGTCGACGGGCAGGGGCTCGTGCACGATCTCGGAGCTGCTCCCGCTCACGCGCTGCACCATCTCGGCGAGCTCGAGGATCGTGAACTCGTTCGGGTTGCCGATGTTCACCGGGCCGATCTCGTCGCTCTCGAGGAGCGCCAGGATGCCGCGCACCTCGTCGTCCACGTAACAGAAGGACCTCGTCTGGTTGCCGTCGCCGAAGACGGTGAGCGGTTTGCCGTCCATAGCCTGCACGAGGAAGTTCGACACGACCCGCCCGTCGGCAGGGCGGAGCCGCGGGCCGTAGGTGTTGAAGATGCGGACGATGCGCACCTCGAGACCGTGCGCGCGGTGGTATGCGAGCGTCAGGGCCTCGGCATAGCGCTTGGCTTCGTCGTACACGCCACGCGGCCCGACC
>DATBHZ010000049.1:0-83125 GCA_036557185.1 Acidimicrobiia bacterium | reverse complement strand
ACCTGTCGCGCTCGGTTGATCGGCCCGGTGATCGGGTTGCCCTGCACGAGCGGCGGCGCGGTCGTCGATGTCGGCGCGGAGTTGCTCCCACCGCTTCCACTGCTGCTCCCCCCGCAGCTGGCGAGCGACAAGACACCGATCACACCGACGACCGCGAGCACACGCCGCATGCAGACCCATCGACCGCCCGGCCGCCGGACCTTGAGCCTGGTGAGCCGTGCGACCCTTGCCTCGCGGCCCGGCTCGCTCAGTAGCCCTCGACCGGGTCCACAACACCTTCGAGCGGCTCCCCGCGGGCGAAGCGGGCCAGGTTCGCGAGGAACAGCTGCAACGGCGCTTCGAGCTCCTCGTGCGAGGCCCACGAGACGTGCGCGCTCAGTCGTACCCGCGGATGCTCGTAGAGCCAATGGCCGGCGGGCAGCGGCTCGGGATCAACGGTGTCGAGGCTCGCCATCGCGACGCGGCCATCGTCGAGCGCGCTGCGCAACGCGTCCTGGTCGACGAGACCGCCGCGCGCGATGTTCACGAGGTGCACGCCAGGCTTGACGGCCGCGAAGGCGGCAGCGTCGAGCATCCCTCGCGTCCGCCCGGTCAGCGGGAGCGCGAGCACCAAGTGGTCGGCCTCTCCGATCACGTCGCTGAGCGCGCCGCGCAGCTCGACTCCCTCGACGGGGCTCGGCGCCTCGGTGCGCCGCACGGCGAGCACGCGCATCTCGAACGGAAGCGCTCGCTGCGCGATCGCCTGGCCGATCCCACCGAATCCGGCGATCGCCAGCGTCTTGCCGTGGAGGCCGCCGAGCCTCGCGAAGTTCCAGTGCTCCGGCGGCTCGTGCAACCACACATCCGGGAGCTGCTTCTCGAACGCGAGCATCATGCCGAGCACCCACTCGGAGATCGGCACCGCGCTGGCACCACGTGCGCACGTCACGATCCCGGAGTCGAGGATGTCGCGCGGCACCTTGTCGATCCCGGTACCACCGAGCTGCACCCAGTCGACCCGTTGCGCGTACTCGGCGGAGTGCGGTCCCCAGCCGCCGAACAGCACGTCGGCGCGAAGGTCGTCGGCGGGCGGGTCAGCCCACACGTCGATGACCTCGGCCTCGGGAAACGCCGACCGGATGCGCTCGCCCGTCTTGGCGCCCATCTCGTTGAGCACACGCATGCTGGGTGCCCCTCAGTCGTGGATGGTGATCGCCTGCTCCGGGCAGTTGTCGCGTCCGAGGCGAGCCTGTTCCTCCAGCTCGACCGGTACCTCGCTGATCAGCAGCACGCAGTGCCCGAAGTCGTCGGCCTCGAACACGTCTGACGCGAGCGCGTAGCAGCGGCCGTGCCCGGTGCAGATGTCGAGATCGACGCTGACGCGCACTACTTCTTGTGCTCCATGCCCGAAGGCATGACCATCCCGACGTGCTGCAGGTGCTGCCCGAGCACGCTGTCGAAGGTCTCCGCGACACCGGCGACGTCCCAGCCGCCGTCCTGCCACATGATCGCGACCTGCTTCGGGTGCTGGTAGATCGTGTAGCCGAAGTCGGTGCGGCCGAGGATCTGGCCGTTGACGTGCCCGGCCTGCTCCGACGCCAGGAACGCGACCATGGGCGCGTTCAGCGCGGGGTTGGACTCAGGGGGCGGTGCCGTTCCGGTCCGCTCGAACAAGCTCGCCGTCATGCGCGTGGCACCCGCCGGCGACATCGCGTTGACAGTCACCCCGTACTTCCCCAGCTCGAGCGCCCAGATGAACGTCATGCCCATGATCGCTGCCTTGGCCGCCCCGTAGTTGGTCTGACCGAAGTTGCCGCGCAGGCCGGCCTGTGACGTGACGTTGATGATGCGCCCGTAGCCCGCGTCCTTCATGAGCGGTGCCGCGTGACGCGCGCAGTTGAACGTGCCCTTCATGTGGACGGCGACGACCGCGTCGAAGTCCTCTTCCGCCATCTTGACGAGCGAGCGGTCACGCACGATGCCCGCGTTGTTCACGAGGATGTCGATCTTGCCGAAGCTGTCGACCGCGGTCTGCACGATGCGGCCGGCTCCCTCGAAGTCGGTGACCGAGTCGTAGTTGGCCACTGCCTCGGAGCCGAGGTCGGCGATGTCCTTGCAGGTCTGGGCGGCGGGGTCCTCGTCGGTCCCCTGGCCGTCGAGGCTCACCCCGACGTCGTTGATGACCACCTTGGCGCCCTCGCGCGCCATGCAGAGCGCGAACTCGCGGCCGATCCCGCGGCCCGATCCGGTGACGACGGCCACACGTCCGTCGAGAATCCCCATGCAGCGTGCTCCTGGTCTGCTACTTCGCAACCGCGACGGTCGCGGTGCCTGTCAGCTTCTGCTCGCCGTCTTCGTTCGTCGCGGAGAGATCGAGGTCTGCGAGCCCGGTCCCATCCTCCTCGCGCAGACCCGTGACCGTCGCATTGAACGTGAGGGTCTCGCCGGGCCAGACCTGCTTGGCGAACCGCACTTGGAACCGGCGGATGGCCTCGGGGCCGAACCAGTCCGTCAGGACACGCGCCTGGAGACCGGCGGTGAGCATGCCGTGCCCGAACACCGATGGGTTACCCACCTGCGACGCGATCGTGTCGTCGTGGTGCATCGGGTTGAAGTCGCCCGACGCGCCTGCGTACTTGACGAAGTGGGTGCGCGTGAGCTTCTCGACGACGAGCGGCGTGGCGGACGCGCCCACCTTCAAGTCGGCGAACGTCGGTGCGGTCGTCGCGGTCACTGCTCGATCCTCCTGAGCGGCTCTCGATCGGGCGCCGAGATTATCTGACGCTTCGTAACATGACACGAGCGTCAACTCCGTCCTAGCCTCCTACGGTGGCTGCAGGGATGTCGAAGCCCGGCGGATCCAAGCCCGGCAAGGGCCGCCCCAAGCCCGTCGGCGCACCGACCGACGGGCGGGAGCTGCGAGCCCGCGGGAAGCGCACGATGCAGCTCCTCCTCGACGCCGGCGTCCAGGTCTTCGAGAAGCGCGGGTTCCACGCCGCCAGGGTCGACGACATCGTGAAGGTCGCCAAGACCTCGCACGGCACGTTCTACCTGTACTTCTCCAACAAGGAGGACCTGTTCCGGGCGCTGGCCGAGGACGTCGCCGCCCAGACGCGTCTCCTGGCCGACGAGCTCCCCGCGATCGAGCCCGACGGCGACGGGTACGACGCGCTGCGTGCGTGGTTGGGAAGGTTCGCCGAGGTGTACGCCCATTACGGGCCGGTGATCCGGGCCTGGACCGAGGCCGAGACCGGGTCCAGCGACTTCGGCCGTATGGGCACCGACGTCCTCGGCGACCTCACGCGTGCGTTCGTGGTGAAGCTCCGCAAGACCTGCCCCGACGACGTCGACCCGACCATCGCGGGCATCGCGCTCGTCGCCATGATCGAGCGCTGCAACTACTACGTGGTCGCCGATCAGGTGCGTGTCGACCGCGAGGCGATGCTCGACACGCTCGCATCGGTGATGCACGCAGGGCTGTTCGGCTCCACCGACACGCGCCGCAAGACCGCCTGACGCATTACCGCCCCACGAAAGGCGGCGGGTCAGCCTTGGCCGTTGAGGTCGGCGCGCACGTCCGGCGCCGCTGCGGTGTCCTCACGCGCCGCCGGGAGGAGCCACTCCGAGAGGTCACCGAGCTCGGCCACGGGCCCGCCGTAGACCACCCTCCCCTTGTTCAGCACGGCGACGTGGTCCGCGATCGCCAGCGCGTGACCGACGTGCTGCTCGACGATCAGGAGTGCGGTGCCCGTGCTGCGCACGGTCTGGAGCGTCTTGTACACCTCGTCGACGACGATCGGGGCGAGGCCGAGCGAGAGCTCGTCCGCGATGAGCAGCTTCGGCGGCTTCACGAGGACCCGGGCGAGCGAGAGCATCCGCTGCTCACCACCGGAGAGCGTGCCCGCGACCTGCTTGCGACGCTCGCCGAGCCTCGGGAACAGCTCGTACGCATGCCGGAGCGCCTCGCCCACCCCGGCGCGCCCGAACTCCCGCCGGAAGGAGAGCACGAGGTTCTCCTCCACGGTGAGCGACGCGAACACGGAGCGACCCTCCGGAGCATGGATGACGCCGAGACGCGCGATCCGATACGGGCGCAGCTTGTCGATCCGCATCCCTTGGAAGAACACCGTGCCGGACGTCGGGCGCACGAGCCCCGAGGCCACGCGCGCGATGGTCGTCTTCCCAGCGCCGTTGGAGCCGAGCAACGCGAGCACCTTCGCCTCGCCGAGCTCGAGCGAGACGTCGAAGAGCGCGCGGAATGCGCCGTAACCCGCGCTCACCTCGCGGAGCTCGAGGAGCGCCGAGTCGTTGGCTACGGGCGCGGTCGATGGCTCGACAGCCGGAGTGGCCTCACTCATGATTCCCGCTCCTGGCCCTTCGGGCCGGGCCGCTCGGGCCACGCTCGCTGCTCGGCGGGATACCCGCCTCGCGGACGCTCGCTCATACCACCATCTCCCCGAGGTAGGCGCGGCGGACGGCCTCGTCCTGGAAGACGGCTTGCGTGTTGCCGCTCGCAATCAGCGTCCCGAAGTCGAGCACGTAGAGGCGCGAGGCGTAGCTCCGGACGAACTCGACGTCGTGCTCGACGAGGAGCACCGCCGTTCCACGCGCGCGCTGCACCTCTCGGAGCGTGCCCGCGAGGGCCTCGGTCTCCTGCGAATCGAGCCCTGACGACGGCTCGTCGAGGAGCAGGAGCTTCGGCTCCGTCATCAGGGCGCGGCCCACCTCGACGAGACGCCCGCGCCCGAGCGAGAGCGCCTCGACGGGCTTGTCGGCGACGTCCTCGAGACCGAGCAGCGCAAGGGTGTGATCGGAGCGCTCGCGCTCAGGGGCTGTCGGGGCCGAGAGGTTGAGCACGTCCTTCCAGAGCCGTCCGGTACCGAGCCGCACGCGCTCGGCGACGAGCAGGTGCTCGCGCACGGTCATCCCCGCGAAGAGCTCCATCCGCTGGAAGGTGCGTCCGAACCCGAGGCGTGCTCGCTTGTAGATCCGCGCCCGCGTGATGTCTCTGCCGTCGAACACGACGCTGCCCGCCTCCGGGCGGAGGATTCCCAGCAGGCAGTTGAAGAAGGTGGTCTTCCCTGCGCCGTTCGGTCCGATGAGCCCGACGGCCTCGCCGGCGTCGACGTCGATCGAGACGTCGTCGAGCGCGGTGATCCCCGCGAACCGCTTCGTGATCCCGCGCGCCTCGAGCAGTGCCATCAGTCCGCAGCCCCCGTGGTGGCAACCGGGACGCGATCGGCACCGTTGGTGCTCGGCGGCCCCGACCCGTCGTCTGCCGTCGCCTTCTTCGTCCGGAACACGTGTTTCTCCAAAAACTCCATCGAGCGACGTTTCTGCGACTCGAGAATGCCCTCCGGATGGCGCGCGTAGGTGATCGCGCCGAGGCCGAAGAGGATGAACGTGAGCCCATAGGGCAACCCGAAGAAGTTGAGGATCTCAGGGATGATCACGAGGCTCAGGCCTGCGTTGATCGCGCCCTCGACCGTGCGCGCGCTCAAGGTCACCACGATGACCACGAAGAAGAGCCCGTAGACGTAGGTGTACTCGACGGTCGCCGCGCTCACGGTCGTATAGAACTGCGCGAGCAGCGACCCCCCGAGCCCCGCAATGGCCGCCGACAACGCGAACGCGACGATCTTCGAGCGCCGCGGGTCGATCCCGATCGACTGTGCAGCCGTCTCGCTGCCGGAGAGCGCGTCGAGATATCGGCCCGTCGTTCCCTTCCGAACGAGGATCACGAGGAACGACACGATGATCAACACGACGACGCAGTAGACGAGGAACGGCTTGTCGTTGGCCAAGCCCCCAGGCCTTGGCACGTTGAGTGCGTGCGCGCCCCCGGCGACCCAACCGAGCTGCACGAACACGGTGGAGAACACGAGCGCGAACGCGAGGGTGCCGAGCGACAGGAAGATCCCGCCCAGTCGTAACGTCGGGATCGCGAGCAGCGCTCCTACGACACCAGCAAGCAGCGCGGCGAGGAGCATGGTCGGTAGCACAGGCAGGTTGAAGACCTGCACCAGCTGCGCGGTGCCGTACCCGCCGATGCCGGCGAACGCCGCCTGAGCGAGCGAGATCTGGCCCCCCATCCCGGTGATCACGGTGATCGACAGGAAGATCACGCTGAAGATGACACCTTGGGTGAAGACGCCGATCCAGTGGTCGTTCATCACTGTGAATGCCAGGACGAACATGACGATCCCGACACCGATCCCGAACGTCCGGGTCGCGATCGTCATCCCGCGGCCGCGGTCAGCAGCGGCGGGCGGAAGGACCGGCGGGTCGACACCGGCCAGCGGGTCCTTGCTCTGCAGCGCGGTGCGCAGCCCCGGCCAGAACAAGAGGAGCAGGAACAGCGCGGCGAAGGGGAGCGCCGGCTTGAGGTACTGCGCCAGGAGGCTGCCCGGCGGGAGGTAGCCCTGGAGGAGCCCTTGTATGACTCCGAGCAGGATGCCGCCCAGCAACGCCATCGGGATGCTGCGCAGACGCGCGAATGCCGCAACCGCGATCGCCGCGACGAGCAGCGTGATGAAGTCCTGTCCGGTCCCCAGCGACGCGAAGTACGGAGCGATGAGCACACCTGCGAGCCCGGCGAAAAGGCTCGAGAGCATCCACGAGAACGCGCTCACCCGGTCGGCGTTGATTCCGGAGAGCTCTGTCATGCGCGGGCTCTCGACCACCGCGCGCATGCGCAACCCGATCGGCGCCCACTTGAACAGTGCGCCCAGCACGAGCACAGCGAGCACCGTGCTGACGATGACCGCCATGTCCTTGCCGCTCAGCGTCGTGTCGAAGAAGAAGTGGTAGACGGCCGTGTCGTCCCACCAGATGCCGCGCACGCCGAAGGTGGGCTTCCCGACGCCGATGAGCCACAGCACGACCATCTGCGGCACTGCGACCAGCAATCCGAGCGACGCCACCATCTTCGCCAGCGGCGAGGCCGTCCGCATGTGGCGGAAGATCGCCAGCTCCAGGATCAACCCGATCAGCGGGGAGAAGACGACGATCGCAAGGACCGCTGCAGGCACCGTCGGCCAGCCGTGGCGAACGTGCAGCACGTAGTACACGGCGGCGGCCGCGAACGCCTGCGCCCCGAAGGCCAGGTTGAACACACCGCTGGTCTTGTAGGTGAGGACGAGGCCTATCGCGATCAACGCGAACACGCACCCGAAGGGCAACCCCAACAGGATGTACGCGATGAAATTGCTCACGAGTGACCGCTCGGCATTGGCCTATTGGTAGGACGGCTTGTCGTTCGGAGTGAAGTTCTTCGTGGTGCACGCGAAGTTCTTGCCGTTCGGCACGAACGTCGGCACGAACTTGGACCCCTGGATCTTGACGTACGCCGCGCACGTGAGCGGCGGTTGCTTCTCGGTGTGCTGAATGGTCCAGTCCACGAATGCTGCGAGCCCGTTCGCGTCGACGTGCGTCATCTTGTTGAGGGCGTCGATGACCTTCTGCCGTGTGAAGTCGGGGCCGGCGGCCTTCAGCCCGTCGTAGAGCATCGACGCGTTGATCCACCCGTACGTCGTGTATTCGCTCGGCGTGTAGCCCGACTTCTTCATCCACTTGAGGTAGTCGGAGAGACCCTGGGGCTTCGCGGTGGACTCGAACGGTGCAAACGGGATGCGCACGATCGATCCCTGGAAGAACTGCGAGTTCTGCTTGAGGAAGTCGTGGTCGTACGCGTTCGGGAGGTATTGGATCGCGTTCACGCCGTCCTGCTTCATCTGCTTGCCGATCGCGAGGACCGCGTTGGTGTCCATGCACGTCATGACGAGGTCGACGCCGTTGTCCTTCATCTTGCGCACGGACGGCCCAACGAAGGACTGGTCGCCGAAGCTCAGCGTGTCGTCGTATACGACGACCTTCGCCGTCGGGTACTTGTCGAACGACTTCTTGATGCCCTGCGCGCAGAGCTTCGAGTTGGCGACGTTGTACGCGAGCACCGCGACCTTCTTCTTGCCCAGCTGCTGGGCGAAGTAGGGGAGGTCACCACCGACGCAGCCGTTGCACTCGGCGCCGACGTTGCCGAAGAAGTTCTTCGGGCCCGCCCACTCGTCGTTGATGTTCCAACCGAACGTCGGGACGTTCTGCTGCGCCAGCAGCTTCGCCCCGCTGAAGGACGCGATCGTTGCCATGCCGACTGCAGCGAAGATGTTGTCCTGGTCGAGCATCGCCTGGACCTCGGTCGAGTTGTTCCCGACCTGGTCGTCGTGCATCTTCACGAACACGAGCTTGCGGCCGTAGATCCCGCCGCTCTTGTTGACCATGTTGTAGTAAGCCTGCACGCCCTTCTGGAGATCGCCGTAGGGCGCGTTGAGCGGGTTGGTAATGGACGCGACGCCCGCCGTGCGGATCGTGTCCTTCGTGACACCGGGCTGGCTGTTCGCGCTCCCGTTGCCGCTCCCTCCGCTGTTGCTGCCCCCGGACTTGCTCGTGGAGTTCGAGCATGCTGCGACGGCCAATGCCGCCACCGCCAGCACCGCAACGACCCGAATACGCATCCGAGGAACCCCCCACGAGTTGTAAAGGACGCAACGGACCTGACTCTAACGTCAGGTTCTGGCTACTACCAGGCAAGACGCCCCGGCGCACGGCCTGCCAGCCGCGGCCGAGCGACGGCAGACAGGCAGGCAGGCAGAATGAGCCAATGACGCGCACCCTCGTGACGTTTCATGCCCACCCCGACGACGAAGCCATCGCCACCGCCGGCGTCATGGCACAAGCAGCCGCGAACGGCCACCGCGTCGTCCTCGTGGTGGCGACCCGCGGCGAGCTCGGCGAGATCGTCCCGGGCGTCCTCCGCGACGGGGAGACGTTGGCCGAACGCCGGGTCGTGGAGGTCGAGCGCGCTGCGAAGATCCTCGGAGCTTCTCGCGTCGCGTTCCTCGACTACCACGACTCCGGCATGGCCGGTGAGCCGACGAACGACGCACCGAACGCATTCGCAGCCGCGGACGTCGACGAGGCGGCCGCATCACTCGCGGAGATCCTCCGCGAAGAGGGGGCGGAGGTCCTCACCGTCTACGACGAGAACGGCGGGTACGGCCACCCCGACCACATCCAGGTGCACCGCGTCGGGATTCGGGCCGCGGAGCTCGCGGGGACACCGCGCGTGTACCAACAGACGATCGACCGAGATCACATCAGGGCGCTGATCGCCGAGGGCAGGGCGGAGATCCCGGAGGGCGTCGAGGTGCCCGATCCGGACGAGATGGACCTCGGGGTGTCGGCCGATGAGGTCACCGCGCGGATCGACGTCCGCGAGTACGTCGACCTCAAGCGGGATGCGATGCGGGCGCACGAGAGCCAGATCGCCCCCGATTCGTTCTTCCTGCAGCTCCCCGACGAGCAGTTCCGCGAGTCGTTCGGCTACGAGTGGTTCATCCGAGCGGGTGACCGGCCGCCGGGCATCGAGACGTCGCTCTGGGACTGAGCGTCAGGAGCGTGTGCGGCGTCGCAGGCGCACCGCCCGCGGGGAGAACGGGATCGACCGGTCGGAGGACCAGGGCGCGTACGGCGCCACGATCAGACCGGCGAGCGTGATGAGCACCGCGTCGTAGTTCACACGCCAGCCGGCGAAATCGAGCCAGGCCTGGTCCCTGTCGGAGACGAGCGGTACGCCCGCCGCCTCGAGCTCGCGGCACGCGCCGTCGAACTCCTCGCGCGCGATGCTCACCGGCTCGCCCTGCCGCGGGTCGTGCGGGTACGGGATGCCGAAGTAGTCGGCGACCGAGCGGAGGCACGAGTAGCCGGAGCGCACGCACAGCGCGGCCATGGGCTGACGCGGGAGGTCGATCGCCGAATTCACGAACGCGGCCGCATCGAGAACGGCGCCCGACGCGGTGATCCAGGAGCGATCAGGGTCCGGTGACCGGAAGAACGCGAGGAGCGGGATCGAGGTGTGCGTCTCTTCCGTCTCCGCGAACCAGGTCTGATACGGGACCCAGATCTCGTCGAGGTCGTGGAGCTGTCCGATGAGATGCGCGCGCCGAAGAAGGTCGACCGCTCGCGGAGGAGTGCCGGCGCGCGCGCTCACATGAGCGACCAGGACCTCGCGGCGCGAGAACGATCCGTAGATCGACGGCAGGTACGCGATGAGGAGAGCCAGCACTGCGAGTCCGACCGCTGCCGCAGCGAACGCCGCAACATCGGCCCACGCACCGACGGGACGCTCGAACCCGAGCGTGAACACGGACGAGCCGCTCTCGACGAAGGCCCGACGGGGCCCGTCCCCTTGAATCGCCCAGAAGATAAGCGTGAAGCCGGCGAGCACCAATACGAGCCACACAGCCACGAGCGCGAACAAGGCGAGCGGGCCATACATGGCCATCACGCGATCGCGTGCCTCGTAGGACTTCGCGAACCGGAGCCGCAGGTCGAAGAGGCGCCGGACCATGACCATGACGAACCGCGTCAGGGCCACGACGACGCCGCGCGGGAGCACGAAGGTCCGGATCGCGGAATCGACGACGGCAAGGATCAGCGCGACTCCGCACAGGATGAGCACGACGTCGCGAAGGACTCCCATCGGGCGCCAGCATGGCATCCGGGCCCCGGGCGGGCGCGCGATTCAGTCGTCGGGGGCCGGAGGACGACGCCCGCGCTTGACGTCGGAGCGCCGTCGCTTCGTCTCGAGCCGCTGCTCGCGCACGCGGTTCGGCGTCTTCGTCGGCACGCGGGTCCGCTGCACCTGCAGGGCCGCGGCGAGCCGGTCGCGCAGACGCGCGAGAGCAAGGTCGCGGTTGCGGGCCTGTGAGCGAGTCGAGCTGGAGACGACCCGGACGACCGGCCCCAGCCGTTCGAGGACTCGAGCGCGCTGGCGTGGGCCCAGCGAGCGCGACGCCGACACGTCGAAGACGAGCTCGACGCGCGTGTTCGAGGTGTTGGCGTGCTGGCCGCCCGGGCCTCCGGAGGCGCTGAAGCGCCACTCGACCTCGTCGAGCGAGATCGAGCAACTGGGCGTGACCCGGAGCCTTCCTGCGGGCGATTCCACCCCGTGAACGTACGCGCGACCGCCGCGACCGACCGGACAAACCCCCCGGCGGGCGCGAGAGTGGTGTTTGACAACACGGCCCACTCTTCCTACGTTGCGGGCCGGCACCGGACCGCGCGGTCAAGTCGCGCGATCCAGCAAGCAAGCGCAGACCAGACCCAAGGAACGAAGCCCAAGCAATCTGCAGCGCAGCAAGCGTCGTACCACTCATAGAGCGTGCCGGACGAACATCCGGCCTTTCCGGGGGGAAACGTGCGAGAGAACAACCGACCGCGCCGGCGGCTCATCGTTCTGACTGCCGTATTTGCCGTATTCGCCGTCATCATCGCCGCGTGCGGCGGTGGGAGCAGCGGGAAGAGCTCGAACAGCAGCAACAACAGCAAGCCGAAGGCCGGCGGGAAGATCACCTACGGCCTCGAGGCCATCACCACCAGCTTCTGCCTGCCGTCCGCGCAGCTGTCGATCGCTGGAATCATCCCCGCCGAGGCCGTGTACGACACGCTGACCGAGCCCGACGCCTCCGGCAAGACGGTGCCGTACCTGGCCAAGAGCGTGACTCACAACTCCACCTACGACCAGTGGACGATCACGCTCCGTCCGGGCATCTCCTTCACCGACGGCGAGCCGCTCAACGCAGCAGCCGTCAAGCAGAACATCGACGCGTGGCGCAAGGGTTTGCTGCTCAGCTTCGTGTTCACCGACATCGCGAACGTGACGACGCCGAACGACATGACGGTCGTCGTGCAGCTCAAGCGCCCGTGGGTGGTCTTCGACGGCTATCTGTGGTCGACCGGCCGGGTGGGGATCGCCGCGCCCGCGCAGCTGAACAACACGGCCACCTGCGACCGCAACATGATCGGGACCGGCCCGTTCAAGCTCAAGAACGGACCATCCAGCTACGACCCGACGACCGGCTCCATCGACGTGGTCAAGAACCCGAACTACTGGCGTAAGGGATATCCCCTGCTCGACGAGATCCAGTTCAAGGCCGTCGAGGACAGCCAGATCCGCACGACACAGCTGCAGGGCGGCCAGCTCGACGTCGAGCAGGACGACACCGGCAAGAACCTCAACACCATCGAGGGGTTGAGCAACATCTCGGTCGAGAAGGAGCCGGCGGGGTACCGCGAGCTTGGTCACGGTCTGATCAACGTGCAACGCGCCCCGCTGAGCGATCTCCGCATCCGCAAGGCGGTCGCCGAGGGCACCGACCGCAACGCGCTGAACCAGATCAACAACGCGGGCAAGTGGGACATCGCCAACGGCGTGCTCGATTCGAAGGTCCTCGGCTACGTCAGCGATCCGGGCCTGCCCCAGTACAACCCCAGCGACGCGAAGAAGCAGGTCGCGTCCTGGAAGGCCGACCACAATGGCGCGACGCCGACCTTCGCACTCGCCACCACCACCGACGCGATCGTGCAGCAGCTGGCGCAAGAGATCCAGAGCGAGATGAAGAAGATCGGCATCAACGTCACGCTGCCGACGCCGGTCCTCCAGTCGGCGCTCATCAACGACGCGATCGCGGGCCACGTCGACGCGTTCCTCTGGCGGAACTACCCGGGCCTCGACCCCGACGGGCTGTACGTCTGGTTCCACAGCGGGTCGACCGTGAACTTCAACCACCTCAACGACCCCGAGATCGACCACGACCTCGACATGGGCCGGATCACCGCCGACACCAGCAAGCGCGCCGGGTTCTACTCCGATCTCGACAAGCGCATGTCGTCGCAGGTCTACAACCTGTGGAACTGGTACGAGACCTGGTTCATCGCCCACAACAACAACGTGCAGGGCATCCTGGGCCCGAACCTTCCCGATGCGAACGGTGCCGTCGGTAACGACAAGCCGGCCGACATCCTTGCCGGGTACCACCAGCTCATCGGCATGTACAGGAGCTAGGAGGAAGACGCCGACGTAACGGGTAGAAGGCAAGCATCAGGGACGAGGGGAAGGAGCACGGGTGCGCACGATCGGTTTCAAGCTGATCCGGCTCGTGATCGTCGTGCTCGTGGTCACCTTCATCTGCTTCTGGTTGCTGAAGCTCTCCCCCGAGGACCTCGTCGACAAGATCATCCCGGTCGGCAGCGAGGCCGCGAAGAACAAGATGCGGTCCGACATCGGCCTGAATGACGGGTTCTTCGTGCAGTACTGGCACTGGCTGTCCCACTTCTTCACCGGGAACCTCGGCTACTCGTACCTCAGCGAGACCGGGCGCACGCCCGTCGGCGAGTCTGTGCGGCAGTCCCTCCCGATCTCGCTGGAGCTGATGCTCGGCGCGCAGATACTTGCGCTGGTTGTTGCGATCCCCTTCGGCGTCGTCACCGCCTACCGAGCGGGATCGAAGTTCGACGGTGCGAGCAACTCGGTCGCCTTCGGCATGCTGGCCCTGCCGTCGTACGTGCTCGGGTTCGTGCTGTTGCTGTATGTCGGGGCGAAATGGAAGCTCCTACCCACTGCGGCGCCGGCGATCGACTCGTTCTCACTGAACCCGCTCGACAACTGGCGATACATGCTGATGCCGGTGATCTCGCTCGCAGTCGGTCAGATCGCCATCTACATGCGCCTGTTGCGCTCCGACATGATCGCGACGCTCCAGGAGGACTTCGTCACGACCGCCAAGTCGAAGGGCATTCCCGACAGGCGCGTGCTGTTCCGGCATGCGCTCCGACCGTCGAGTCTCACGCTCCTGACGGTGGCCGGGCTCAACGTCGGTGCCCTCATCGGCGGCGCGCTCGTCATCGAGCAGGTGTTCAGCATCCCCGGGATCGGGAGCAAGCTGGCCCAGTCGATCCTCACCAACCAGCTCGTCGCGGTGCAAAGCTACGTCGCGGTGATCGCGATCTTCTACGTCGTGCTGAACTTCTTCGTCGACATCGCGTACTCCTATCTCGACCCACGGATCCGGCATGCCCGAGCAGCCGCGTAGCGAGACCGAGGACATCGTCCGGTCGCTTGCAACTGATGAGCGGCGACGCGACGTCCCGCCCGACGAGGCGTCGCTTTACCTCGCTGCCGCCGAGGCGGGCGCAGCACCCCACGAGGGCGCTGCTCGCGAGCGTCTCGGGCTGGGTGCCTGGCTCGCGCTCATCTGGCTGGGTGCGCTCATCACGGCGGCCCTGCTCGCCCCGTGGCTACCCATCCCCGATCCGAAGAACGACAAAGCGGCGCCAGCCCTCTTCTCGCACGGGCCCACGCTCGCCCACCTATTCGGTCTCGACGGGATCGGCCGAGACGTGTTCTCGCAGACCATCTGGGCGGCGCGCAACTCTCTGTTCATCGGCTTCGTCTCGATCGTCATCGGCTTCCTCATCGGCGGCATGTTCGGCCTGCTCGGTGGATATTTCCGAGGAAGGACCGGCGCGGTGCTGGGCGGGACCACGGACATCCTGCTCGCCTTCCCGCCGCTCGTGCTCGCGCTCACCATCGTCGCCGTGTTCGACCAGGGTCTCCTGCAGGTCACCATCGCGCTGGCGATCGTGTCGATCCCGATCCTTGCTCGCATCACGCGAGCGTCGACCCTCACATGGTCGGACCGTGAATTCGTGCTAGCCGCCCGCGCGCAGGGAGGGAAGCATCCACGGTTGATGTTCCGGGAGATCCTCCCGAACGTGCTCCCCGCGATGTTCTCGATCGCCTTGCTCGGCATCGCAGTTGTGATCGTGGCCGAGGGCGGTTTGGCGATCCTCGGCGCGGGCGTCGGACCGGGGACGCTCACCTGGGGGACCATGATCGCCGCCGGCCAGTCCGAGCTCCGGACGGCACCCCACATCGTGCTGTTCCCGTGCGTGATGATCTTTCTCACGGTGCTGTCGCTCAACTACGTGGGCGACGTCGTCCGCAAGCGCTTCGACGTCCGCGAGAGTGGCCTGTGAGAGTGAGCGTGAGAGCAGGGGACGCGTGAGCTGGTTCCGGCGCACGACAACGGAGCAGCCGGCAGGCTCGCAGACGAGCACGCGTTTCCCGGAGGCGCCGCTCGACGGATCACTGCTCGACGTGCGAGACGTGAAGACGCACTTCCGCACCGGTCGGGGCCTGGTGCGGGCCGTCGACGGCGTCACGTTGTCGCTCGAGCGAGGACGCACGCTCGGGGTGGTCGGTGAGTCAGGGTCGGGCAAGACGGTGCTGAGCCGCTCGATCATGGGCCTGCTGCCGAAGCACAACGTCGAGCGGTCCGGCTCGATCCGCTTCGAGGGACACGAGCTGATCGGGGCGAGCAACGACCAGCTCCGGCACCTCTGGGGCACGCAGATGGCCATGGTCTTCCAGGACCCGATGACCTCGCTCAACCCGGTCATGAAGATCGGGAGCCAGATCACCGAGCCGCTGCTCTACCACCTCGACATCTCTCGGGACTATGCGCACGAAACGGCGGTCGCGCTCTTGGAGTCCGTCGGCATCCCAGAGCCCGAGCGTCGGATGAAGCAGTACCCACACGAGATGTCGGGTGGGATGCGGCAGCGCGTGATGATCGCGATCGCGATCGCGTGCGGGCCGAAGCTCCTGTTCGCGGACGAGCCGACGACCGCACTCGACGTCACTGTGCAGGCGCAGATCCTCGATCTGCTCCAAGCGCAGCAGCACGAGCGCTTCATGGCCATGATCCTCGTGACGCACGACCTCGGCGTGGTCGCGGGCCGTGCCGACGACATCGCGGTGATGTACGCCGGGCAGATCGTCGAGAGGGCGCCGACGGAGGTGCTCTTCTCCAACACGAAGATGCCCTACACCGAGGCGCTCATGCACTCGATCCCGAAGCTCGGGGACCCGAGCCACACCCGTCTCACGACGATCGGTGGACGCCCACCCAACCTGATCCAGCCGCCGAAGGGCTGCCGGTTCAGTCCTCGATGCCCGTACGCGCAGCCCAAGTGCTTCGAGGAAGAGCCACCGTTGGTGTCGAGCGACGCGCCGAGTCACGAGTTCCGCTGCTGGTACCCGGTGGGCACTCCCGAAGGCGCCGCGGCACTCGCGCGCAACCAGGCCGCGCTCTCGAACGGTTCGGGCTGATGGCAGGGTCGGGCACCGCGCACCTGCGGCCGGAGGGTGAGACGCTGCTGCGCGTCGAGGATCTTCTCGTCGAGTTCCCGGTAGGGCGCAGCGGTCTCAGGGTCAACGCGGTGTCGAACATCAGCCTCGATGTGAAAGAGGGCGAGACCCTCGGCCTCGTGGGCGAGTCGGGTTGCGGGAAGAGCACGACGGGCCGAGCCGTCATGCAGCTTCCACGGCCGACCGGTGGCAGCGTCCTCTTCGACGGCGTCGAGCTCACCGAGCTGAGCGGCGACGCGCTGCGCCGCATGCGGCCGAAGATGCAGATGATCCTGCAGGACCCGATCTCGTCCCTCAACCCGCGGCGCAAGGTGCGCGACATCGTCGTGGAAGGGCTCTCGATCTGGAAGACGGGCACCAAGCAGGAGCGCGAGCAGAAGGCCCGGGAGATGATGGACGCGGTCGGCATCGACGCCGACCAGGTGGCCGACCGCCGGCCCCACGAGTTCTCGGGCGGCCAGTGCCAGCGCATCTCGATTGCCCGCGCCGTTGCCACCGAGCCGAAGCTCATCATCTGCGACGAGCCGGTGTCGGCGCTCGACGTGTCGGTGCAGGCGCAGATCCTGAACCTGCTGCAGGACATGAAGGCTCGTTACGGGCTCACGCTCATCTTCATCGCGCACGACCTCGCCGTCGTGAAGAACGTGAGCGACCGGATCGCGGTGATGTACCTCGGGAAGATCTGCGAGGTCGCCGGGCCGGACGAGCTGTACGCGAACCCGACGCACCCCTACACGGCCGCTTTGCTCTCGGCCATCCCGGTTCCCGATCCACAGGCTCCGGTCGTCGAGCGCGCCGGCGTCGCGGGGGAGATCCCCTCCCCTCTCTCACCGCCGAGCGGCTGCCGTTTCCGGACGCGCTGCGCGCTCGCGACGGAGAAATGCGCCGCCGAGGAGCCTCAGGTGCGCGAGATCAGGCCCGACCACTACGTCGCCTGCCACTTCCCGCTGGTCGACGGCCGGACGCTCCCGACCGTCGAGTCCTCAGCCTGACGCAACCACCGCGGGAGCGGGCTCGAGCGCCCAGTCGAGCACCTGGTGCACGTCGTGCGCGAGATGGAACGTCATCTGGTCGCGCACGGCCTCCGGCACGTCGTCGAGATCCGGCCCATTGCGCTCGGGAAGGATCACGCTCGTCAGGCCGGCTCGCTGCGCGGCCAGGACCTTCTGCTTGACGCCACCGATCGGCAGCACGCGTCCCTGCAACGTGACCTCTCCGGTCATGCCGACATCCCGGCGCACACTCCGGCCCGAGAGCTCCGAGACCAGCGCGGTCGTCATCGTGACGCCCGCCGAAGGACCGTCCTTCGGGATGGCACCCGCCGGCACGTGCACGTGCACACGGTGATCGCGCAGCGCCTCGCCGTCGACACCGAGCGAGCCGGCGTTGGCGCGCACGTAGCTGAGCGCGATCTCGGCCGACTCCTTCATCACGTCGCCGAGCTGCCCCGTGAGCTGGAGCCCCTCCTCACCTGGGAGCACCGCCGCCTCGACGAAGAGCACGTCGCCGCCGGTACCCGTCAC
Source organism: Acidimicrobiia bacterium (assembly GCA_036557185.1). GTDB lineage: Bacteria > Actinomycetota > Acidimicrobiia > IMCC26256 > JAENVU01 > DATBHZ01. The sequence goes on along the minus strand of DATBHZ010000049.1, from coordinate 65,575 downwards.
GGCGAGACCAGTCGCCACTCCGGGTGCCGAGGTGCGCTCCGCGGCGTCCTCGAGGAAGAAGCGCTTGCGGCCCAACAGCTCCGGTACCTGCTCGGCATCGACAGCGAGCCCCGGACGATCGCCCGAAGCAACCTTCGCTGCCACCTTGCGCAACAGCTTGCCGAGCTCGCGCTCGAGCGACCTCACACCCGCCTCGCGGGTGTATCCGACCACGATGGCGCGCAACGCATTCTCCGTGACGGTCACGTCCTCGGGACGCAGCCCGTTGCGCTCGAGCTGGCGCGCGAGCAGATGATCCCGCGCGATCGCCACCTTCTCGTCCTCGGTGTAGCCGTCCAGCCGGACGACCTCCATGCGGTCGAGCAGCGCAGCGGGGATCGTCTCGGCGACGTTCGCCGTCGCGAGGAACAGGACGTCCGAGAGATCGAGATCCAAGTCGAGGTAGTGATCACGGAACGTGTGGTTCTGCGCAGGGTCGAGCACCTCGAGCAGCGCGCTCGACGGGTCGCCGCGCCAATCCGCGCCGACCTTGTCGACTTCGTCGAGCAGGACGACCGGGTTCATCGTCCCCGCTTCCTTGATCGCCCGCACGATCCGGCCGGGCAACGCGCCGACATATGTGCGGCGATGGCCCCGGATCTCCGCCTCGTCGCGCACCCCGCCCAGCGCAACACGCACGAACTCGCGGCCGCTCGCACGCGCGACAGATTCACCGAGCGACGTCTTGCCGACGCCCGGCGGTCCGACCAGCGCCAGGATGAGGCCGTCACCACGGCGGCGCTGCGCAGCAGGCTCGGTCCTGGTGTCGAGGCCGCGGTCGAGCCGCAGCTTGCGCACGGCGAGGTACTCCACGATGCGGTCCTTGACGTCTTCGAGACCGGTGTGGTCGGCGTCGAGGACGGCGCGCGCCTCGGTGACGTCGAGCCGGTCCTCCGACCGGTTCCCCCACGGGAGCTCGAGCACGGTGTCGAGCCAGCTGCGAATCCAGCCGTGCTCGGGATTCTGCTCTCCCATGCGCTCGAGGCGATCGATCTCGCGCTCGACCGCGACACGGGCGTCCTCCGGCAATGCCGCTTCGTCTGCCCGCGTTCGGTAGCCGCCGACGACGTCGTCATCATCGTCGCCGAGCTCCTTGCGAATCGCAGCGAGCTGCTGGCGCAGCAGGAACTCGCGCTGCTGCTGTTCCATGCCCTCGGAGACGTCGTGACGGATCTTGTCGGCCACCTCGTGCTCGGCGAGCATCGCCTTCGCGAGCTCGAGCGCGAGCGCGACACGGTCATCGACGCGGCCGGCCTCGAGCAGCTCTACCTTCCGCTCGTTGGGCAAGTCGCTCCAAGAGCCGAATCCGTCGGCGAGCGCGCCCGGGTCCGTCGTGGACCGCAGCAGCTCCGGCAGTCGGCGAGACCTGCGCTTCTCGGCGAGCACCGTCAGCGTGGCGCGCAGCTCGCGACCGAGCTCGAGCGCTGCCTCCGAAGGATCGCCGTCGACGATCTCGAGTGCCTCGACGCGCAGCACGTCGCTCGGACCCGGTACGCCGGCGCCGAGCCTGGCACGGGAGACGCCGCGCACGATCGCGGCGACCACACCGTTCGGCAGCTCACCCGTATCCTCGACCTCGGCGACCGTGCCCACCGCGGCGAAACGGCCGTCGATGCGCGGCACGAGCAGGATGGGGCCGTCGTTCGCCGCGGCGACCGCCGCGCGTGCGTCGGCGGTGTCGAGGGTCAGCGTGACGACGGTGTTCGGCAGCACCACCCCTGCGCCCAGCGGCAGGACGGGCAGTGCGAGGGTGTCGAGATCAGCCACGTGCGTCCCCAGTTCTCGGGCGCCACCGGTCGTCTCCGGCAGCTGATTACAGGATTACGGAACTGGAAAAACGCAGCTGAGAGGGCATCTATTCCCGACCGGGCCGCCCGGGTTTGCGCCGGTCAGCCGGGCAGCTGCTCTTCGATGGCCCCGACGAGCGCCGGATCCTCCGGCGTGACCGTGGGGTTGAAACGGCCCACGATCTCTCCGCTGGGGCTGATGAGGAACTTCTCGAAGTTCCACCGGATGTCGCCGGTGTAGCCCTCGGCGTCCGGGGTCGCGTTGAGCTGCTCGTAGAGCGGGTGCTGCCCCTCCCCGTTGACCTCGAGCTTCGCGAAGAGCGGGAACGTGACCCCGTAGCTCGTCGTGCAGAACTCCCGGATCTCCTCGGGCGTGCCCGGCTCCTGCTCGAGGAACTGGTTGCACGGGAAGCCGAGGACCTCGAAGCCACGCGAGCCGTAGGTTTCGTGCAGCTTCTGGAGCCCTTCGTATTGCGGAGTGAGGCCGCAGAAGGAGGCGACGTTGACGATCAGGAGCGCCTTGTCCTTGTAGTCCGCGAGCGACGCCGAATCACCTTCGAGCGACTTCACGGGCACGTCGTAGAGAGCCATGACCGAATCCTTCCAGACGTTTTCGGGGAGCCTATAGCGGCCCGTCGGGGCGCAGATCCCGCGCCATCTGCCAATAGGCGATCGACCGGGCGGCTGCCCCGCCGTTCGCGAGGAAGGCCGTCTGGGGATCAGCGGTGATCACGTGGCGGCCGCGTTCGATGCCCTTGACGATCGCGGCCGCCACCACCTCAGCCGTGCGCGGCTTCACGCTCGCCGAGACCCGCGCGGTCTCCGGTGGCTTGATCGTGTTCTCCTGCTCGAATCCGGGTGTCAGCGTGTCGGGAGGGAACGCGCACGCCGCGTAGATCCCCCTGTGGGCGTACTCGGCGTGCAACGTCTCCATGAGCCCTCGGACGGCCCACTTCGCGGGCGCGTACGCGCCGTAGCCGAACACGCCGACGAGCGCTGCCGCGGATGCGATGCCCACGAGGCCGCCGCTGCCGCGCTCGAGCATGCCGGGGAGCACACGGCGCACGGCGTGGAGCGTCCCGAAGTAGTCGAGCTCGACCTGCTCGCGGAAGACGTCGAGCGGGAGCTGCTCGAAGTACCCGGGATGCGCGGCTCCCGCCGAGGCGACGAGCAGGTCGCAGGGTCCGAGACCGGCGATCGCATCGTGCAAGGCGGGCGCGTCGGTCACGTCGGCGGCTGCCGTCGCGACGTCTCCACCGATGGAAGCCGCCGCTGCCCGAAGCTTCGCGGGATCGCGGGCGACGATCGACAACCGTGCACCCTTGCTCGCGAGCAGACGCGCCGTCTCGAGCCCGATGCCCTGCGAGCCGCCCGTCACGATCGCCCGTGCTCCGCGCACCTGCACCGCTGCAGTCTCCCGCGCTCGTGCCCGTGGGGGCTTGCGTCTGCTCGCCTACTTCGGCGAGGTCATGTCCTCGGGGCGGACCGCCTGATCGAACTCCTCGGCGGTGAGCTCACCGAGCTCGAGCGCGGCCGTGCGCAGGGTCGTGCCGTCCTTGTGTGCCTTCTTGGCGATGGCCGCCGCTCGGTCGTAGCCGATGATCGGGTTCAGCGCCGTGACGACCATCAGCGACTCGTCGACGTACTCCTTGATCTTGGCGAGGTTCGCTTCGAGGCCGTCGACGCAGAACTCGCGGAAGTTGGCGCACGCATCGGTGAGCAGATCGATCGAGTGCAAGAAGTTGAAGATCATCACCGGCTTGAACACGTTGAGCTCGAAGTTGCCCATCGAGCCCGCCGTTGCCACCGCGGTGTCGTTCGCGAGCACTTGCACGCAGACCATCGTCATGGCTTCCGACTGTGTCGGGTTCACCGTCCCGGGCATGATCGACGACCCCGGCTCGTTCTCGGGGAGCAGCAGCTCGCCGATCCCCGCACGCGGGCCCGAGCCGAGCCAGCGGACGTCGTTCGCGATCTTCATGAGACTCACGGCGAGCGTGCGGACGGCTCCGCTCGCGAAGACGAGGTCGTCGTGTGCGGCGAGCGCCGCGAACTTGTTGGTCGCGCTCGTGAACGGGAGGCCGGTCAATTCCGCGATCTTGGAGGCGGCTCGCGTTGCGAACTCCGGGTGCGTGTTCAGCCCCGTACCGACGGCGGTCCCGCCGATCGCGAGCTGGTACAACCCCTCCGCGGCGATCCGCAGGCGCGCGACGTCGGCGTCGAGCTGCGACACGTAACCGGAGAACTCTTGGCCGAGCGTCAAGGGCACGGCGTCCTGCAGATGCGTGCGCCCGATCTTCACGATCCCGTCGAACTGGGCGGACTTGGCCGCGAGCGCGTCGCGCAGCTCCGTCACGGACGGGATCAGGCGGTGCTCGACCTCCTCGACGGCGGCGATGTTCATCGCCGTCGGGAACGTGTCGTTGGACGACTGCGACATGTTCACGTGGTCGTTGGGATGGATCGGCTTCTTCGATCCCATCTCACCGCCGGCGAGCTCGATCGCCCTGTTCCCGATGACCTCGTTGACGTTCATGTTCGTCTGGGTGCCCGACCCCGTCTGCCAGACGTAGAGCGGGAAATGGTCTGCCAGCGTGCCGTCGATGACCTCGTCGGATGCCGCCACGATGAGCTCGCACTCGCGGTCGCCGAGCTTGCCCAGGTCGCGGTTGACGAGCGCGGACGCCTTCTTCAACGTCCCCATCGCGCGAATCACGGGGGCCGGCATCCGATCGTCCGCGACCGAGAAGTGGTGCAACGACCGCTCCGTTTGCGCGCCCCAGTACCGATCGCTCCGAACCTCGATGGCGCCCATGCTGTCCGACTCCGTCCGGGTGGACGCGCCGCCGGCGCTCGCATCTTTCGATGGGTCGGTCATGAGCTGACGGTATCGCGACCGTGCGGATCGGACGTGATCGTCCCATAGGATCGCCCGGTCGATCGCGACCCGAAGGAGCGCGCGTGTCTGCCGTCTACGACCTCGCTGACGAATACGTCGACAGATTGGGTCATCTCGATCCCATCGCCGCCACGTTCGAGGGGATCGACGGGTTCGACAGCGAGCTCACCGACTACTCGCCGGATGCGGCCGAGGAGCGGGCGGACCACGACCGGGCCACGATCCGTGCGCTGCGGTCGACACGAGCCGAGTCCGAGCGCGATCGCATGGCCGCCGACGTCATGCTCGACCGGTTGCAGGTGGGGATCGACGCTTACGAGCTCGGGGAGCATCTGCGGGACCTCAACATCATCGCGAGCCCGGTCCAGAACGTCCGCGGGGTCTTCGACATCATGAAGAGCGCGACCGTCGACGACTGGGAGGTCGTCGCCGCGCGCGTGGGCATGGTGCCCGAAGCGCTCTCGAGCTACCAGGCCGCGCTCACGGAAGGGGTCGCGAACGGGCTCGTTGCCGCGCAGCGCCAGGTGGTCGGGTGCATCAAGCAGGCAGAGGTCTGGTCGGGTTCGGGGGGGCAGCGCGTCGCCCCGTTCTTCCACACGCTCGTCGACCGGCTCGCGGAGGAACATCCCGATGCCGTCGGCCTGCGCACGACGCTCGAGGAGCGTGCAGCGCGCGCGACCGAGGCATATGCCTCGCTGGCGCGCTACCTCACCGAGGAGTACGCGCCGTATGCCACCGAACACGATGCGGTCGGACCCGAGCGGTACGCGGTGCTCGCGCGGCTCTTCTCGGGCACCGACCTCGATCTGCGCGAGACCTACGAGTGGGGCTGGGAGGAGCTCCACCGGCTCGAGCGCGCGGCGCGAGAGGTGGGCGAGCGCATTCTGCCCGGAGAGCCGATGGCCAAGATCATCGAGCTGCTCGAGACCGACCCCGCGCGCGTGATCGAAGGGGAGGGCAATCTCCGAGCCTTCCTGCAGGACCTGATGGATCGAACGATCGCCGAGCTCGACGGCACGCATTTCGACATCGCCGAGCCGATCAAGACGGTCGAGGCGATGATCGCGCCGCCGGGCGGTGCGGCGGCGATGTACTACACCGGCCCGTCCGAGGACTTCACCCGTCCCGGTCGCACGTGGTACCCAACCCTCGGCAAGACACGCTTCCCGATCTGGGGAGAGGTGTCGACCTGCTACCACGAGGGAGTCCCGGGCCACCACTTGCAGGTCGCGCAGGTGCGGTACCTCGCCGACGAGCTCAGCAGGTATCAACGCACGCTCGGCTTCGTCTCCGGTCACGGCGAGGGTTGGGCCCTCTACGCGGAGCGCCTGATGGGCGAGCTCGGCTACCTCGACAACCCCGACTACGAGCTGGGCATGCTGCGCGGGCAGAGCATGCGGGCGGTGCGCGTCGTGATCGACATCGGCATGCATCTCGAGCTCCCGATCCCCGAACGCGAGCGCTATCACCCCGGCGAGGTCTGGAACGCGGAGCTCGCGCTCCCGTTCGCGATCGAGCACGCGAGCATGCCGGCGGACTTCATGGCGAGCGAGATCGACCGGTACCTCGGATGGCCCGGCCAGGCGATCTCCTACAAGGTGGGCGAGCGCGTCTGGCTCGAGTGCCGCGAGGACGCCAAGCGTCGCCACGGCGACGAGTTCGATCTCAAGGCATGGCACACGTTCGCGCTGAACCTCGGTGGCATGGGGCTCGACCAGCTCCGGCGCGAGCTGCAGGCGTTCTAGAGACGCTCTGCGCGCTCCCTCAGGGCGCCGGCATGCTGATCCGCCCGGTCGCCAGCGCCGCCGCTTCGGCGTCCTCGAGCTGCTGCTCCACGATCGCCAGCCCGCCGACCCAGAACGCCGGATCGGCCAAGTCGCAGTCGACGATCCGCCCGAGCTCCTCCGGAGGCGCGGAACCGCCGCGCCCGAGCAGCTCCAGGTAGGCCGGCACGAAGTCGGCGCCGCGCTCCTCGTAGCGTTTGTAGACCGAGAGCGCGAGCAGCTGGCCGTACGCGTAGGCGTAGACGTAGCCCGGCACGCCGATGAAGTGCGGGACGTACGACCACCACGTGCTGTAGCCCTCGGTGAGCTCGACTGCATCGCCGAGCATGGCGCGCTGCGTCGCCGTCCACGCGCCATTGAAGTCGTCGATCGAGAGCTCGCCGATCTCACGGCGGTGATGGTGCACGGCGTCCTCGAAGCGGTTCATCGCGACCTGGCGGAACACGGTGGCGATCTGGCCTTCGAGGCTCTCGGCGAGCAGGGCGAGCCTGCTGTCCGGGTCCGGCGTCGCCGCCAGCAGGCGTCCGAAGGTGACAGTCTCGCCGAAGACGGATGCCGTCTCGGCGAGTGTCAGCGGCGTGCTCTGGTGGAACACGCCCTGGTCGCGCGCCAGATACGCGTGGAGGCCGTGCCCGAGCTCGTGCGCGAGGGTCAGCACATCGCGCCGCCGCGACGTCCAGTTGAGCAGCACGTACGGGTGGACGTCGGGAACGGTGTACGAGCAGAACGCGCCGGGCCGCTTCCCCGCGCGGACCGGGGCGTCGATCCAGGACTCGTCGAAGAACCTCTTCGCCGTATCGGCGAGCGTCGGCGAGAACGAGGCGTACGCGTCGAGCACGATCTCCTTGGACTCGCTCCAGCCGAACTGCTCGTCGGACGACGCGACCGAGGCCATGCGGTCGTAGTCGGCGAGCCGCTCGAGACCGAGGAGCTGTGCCTTCAGCTTGTACCACCTCTGCGGGATGTCGTAACGGCCCTGCACCGCGTCGACGAGCGCCTGCACCGATTCGTCGCTCGCCTCGTTGGCGAGGTTGCGGCTCTGCAACCACCCGCTGAACGAGCGCAAGCGGTCGTCGGTGGTCTTGTCGGCCATGAGCGTGTTGAAGACGAATGCACGCGTCCGAATCCCGGGTGCCAGGCCTTCGGTCACGGCCGAGGCCGCCCGCCGGCGCAGCTCGCGGTCGGGCGAGGCGAGCTGCGTGAGGCCCTGCTCGAGGGCGAGCGTCTGGCCGTCGAGGTCGATCGTGATCGCGGAAGTCAGCTCGTCGAAGAGCCGCGACCATGCCGAGGCTCCGGTCACCGACTTCTCCACGAGGATCTTCTCTTCCGGTTCCGTCAAGAAGTGTGGACGGTATCGGCGGGCCGACCGCAGGTAGTGCCGGCAGAACTCGAGCTGGTCGCCTGCGAGGATGGCGTCGACCCGCTCGTCGGGCAGGGCTGCCCACTCGAGCTCGAAGAAGATCACGCGGGTCCCGATCGCCGTCGATTGCTCCTCGACGCGCTGCATCAGGGCAGCGCGGTCGGCGTCGGCGGTGTCGACCGCGAACCGGAGCCCGGCGTAGGACCCGGCGCGTCCCAACGCGTCCTCGAGCTGCGCCATCTCGCGCATGACGCCGGCGATGCCGCTCGCGTCGAGCTCGGCGATGCGGCCCCGGTATTGCTCCAGTCCCGTGGCGAGCTTTTCGGCGGTCGCCACCAGTGCATCGATCCCGGACGCTCCACGGCCGTCGACCAGGGGCTCGAGGTCCCAGGCGACGTCGGCGGCGGTGAGGTCTGCGTCTGCTATGTCCGTTGTGGCCATCCGACCACGCTACCGACTCGGAAAGATCACGAAGCGAGCGCCTCGGGCAGCGGAGCCCGGTGGATCACGGTGAGCGTCTGCGTCGCGCGCGTGAGTGACACGTACAGCGTGCGAAGGCCCGCAGGCCCCGGAGGCACGAGCTCCGCCGGCTCGACCACGATGACGTGATCGAACTCGAGGCCTTTCGCTTCGAGCGGGTCGAGCACCGCGATCGGGGCGTCGAGCGCTTCGGGGCTATCGGCGACGGCACCCACCTCCGCGAGCCGTTCGACCAGCTCCGCGTGGAGCGCACCGGGTGCGATGATCGCCACCGTCCCTCCCGAGGCGACGGCCCGGCGGGCGTGGTCGGCGACCGTGTCGACGATCGGGCCGCCCGTGCGGACGAAGCTCGGGACCGCCCCCGTGCTGCGCACGGATCGTGACGGTTCGACGCCGGGCGCCGCCACGGTCAGCAGCCGGTTGGCGACGTCCATGATCTCGGAAGGCGTCCGGTAGTTGACGGTAAGGGTGATCTCGCGGGGCGCGTCGAACTTCGGGAGGAGCCGCAGGACCTCGCTCCAACCCCTCGCCGCACCTGCACGGCTCGCCTGCCCGAAGTCCCCGACGAGGGTCATCGAGCCCGTAGGGCACCGGCGAGCGAGCATCCGCCATTGCATCGGCGTGAGGTCCTGCGCCTCGTCGACGAGGACGTGACCGAACGTCCGGAGCTCGGGCGGCCCCCCGTTCTCGATCCCCGACCGGTCCGCGTACCGGTCGGCGAGCTCGGCTGCGGTCGTGTAGCCCCCGAGGCCGTATTCGTTCATGACGCGCGACGCCGTCTCGAGCGCCTCCCGGCGCGCGGCGTTGCGTTGCCCGCGCTTGCGCGGGCGCGCCGCTTCGATCGGTCCGAGCACCGCGTCGGCTTCGTCGACGAGCGCGACGTCGGCATCGGTCCATGGAACCTCGTTGATGCCGGCCGCCCGCGACCGGTACAGCATGCGTTGCTCCTCGGCCGTGAGCACTCCGCTCGAGGCAGATCGGATCAGGCCCTCGAAGCTGTAGAGATCGTGGATCAGCTCCGCACCCGTGAGCACGGGCCACATGCGCTCGAGCAGCTCGCGTACAGAAGGGTGACGCCGAAGACGGAACCTGAGCTCACGCTCCCATTCGGGCGGCGGGGCCTCACCACGCGCGAGCGCGGCGGCGACCGCGGGGTCGTACTCGGCGCCCTCGTCGCCATCGAAGTGCTCGAGCGCGAGCACGTCGCGCTGCGTACGCGTCATCTGCTCGCGGTACCGCGCCACGAGCCGATCGAGGATCATGCGCTCGACGAGCGGGCGCCGCTCGTTGTGCGTTCCGCGGCGCCGCTTCGCACGCTCGAGCACCCGCCGGCACTCACGCCTGCGGATCCGAAGGGTCAGCCCGTCGATGTCGAGGTCGACGTCGCGGCGCGGCGGGTGCTCACGGTCGTCGAGCGCGCGCCGCACGACCGTCGCCATCCGGTCGTCCCCCTTGAGCGCGGCAACCCTCGGGTGTTCGAGCGCATCGATCGCGAGACCCGGCTTGAGCCCCGTCACCGTCGCGAGCTGCACCTCGTGCTCGCCGAGGCTCGGGAGCACCTGCTCGATGTACCGCAGGAAGACCGAGCTCGGGCCGATGAGGAGCACCCCTTGGGAGCCGAGCCGCTTCCGGTAGGTGTAGAGGAGATAGGCGGCGCGGTGCAGCGCGACTGCGGTCTTCCCGGTGCCTGGACCACCGGCGACGACCAAGACGCCGGGGAGCTCCGCGCGCACGGCCGCGTCCTGCTCGGCCTGGATGGTCGCCACGATGTCGGACATCCGGCCTGTCCGGCGGCGTTCGAGCGCTGCGAGCAGGGCCCCCTCCCCCATGACCGCCAGCCCTGCGTCCTGTGCGGCGTCGGTGTCGAAGACCTCGTCGTCGAGGCCGATCACCTCCCGGCCGCGGCGGGTCAGCAGGTGCCGTCGCCGCAAGACCCCCATCGGCTCGACGGCGGTCGCCCGGTAGAACGGCTCGGCCACGGGCGCCCTCCAGTCGATGACCAGGGGGGTGCGGTCGTCGTCGTCGACCGCGAGCCGCCCGACGTAGAACCGGTCCCCGTCGCGCTGATCGATACGCCCGAAGCACAGGGGCGTGTCACCGATCTCGAGCGCGGCGAGCCGTCGCTGGGTCGTCTCGACTGCGATGTCGCGCTCGAGCCGCGCTTGATGGGTCCCGCCCGCACGCACGTCGGAGAAGGCGTCCGCAACACTCTGGGCAGAGCGGCGCATCTCGTCGAGTCGCGCGTAGACAGCGTCGAGGTACGACTGCTCGACGGCGATCTCGGTGGCAGGCTCGCGCTCGTCGCGCAGCTCACGAGTTTCCGCCCCGCGGGCCGGTCCGGTGGACCCGGCAGACCCGGCGCCGCGGTGCTCTCCGTGGGCGGTGTTCTGGACGTCGGACAACGCAGCTCCGGCTTTTGGGGGTTCACCAGTTTAGTGAGCCTGCGCCGCCGCCGCTCGGGACGCCGACTGCGGCGTCTCAGACCAGATCGGTCACCGTGACGTCGAAACGGTGACCGTCCAGCAGCAGCACGCGCTCGCCCATCACCCAGGAGGCCCCATCACGCACGAGCTCGCGACCGCCGAGGTTCGGCACCGGGGGATCGTGCGCGTCGAAGACCCGCTCGACGACCCTGATCAACCCTCCGTGGCTCACGACGAGCACGCCGTCGGAACCCTGCCTCGCGATCTCGTCCAGCACCTCGAGGGCGCGTGCTGCAATCGGCGGGTCCGGCTCGAAGTTGTCGGGACGCATGCGACGCGCGAGGTAGCCCGGCCAACGCTCGTCGATCTCGGCGCGCGTCAGACCCGTCCAATCTCCGGCGTCCCGCTCCTGCAGCCGAGCGTCGACGTGCGCCTCGATACCGATGACACCGCCGATGATCTCCGCCGTCCGGCGGGCGCGGACGAGCGGCGAGGACCAGATCGCGGAGACGGGGAACGGGAGGACCGCGGCTTCGGCCTGGGTCTCCCCCAGCCGCGTGAGCGGCGGGTCCGCATGCCCTTGCCAGCGCCCCTCCGCGTTCCATTCGGACTCGCCGTGACGGACGAGCAGCAGGCGGGTCACGAGGGTGTTTCGGCCTCGACGAGATCGAATTCCCCGTTGCGGTAGACGAGCGCCGCGGGCTTGCCCTCGAGGGGCGGCCGCAGGCCACCCTTGCTGGGGTCGACGTAGACCCGGACGGTCCGCCTTCCGGAGGAGGTCGGCAGCGTGACCCGGTCGGTGGCTGGCCACTTGAGCGCCGAGCCCGGGAACACCAGCGACTGATACGTGCCGAACTTCTGGCCGTTGAGGGATGCCTTGACCCGATCCAGGGACGGTGTCACGAACGTCGCGGGAAGCTTGTACCGCTCGAGCTCTTCCCTGACGAGGTCGCGCACTTCCCGTCCCTTGGCGTCGTTCGAGAGCGCGCGCGTGCGCGCGCCGTTGCACGCTTTGTTCACGCGCTCGAGCGTGGCTTCCAGCAGCTCGTGCTGCTCGGCGTCGGGCAGGAGCCTCAGCGTCGTCGGTGAGGGCATACGAAGCATCGATAGTGCCCGATCGGATGCGAGCCGAGCCAACGGAAATGCAGGCTCAGCCAATCAGCGCGACCACCTTGCCGTAGGTCGCACGCGTGGCGAGCCCGGCGAGCGCCACAGGAACTTCCTGGAGATCGATCTGCTTCGACACGAGCGGGGCGATCCGGCCCTCTGCATGGAGATCGAGGAGGGCCTGGTGGGTCGAGCGAACCAGGGAGGGCTCTCGGTAGTTGTACATGCCCCAGTGCAGTCCCACGACCGAGTAGTTCTTGATGAGCACGTGATTGGTCGGGGCATCGGCGAAGCGGCCGCTCGTGAAGCCGATGACGAGGATGCGTCCCTCGAACGCGATGCACTTGCGCGACCGGTCGAAGGTGTCACCTCCAACGGGGTCGTAGATGACGTCCGCGCCGTTCCCGCCCGTCGCTTCCTTGACGGTGTCCACGAAGTCGGTGGACCGGTAGTCGATCGCGAGCTCCGCGCCGAGATCGCGGCAGACCTGCACCTTCTCCGGTCCGCCGGCCGTCGCGAGCACGCGCGCGCCCGCGGCAAGCCCGAGCTGGATCGCCGCAGAGCCGACTCCCCCGGCGCCGGCATGGACGAGCAGCACCTCGCCGGGACGGATCATGGCGCGCCGGTGCAGGCCCACGTGACCGGTCTGGTACGTGACGTGCATCGCGGCAGCCGGCGCGTCGGCCAGCGAATCGGGGATCGGGAAGACCCCGGCCTCGTGCGCCACGGTCTGCTCCGCGAAGCCTCCGGCACCCGGTCGCGGGATCGCGATGACGCGCTTGCCGAGCAGGCTCGAGTCCGCGTCGGGTCCGAGCGCCACGACGGTGCCGCTCACCTCGGCCCCCGGCGTGAACGGCAGCGGCGGCTTGACCTGGTACTCGCCGCGGCACATCAACACATCGGGGAAATTGAGCGAGGCCGCGGCGACTCGCACCGAGACCTCGTGCGGTCCGGGCTCGGGCTCCGGAACCTCGGCGAGCTCCATGACCTGCTCGGGCTCGCCGAGCTCGCGTACCTCCCAGGCCTTCACGTCTTCAGGTTAGGTTGAGCGCCGCCGGGCGAACCAGGAGGACGTTCGTGGGTCCGTTCAGCCGTCAGGAGATCGAAGAGCAGTACCGGCGCTACCGCGACACGGCGGCTGCGTGCGGTGCGTGCGGTGACTGGAACGCATGGGCCGACCTCTTCACCGAGGACGCCGAGTACGTCGAGCACCTCTACGGGACGTTCCGCGGCAGAGAGGCGATCCGCGAGTGGATCACCTCGACGATGGCGGAGTACCCGAACAACGAGATGACGGAGTTCCCCGCCGAGTGGTGGGTGATCGACGAAGAACGAGCCTGGGTCGTCTGCGCGGTCTGGAACCGCATGCAGGACATCGGCGACGGCAACGTGCATCAGGCGATCAACTGGTCGTTGCTGAAGTACGCCGGGGACGGGTCGTGGTCCTACGAGGAGGACATCTACAAGGTCGAGGAATTCGCCGACATGATCAAGGGCTACCTGCGGGCGAAGAAAGCGCGAGCCGGGTAGCTCTTACGCGTGCACGGCGGGCCGCCGTTGCGCCCAAGGTTGCGCGCGCTCGAGCTGCGCGCCGAGCGCCAGCACGACGTCCTCGCGCCCGTACGCGCCGACAATCTGCACCCCGATCGGCAGGCCGTCGCTGCTCGTCCCGAGCGGCAGCGACATTGCCGGCTGACCCGTGACGTTGAACGGGATCAGGAACTGCGTCAGCTGGGTCAGGATCGGCAGGACGGCCGAGAGATCGGCCTCCGGAGCGAACACACCGAGCTTCGGGGGCGGCAGTCCGACGGTCGGCACGACCAGCACGTCGTGGTACTTCCACCACGCCGCGACCCGGCGGGTGAACGACTGCAGCTGCTCGATCGCCGCGAGGTAGTCGGCCGCGGTGACGCCGCGGCCCATCTCGCTGACCTGCCAGTTCCACGGCTCGACATGCTCGTCCCGGATCGCATCACCCGTTGCGGCACTCCAGCGATCGAGGTCGCGCGCGAGCGCTGAGGCGAACACCGGGAGATAGCCGTCCGCGACCGGCTCGTCGAGCGCAGCCGGAGACACCTCTTCGACGGCGTGTCCCAACCGGTCGAGCAGCTCGGCCGTGGCAACGACCGCAGCTGCGCACTGCTCGTCGACCGCGACGCCTCCCAGCCCCGTGGCGCGGAACCCGACGCGCAACGGGCTCGGGTCCGCGGCGACGGCAGCAGCGAACGGGGCCTCGGGCGGCGGCGCCGTGTACGGGTCGCCGGGCATCGGCCCCTGGATCGCGTCGAGGACCGCGGCGGTGTCGCGCACCGAACGGGTGAGCACACCTTCGTGCGTGAGCGGCCCCCAGAATTCGCCGAAGCCCGGGCCGAGCGACGTGCGGGCGCGTGTCGGCTTCAGGCCGACGAGGCCGCACTGGCTGGCAGGGTTGCGGATCGACCCGCCCATGTCGTTGCCGTGCGCGACCGGGGCGAGTCCCGCGGCAACCGCAGCCGCGGACCCGCCGCTCGAACCGCCAGGCGAGTGGTCGGTGGCCCAGGGGTTGCGCGTCGCCCCGTAGGCGCGCGGTTCGGTTGTGACCGTCGAGGCCAGCTCCGGCGTGTTCGTCTTGCCGACGAACACGAACCCGGCGCGCCGGAGCTTGACGGCGAGGAACGCGTCCGTCTCCGCCGTCCAGCTGCGGTCCTTCAGGAACTGCATGCCGCAGTGGTACGGATCCCCCGCGGTGTGGCAGACGATGTCCTTGACCAGGAACGGCACACCTCGAAACGGCCCGTCGGGCAGCTCCCCCGCCGCGACCGTCCGGGCCTTGTCGTCGAAGCGGTGGATGACGGCGTTGATCGCGGGATCGACGGCGTCGATCCGCTCCAGTGCCGCGTCGACGAGCTCGCCGGCCGTGACCTCACCCGAGCGCACCAACTCGGCTTGCGCGGTCGCGTCGAGCGAGGCCAGCTCGTCCGTCATCGTCTCTGACGCTAGCGGCTCACATCCGCCGCCGCAGCGTGACGATCCGATCGAACGGTACGCTCGCACTCGATCTCGAGGGGGACCAATGCGCGCAGCGATCTTCACCGGTGACCCGGACCTGTCAATCGAGGACGTCACGGCGTTGGATCCCGGACCGAGCGATGTCGTGGTCCGGATCGAAGCCAGTGGCGTCTGTCACTCCGACCTGTCGGCAACCAACGGCACGCTGCCTCTGCCCCCGCCCTGCATCCTCGGTCACGAGGGATCCGGGTTCGTCGAATGGACGGGGTCCGAGGTGACCCGTGTGGCGGCGGGTGACCGCGTGGTCGCATCGTTCGTACCCGCGTGCGGGAACTGCTTCTGGTGCCTGCACGGTCAATCGAACCTGTGCCAGAAGTCGGGAGCGTTGTCGTTCGCACCGCGGGCGACGCGGGCCGACGGGAGAACGACACCGGGCTTCACCGGCCTGGGCACGTTCTCGAACCAGATGACGGTCGACGAGGCATCGGTGGTCCGCATCGATACCGATCTGCCGGACGATCAGCTCGCGCTGATCGGCTGCGGCGTGACCACAGGTGTTGGCGCCGCCCTGAACACCGCTCGCGTCGAGCCCGGGTCCACCGTCGCCGTCATCGGTTGCGGTGGAGTCGGTCAGGCGGTGATCCAGGGTGCGAGCATCGCGGGTGCCGCACGCATCATCGCGGTCGACCCTGTCGAGCTGAAGCGCAAGGCGGCGGAGTCGCTCGGAGCGACGGACCTCGTGGACCCGGGCGCGGGCGAGCCGGTCGCGCAGGTCCAGGCGCTGACCGACGGGCGCGGCGCCGACTATGCCTTCGAGGTGATCGGGCTCCCGGAGACCATCACGCAGGCGTATGCGATGGCGCGGCGAGGCGGCACCGCGGTCGTGGTCGGCATGCCCCGCATGGACTCTCAGGTCACGCTCCCCGGGTTCCAGCTGTTCTACGAGGAGAAGAAGCTCCTCGGGTGCGTCTACGGGTCGGCGCAGGTACGGCGCGATTTCCAGAGGTTCGTGGGCCTCGTCGAGACGGGCCGGCTCGACCTCGGATCACTGGTGTCACGCACGATCACCCTCGACGACGTGAACGACGCGTTCCGCGCCATGCAGGCCGGAGAGGTGATCCGGTCCGTCATCACGTTCTGAATCCCGTCGCGTCGCGTGAGCCGCGCGTCAGGACGTGATGTCCTTGCGGTGGAACCACCACCACGCGACGCCGAGGAAGACGATCACATACGGCACCTGTAAGAGCGCCGATCGGGTCATGTCGGCCGTCCACTTGTTCCGCATGAACAGATCGGTCCAGGCGTCGTAGTAGTCCACGGGCAGCGCGTGACGGATGCTCCCGAGCGAGTCGATCGAGTCGAGGATGCCCATCACGATGAAGAACCCGACGGCGCCGAACGACGCGCCCACCGGCGAGTCCGTCATCGTCGACAGCATGAACCCGAAGGCGAGCACGGCGGCGAGACCCCATGCGATGAGCACCACCGCGAGCAACGTGTGCCAGAGCAGCACTCCTTCGGATTGCGTGAGCTGCTGCGTCACGCCCCGGAAGGCACCGAAACCTGGCGGAGGACCGCCACCGAACCCCCCGCCGCGCGCGAGATCGAGGGGATGCCAGCCGAACGAGATGACCCCGACGACGAGTCCGGCGAGCGCAACCAGGAGCACCGCGGCTGATGCGAAGAGCACTGCACTGACCAGCTTGGCGGCGAGCAGGCGCCCGCGAGTGATCGGGCGCACGAGCATGAACCGCAGGTTCCCCCAGGCCGCCTCGCTCGCGACCGCGTCACCCACGAACAGGGCCATCACGATGACGATGAAGATGCGCGACATCAGGAAGAGCGAGGTCGCGGGGACGAGCAGACCCGTCTGGAGGCTGCCGAGGAAGAAGGGGCGGAACTGGCCGCCGCCCGGGCCGGGCGACGGCGGGTTCAGCTTCAGGATCACCGTCATGAGGACCGGCACGAAGACGACGAAGCCGAGCGCGACCCACGTGCGCGCACGACGGACCTGCTTGACGAGCTCGGTCCCGATCAGCGAGAGCATCACGCACCCTTGCCGACGTGTCGTGTGGTGTGGTCGCCAACCAGGCCGAGGAACGCGTCCTCGAGCGCGTGCCGCGCCGAGACCGTCTCGACCGCGACGCCCGAACCCACCAGTGCCGCCACGATGTCCGACCGCTTCACTCCGGACAGCTCGATGCTCAGCCCCGGGTGCTCGTCGGTGATGCTCACCACGCCGGGAAGCGCGCCGAGGATCGCGCGAGCGCGCTGCGCGTCGTCGACCTCGAAGTAGGCGGTGCCCCCGCCGGCCGTCAGCGACGCCACGGTTCCGGTCGTCACGAGCCTTCCCTTGTCCATCACGACCACGTGGCTGCACACCTGCTCGACCTCGGAGAGGATGTGACTCGACAGCAGCACAGTCGTGCCTTCTTCCGCTACACGGCGTAAGAGCTGACGCACTGCGCGCATCTCCTGCGGATCGAGACCGTTGGTGGGCTCGTCGAGGACGAGCAGCTCCGGACGCGAGAGGACTGCTCGCGCGAGCCCGAGACGCTGGCGCATGCCCTGCGAGTACGTCCGCACCTTCCGGTCGATGGCGTCGCCGAGACCGGCGACTTCGAACGCGCGCCCGCTGTCGGCACCGCTCCAGTGCCTGCCGCCCGAACGCCACCAGAGCTCGAGGTTCTCCACGCCCGACAGGTACGGGACGAACGCGGCCTGCTCGATCATGGTGCCGACGCGCGCCAGGGCCGGGGCGCCGGGCTTCACCGGCTCGTCGAAGAGCCACGCTTCCCCGCCGCTGGGCCGGACGAGCCCGACGAGCATGCGCAGCACCGTCGTCTTGCCGGCCCCGTTCGGGCCGAGCAGTCCGCACACCTGCCCCGGCGCCACCGTGAAGTCGAGATCGTCGACCGCGCGCACCGAGCCGTAGTGCTTGCTCAACCCACGGATCTCGACGATCGGCGCAGACATCCCGCGGGGACCCTACGCGTCTCGCACGTCACTCCGGGACGCGGACGGGGACTTTCGGGACAGGCTCGCTAGGTTGGCGTGGATGGCGGACGAGCAGCCCTTCGAGAAGAAGTTCGGGCAGTGGGGGGAGCCGAGTGACGGTGCCGTGCACGAAGCCGTCCCGGCCGCGACGGTGATCCTGCTGCGCGAGAGCTCAGGGCACCTCGAGACGCTCATGCTGCGACGCGATTCGAAGCTCGCCTTCGCCGGCGGCATGTGGGTGTTCCCCGGAGGACGAGTCGACCCGGACGACTACGACGGATCCGACGACGTGCTCGCCGCCGCACGCCGCGCCGCCGTGCGCGAGGCGGCCGAGGAGGCCGGGCTCGCCGTCGACCCGGCAAGCCTCGTGTGGCTCTCGCACTGGACACCACCACCCCAGACGCCGCGCCGGTTCGCGACCTGGTTCTTCGTCGCACCCGCGCCGACGGGCGCCGTCATGATCGACGACGGGGAGATCCGTGACCACATGTGGGTTGCTCCGGCCGACGCGATCGCGCGGCGGGACGTTCTCGAGATCGAGCTCGCGCCTCCCACCTGGGTGACCTTGCACACCCTCGCTCGTTCGGCGACCGTCGCCGAGGCGCTGCGTGCAGCGCGCGATACGGAGATCGAGTACTTCACCACCAAGGCTGCGGTGACCGCGGAGGGCGTCGTCGCGCTCTGGGCCGGTGACGCCGGCTACGAGACCGGGGACGCCTCGGTCCTCGGACCGCGCCACCGCCTCTGGATGCTCGAGTCGGGCTGGCGCTACGAGCGCGACTGACTGCCGACGAACGCCTGCAGCAGCGCGTCCGCTTGGGAGTTCGGCAAGCACGAGCCTCCGTCGACGATGAGGTTCTGCCCGGTCACGTAGCTCGCGAGTGGCGAGGCGAGGAACGCAATCACACCCGCGATCTCCTCGACGTTGCCGATCCGTCGGAGCGGCGTGGCGTCCTCGACCACGGAGCGGATCTTCGGATCGCCGAGCGCGATCTCGGTCAGCGCGGTGTCGACCATGCCCGGCGATACGCAATTCACGCGGATCTCGGGGGCGTATTCGAGCGCGGCGCTCATCGTGAGGGAGATCACCCCCGCCTTGGCAGCCGAGTAAGGGGCCTCGAAGCGTGTCGGCCGTACACCGCTCACGGACGCGACGTTGACGATCGCGCCGCCCGTCGCGCGCATCAGCGGCACGGAGGCCCTGGTGCAGTGGAACGTTCCGCTGAGATTGACGCCGACGAGCTTGCGCCATTCGCTGTCGGGATAGTCGTGCAGGGGCATCGCCGCGCCGACCCCTGCGTTGTTGACCAGGACGGTGAGGCCGCCGAGCGCCTCGCTCGCGCCCCCGATCGCCTCGGTGCACTGCGCCGGATCGGACACGTCGACTGGGAAGGCGGCTGCGCCCAGAGACCGGGCGGTGTCGGCTGCCGCCTCGGCGTTCCGGTCGAGGATCGCCACGGCGCCACCCTCCTCGACGATGCGC
Organism: Acidimicrobiia bacterium; assembly: GCA_036557185.1. Lineage (GTDB taxonomy): Bacteria > Actinomycetota > Acidimicrobiia > IMCC26256 > JAENVU01 > DATBHZ01. The sequence continues at coordinate 46,228 of DATBHZ010000049.1, read as the reverse complement.
GCCGCGGTGGCCCTCCCGATGCCGGCCGCGCCGCCCGTCACGATCGCCTTCGCCCCGTCCAGGAGTCCCATGCCTGCATGATCGCAGGTCGCACGCGACACCTACCTGGGGGCGCGCGGGCCCCTCAGGACGCGAACGTGGGAGGCCCGAAGGCCTCCCACGTCACTCGAGATTGATCGGGAGCCGCTCTCGGAGCGGCCCCGTTGTCAGCGCTTCGCGGCCTTGCTGTGCAGGACGGCGTCCTTGAAGGCCTTCAGGGGCGTGATGCGAACCTTGTTCGACGCGGCGATCTTGATGGGCTCGCCCGTCGCCGGGTTCCGGCCCATCCGCTCGGCCCGGTACACCTTGGCGAACTTCGCGAATCCACTGATCGCTACCGGATCACCCTTCGCGACGGTGTCCGTGACGACCTCGGTGAAGGCCGAGAGGAACGTATCTGCGGATTTCTTGTCGGAATCAGTGGCCTCGGCGAGTGCAGCGACCAGCTCTCTGCGGTTCACGGAAACTCCTTCGGGAGACGAGGGGATCGGACGGCTAGCGCTCAGCCTTGCACGGCGAATCGCGGAAAGGGCGGATTTCTTGGGCTCTTTCGCCGAGAACCCGCCCGAAATGACCGATTCAGCCCACGCAGGGGGACGATCCGGCGTGGATCGGGGGTCTCAGCCGCCCAGCACCTCGCCCAGCTCCACGGCCCGGTCCAGCCGGGCCGAGCGATATGCCGCCTCGACGAGCGCATGCGCACGCAGCGCCTCGGGAAAGCCTGCTCCCGGCGTGCGGGCGCCGGAGATCGCCTGCACCCAGGCGCGGTCCGCGAGGTACGGATAGAAGATCAGATCGGGACGCGTCACACCCAGCGCGTCGAAGTGTGCGCTGCGCAGCTCGTCCAGGTCGACATACGCCGCGGGCGTGTCCGGGAGAGCCAACAGCAGCGAGTCCTCCTCGGCACCGATGAGGAAATCGGTCGTCAGCTCCACCGTGCCCTGCTCGAAGAACACCTCGAGCCGCCGCTCCTCCCTGCCACGCACCCCGTTGAAGATCGTGACCAGGTTCCCGACGACGCCGGTGTCGTGCTCGATGGTCAGCGCAGCGGCGTCCTCGACGCCGAACCCGAAGCACCGGCGAGTCCGCGCGTACACGCTGCGCGCAGCGCCGAAGAGCCACGAGAGGATGTCGGCGCTGTGGATCGAGTGCTCGAGCAGCGCGCCTCCGCCGGCCACGGCGCGATCCGAGCGCCAGCTGCTGTGCCCCGAGACCACGGATCCCGTCGGCCAGTACTGATCGTCGCGCAGGGCATAGCCCATCGGCCGGCCGAGCTCCCCGGATAGCACGATGCCCTCGAGCTTGTTGAGGATGGGATGAAAACGCGAATGGAACCCGACGCGCGCGACCAGACCCGACGCGTCGACGACGCTGCAGAGCTCCTGGACATCATCGAACGTAGGAGCGAGAGGCTTCTCACAGAACACGGCCTTACCGGCCTCGACGGCAGCGAGCACCGCGTCGCGATGGGCGGCTGTGGGCGTCGCGATCATCACGGCGTCGACCGCCGGGTCGGCGATGACCGAGGCGGCGTCGTGGGAGGTGCGCGCGAAGGCACAGTTGTGCTGGGTCGCCGCGATGCTCTCGTCCGACAGGTCGGCAGCAGCCACGGCGACGATCTCGCCGTCCTCGACGAGCTTCGCGAGCCCGTCCGCGTGGATCTGGCCGATCATGCCGCAGCCGACGAGACCGATCCCGATCGGTGGCACGCGAGCCCTAGGCGAGAAAGCGAGACACGGTGTCGACGACGGCCGCCGGCTTCGCGGCGCCGTCGAGCTGCACGGTCACGCGGATCACCGCCTGCACTCCCCCGGGAACCTCCGACGCGCCCACGACCTCGCCGCGCGCTCGCACACGACCGCCGGCAGGTACGGGCGTGATGAAGCGAGCCTTGTCGACGCCGTAGTTGACGCCCATCGAGATCCCGCGCACGGTGATGAGCTCACCGAGGAACGGTGCGCAGAGCGACATCGTCAGGTACCCGTGTGCGATCGTCGAACCGAACGGACCGGCCTTGGCGCGCTCGACGTCGACGTGAATCCACTGGTGGTCACCGGTGGCGTCGGCGAACTGGTCGATCTGCTCCTGCGTGATCGTCTGCCAGTCGGTGGTTCCGAGATCGCGGCCGGCGGCACCGAGCAGCTCTTCGGGCGAGGAGAACACGGTTGCCATCGCCGGTGTTCTAGCAGGCCGCATCCGAGCCCGCTTCGCGAGGTCGGGCTACCGTCGAGCGCGATTACAGGGAGGCATTCCATGAAGCGCTCGATGCTCGTGATGCTCGCCGCGGGAGGCGTACTGCTCGTGGCGTGCAGCAGCGGCTCGTCGTCGAAGACGTCGAGCACCTCGGTGACGGCGAAGCCCGCCAACGAGCAGCTCACGATCGTGGTGAGCAACGACGACGGCTACAACGCGCCAGGTATCAACACCGTCGTCGAGGCCTTGCGCAAGCTTCCCGACACCAAGGTGACGGTGAGCGCACCGGCCACGAACCAGAGCGCCACCGGCAGCAAGTCCACCCCCGGTGCGCTCCAGGTGACCCAGAGCACGACCCTGAGCGGCTACCCGGCCACCGCGGTCCACGGGTATCCGGTCGACGCCGTGGACTACGCGCTGACGCACCTGTTCCCCGGCGCCAAGCCCGATCTCGTGGTCTCGGGCATCAACCTCGGCCAGAACCTCGGGCCCAACGTCGCGATATCGGGGACGGTCGGGGCCGCGAAGGCGGCGGCCGCGCGCGGTGTCCCGGCGATCGCGGTCAGCCAGGGTGTCGGCAATCCGCTCGACTACCCCTCCGGCGCGCGCTTCGTGATCGACTGGATCACAGCGCACCGCGCCGCGCTGCTCGCCCACAAGGCGAGGGCCGACGTCGTGAATCTCAACGTCCCGACGTGCCAGACCGGAGCTGTCCGGGGCGTCAAGTCCGTGCCGCTGTCGACGTCCGGGGCCAACTCGATCAAGGCCGCGGACTGCACCTCGACAGCAACGACGTTCGCAGACGACATCGAGGCGTTCAACAACGGCTTCGCGACGGTGACCGAGCTGGATCCTTCGGGTACCGCGGTGACGTCGCCCACCACGTTCCCTGCTGCCGCGTGAGCGGCAGCTTCTACGGGGCGGACCAGGCCGCCATCCACGACGCCGCGTTCGGCGACCTCGCAGCGCGTGCTGCCGAGAGGCTCACGGCGCTGTTGCACGACGCCGGCCTCCGCGCCGGCACCGTCGTAGACCTGGGCTGTGGGTCGGGGATCCTCGCCGAAGCGATGGCTGCCGAGGGCTACGACGTCGCAGGCGTCGATCTGTCACCCGCGATGATCGACTTGGCGCGCGCGAGGGTCCCGAGCGCGCGGCTGGAGGTCGGGTCGATCTACGACTACGCGATCCCCCAGGCCGTCGGGATCGCCGCGATCGGCGAGGTCCTGAACTATGCGACCGATCAGAGAGCGGGCAGCGATGCGCTCGACGCGATCGGCAAGCGCGCGTTCGACGCACTCGTGCCCGGCGGCGCCTTCGTGCTCGACATCGCAACACCCGGACGCCTTGGTGGCGCAACCACGCTCGAGCGCTTCCACGACCACCCAGGCTGGGCCCTGCACATGCACGCCGTCGAGAGCACCGACGACCTGAGGCTCGAACGGCAGATCGTGATCTTCACCGCAGGCCCCGACGGCAACTACCGCCGGACCGACGAGCACCACGTCTTGCAGCTGTACACACCCGAAGACGTGCTCAGCCGCTTGCGCGCCACCGGGTTCGAAGCTCGAGTCGAGTCACTCGCATCCGCGAGCCCACCGCCGAGCGGTTGGATCTTCGTCGTGGCGCGCAGGCCGCCGGCCTAGGGAGCCCACTGGCCCCAATCGCGGTGCATCACCAGGTTCTCGTCGTAATCGCGCGTCGGGACGCTTCCGGCGATCGTCGGGAGGTGTTGCGTGCCGTAGAACTGCTGGAGCGCGGCGCGCGGCGCAGCGACGCCCTGCGGGCCCCACGAGCTCGAGTTGGTGACCCAGCCGTACTTCGCGTTGCCGAGGTTCATCTCGTCCGCGACGATCGCGCGCTCGGCGTACACGCCCACCGGACGCTTGGAAGCCGCGTGCGCCGCTTGGTAGTACGGACGAACCGCGGCAGGATTCGGGACATCGGTGTCGCACGAGAAGTAGATGGCTGCGTTCGTGGGCGCACCCAGCTGATCGGCGCGGGCGTTCGCAGCGGCGGCGTCCTGGGCTCCTGCGCCCGCACCTTGCAGCGCGCGCGTCTCGGTGGTCTCCCAGTTGAGCCCGATCTCCAGGTGCTGCGTTTGCAGCGCGGCACGCTCCCCGCGATCGATGTCCTTCGACGGCGTGTCCGAGAGGTACCGCATCACGCCCTGGTACCCGGCTGCTCGAATCGCAGCAGCGTTCGGCCGTGTCCACGCGTAGTCGATGACGAAGCCGCCCGGCGGTGGGCCGGCGGCAAGCTGTGCACGCTCGAGCGCGACCTGGATCCTGTGGACCTGCCGGTTGTGGATGGTGACCGTGCCCTGGAAGGCTTTCACGGCACTCCAGGCCAGCGCGATCGCGCGCCGCTGCTTCGCGCTCAGCTTGGGCGCCTTCGGGTGCGCGTGCGGCTTTGCCGCTTGGATCGGCCGCCGAGGCGCGGCGTGGGCAGTGCCCGTGCCCGACCGCGCGACGCCCACCGGCCCGTGGCTCCGGCGGTCCTTCCATCCATGCGCCACACCTTTGCTCTTCCCGGCTCCCACTGCCCTGCCCCTGACTGGGCCGTGTGCCGGGGGCGTGCCGGGCGAGGCTGCGTGCGCCGCGAGCGGCGTACCGACAACACCCAAACCGACGAACACAGCTCCCGACGCGAGACGACGGAAACGGCGGTACCTCATGATCACTCCGCAGATCGCTTGCAATGGCCGCACGGGGATTGGGCCGTGCCGGGCGATCAGGAGCGCGCGTCGCCACGCCTGCTGATCACCGGGGTCGCCACAGGAACGATCCGTGGAGTGTCAGAGTTCGCGTATCACCCGTGACACTCGTCACCCGCCCAGCCCAGGCCCCCGCAATGACGAGTCACCACCGTCCCGTGCATCGGTCACCGCATCAAGGCACGGGGATACAGATCGGACAATCGGGTGGAACCGGAGCACGTGCCTCGCAACGCGCTCGACGGTGAGATTTCGCTATTCGTGCGTCCAGTCGTAGATCACGGCCGTGCGCAGGAAGTTGTCGTAAACCGCTGCGTTCCGCTTGCTGACCACTGCCCACAACAGCAGCGGACCCCCGATCACGACGCAGACCACCGAACGCACGAACGCGCGCGGAGACGGGATCCTCGCGCCGCGATCGGTCACGACGCGCAGGCCGAGGACCTGCGCGCCCACGGTGCGGCCGGTGCCCGCCCATGCCGAGAAGAGGTACGCCACCGCGACGGCGAGCTGGATCGCGCTGCTCCCGACTGCGCCGGGGTCCGCGAGCTGGAGGGAATGGCTCGTGAGCAAGAAGCGCACCACGCCGATCGCGAACAGCACCGAAACGAAGAGCAGCAGGACGATGCCCGCGTCGATGGCGCAGGCCGCAAGGCGCGAGACGATGCCCGCGCGGGTTCCCTGCAAGCGCTGGGCGAGCGGGCTCCGGATGTCACGCCCGGGAGCGATCATCCGGCCCGGTTCTCCTCAGCAGGGGCGTCGGGGAGCTCGAGGACCCGCTCCTTCCGGCGCAGGATCAGGCGATCGGCGAGACGCGCGACGAAGCCGTCGACCCGCATCGCGCTCACACGAGCACCGTCGACGAGGTCGTTCGTGACAGATCCGGTCGACTCACGAATGATCCCGCCGATGTCGACCACCTCGAGCACCTCTTGCGCAATCGGCGCGAGATCGACGCGCTGCACCACGACGTTCACGTCCACCCGATCGACGAGCTTGCCGATGTCGACTTCGTCCATGAGCGCGTTCAGATCGATCTTCTCCATCACCGCGTCGAGGTCGACGCGCTGCACGATGGTGTTCACGTCGATGCGCGCCATGAGTCGCTCGAGGTCGATCCGCTGCATGAGATCGTCGAGGTCGATCTTCTCGAGAAGCTTGTTGGCGTCGACGCGTTCGAGCACTGCGTCCAAGTCGAGGCGCTCGAGCATCGCGTCGAGGTCGAGGTGTGCGATGACGGCATCCAGATCGATCTCGGCGATGATGTCGTCGAGCGGCAACGCGCGCACGATCTGAGCAACGTCCAGCTCGGAGATGACCCGCTCCGTCGCGACAGGGGTGAGACCGCGCGCGAAGCCCGCTGCGATCGCCTCGTTCCGGGCCTGCGCCTCATGGCCCTGCTCCTGCAATCGACGCAGCACCTGCTCCGCATCGGTGAGCGCCATGCGGACGACGGAGATGCGGCCGAACACGCTCGCGACGCGGACGGTCGTGATCTCGACACCGCCGACCACGCCGAGGAGCGTGCGTTGGGCCGCGTACCCGAGCCCGAGCAGCGCGCCGGGCAGCGTCTCGACGACCTCGGCCATCGGACCGGTCACCGCGACCTCTCGCTGTCCGGGTGCCGGCGGCGCGAAGCGCTGCACGGCTCCGACCGAGGCGGCGGTGAGAAGACCGAGCCCGCCCAGCGCGAGCTCCGTACAGCGCCGCACGAGCTCCGTGAAGCCGAGACGTGGCGGCGGCGCGGGCTCCGAGGCGGTCACGGCGTATCCACCGCGCTCTCGTCGGGCGTGCGACCGCGGCGGCCGAGCTGGCTGACGACGAGTGCGACGACCGTGACCAGGTACAGCTGCCCGGTCAGCGCCTCGAGCATCGCGAACGCCCGGCCGAGGCCGTGCGCCGCCGTGAGGTCGCCGTAGCCCACCGTCGTGAGCGTGGTGAAGCTGAAGTACAGGTAGTCGGCGACGTTGGCAGTTGCCGTCTGCGCGAAGAACGGGCCGGAGCTCAGCTCACCGACCGCCTCGAACAGGAACGCGCAGAGCATCCCGAGCAGCACGTAGATGCACATCACGCCGAGGACGGTGCGAAGGTCGATGCGGCGTCTTCGAACGAGAGACCCCGCGATGACGAAGGGCGCGACACCGACGAGCAGTGCGTTGATGCCCGAGGTCACCCCTTCGCTGGCATCGATCCCGAAGATCAGCAGCGCCAACGACGCCACGAGCGCGATCGCAACGAGCACCACCGCGAAGCGCCAGAGACGCCTACCGACACTCGACGCGAGGAGCGCTACGAGGAGCGTCGCTCCTTGCAGGATCGCGCTCACGAACGGCACCCAAGTTCCGGTCGGCCCTGCCGCGAGGAACACGAACGTGACGAGGAGGAGCAGGAGCACGAGGCCGTACCGGTACGAACCCACCGGACCCGGCTCGTCCCCGGTCGGCTGCAAGATTGCCCGGCCGAGCTTCACCGCTCGCACACCTGATCCATCAATCCAGGTTGCCACCTCGGAAGGCGCGGGCAGTGCCACACTGGACACGTGCAAGGCGCTCGCCGGTCGGCGGCACGTCACCGCCGCCGTGTGCGATTGCTCCGGACCGTCGCATGCGCAGCGCTCGTGATCGCTTTCGCGCTGTTCGTTTGGCCGCTCCACGTGGTGGGCCATACGTCTCACCAGCAGCAGGCCGAGACGGCCCGCTCGACACCGAGCCCTCCTAAGCCTGCTCCGACGACCACCACCGTGGTTCCACTGCTCAGGCGCGTCCCGCCGGGTCCCCCGAGCGACGAGCGCCGGATGAGCCTCGCTCGCACGATCACGGGCCGCATCTCGCCGAAGTCCGTCGACGCGTCGGGAACCGGTCTCGTGTTCGCGCAGAACATGATGTACACGCACACGATGACGGTGTACGACAGCGCGGGGAACCTCGTCCGGACCATTCCCGACAGCGTCGATCTCGCCGCGTTCGGCATCCCCGGGCATCCGGGCATCTCCCGAGGCGCGCCCGTCGAGGCCGCGTTCGCTCCGGATGCAGCGCACGTGTACGTCTCGAACTACTCGATGTACGGCGCGGGACACGGCCCGGAGGGAAGCGACGAGTGCTCGCCGGAGTCGGCGCGGTCAGCGGGTGATACCGACAGCTACGTGTACCGCGTGAACACCCGGTCGATGGCGATCGACCAGGTGATCCAAGTCGGGCTGGTGCCCAAGTACGTCGCAACGACGCCGGACGGCAAGTACGTGCTGGTGACCAACTGGTGCTCATTCGACCTGAGCATCATCGATGTCGCCCACGCCCGCGAGATCGCACGGCTCCCGATGGGTCCCGATCCGCGCGGCATCGCCATCACACCGGACTCGTCCGCCGCGTACGTCGCCATCATGGGGAGCAACGAGCTGGTGAAGGTCGACCTCCGCACGCTGCAGCGCGTGGGGTCGTTCACCATCGGTTCGAACCCGCGCCATGTCGTCATCGACCCGACGGGGCGTTACCTCTACGTGTCGCTCAACTCGCCGGGGACGCTCGTCAAGTACGACCTGCTCGCCGGGAGGGAAGCCGGCTCGGTGCACACGGGATCCGAGGAGCGCTCGTTGGCGATCTCTGCCGACGGTCGTTCGCTCTACGTCGTCAACTACCAGTCGGACACGATCAGCAAGGTGCGGGCGTCGGATCTGACGGTCCTGCAGACCATCCCGACCGGGGTGCACCCCATCGGCATCACGTACGACAACACGACGGGCGACGTCTGGGTCGCCGTCTACACCGGCCAGATCCTCGTCTTTGCCGATCGCTGAGCATCGCTCAGTGGTGGAACCCTCCTTGTGCACCCGGATCGTCGGGAAGCGGGTGGTCGAGCTTCTCGAGGAACTCCACGACTCCCTTGAGATCGGTCACGAGGAAATCGGCGAGATCGTGCGTGAAGCCGTTCTTCACCACGACGCGCAGCGCCACGATGTCGTCACGATGCTCGGGGAAGCGGTACGCCGGAACGAGCCACCCACGCTCTCGAAGGAAGAGCGACACGTCGAAGGCCGTGAACTTCGCTTCGGGTTTGACCGTGAACGCGAACACAGGGAGCTCACTGCCGTCCGTGATCAGCTCGAACGGCCCGAGCGCCTTGATCTTGGCGGACAGTGAGGTCGCGACGTCGCGCGCGGCCTGCTGCACTCTCCGGTAGCCCTCGAAGCCGAGGCGGATGAAGTTGTAGTACTGCGCGACGATCTGGTTGCCGGGCCGCGAGAAGTTCAGCGCGAACGTCGGCATCTCTCCGCCGAGGTAGTTGACGCGGAACACCAGGTCCTCCGGCAACGCGTCCGGGTTGCGCCACACGATCCAGCCGACGCCGGGGTACACGAGCCCGTACTTGTGACCCGACGTGTTGATGGACTGCACCCTGGGGAGGCGGAAATCCCATTCCACGTCGGGATCGATGAACGGGGCGACGAATCCTCCCGATGCTCCGTCGACGTGGACCGGCACGTCGATGCCGCGCTCCTGCTCGAGCTTGTCGAGCGCGGCACAGATCTCGGCCACGGGCTCGTAGCTCCCGTCGAACGTGGAGCCGAGCACGGGGATCACGCCGATCGTGTTCTCGTCGCATTGCGCGACGGCCTCGGCCGCTCCGAGATGGAACCGGTCGCCCTCCATCGGGACGAGACGCATCTCAACGTCCCAGTACCGGCAGAATTTCTCCCAGCAGACCTGGACGTTGATTCCCATGACCATGTTCGGGCGATCCGACGGCTTCCCCTGCTTGCGCATGCGCTCGCGCCACCGCCACTTGAGCGCCATCCCGCCGAGCATCGCCGCCTCGCTGGAGCCCGTCGTCGAGGTACCGGTCGCCTCCTCCTCACGCGGGGCGTGCCAGAGATTGGCCAGCATGTTCACGCACCGCATCTCGAGCTCCGCCGTGCGCGGGTACTCGTCCTTGTCGATCATGTTCTTGTCGAACGTCTCTGCCATCAGCTGTTGCGCTTGCGGCTCCATCCATGTCGTGACGAAGGTGGCGAGATTGAGCCGGGCGTTGCCGTCGAGCATGAGCTCGTCGTGCACGACTTGATACGCGGTGTCGGGCTGCATCCCTGCCTTCGGCAACAAGAGGCGCGGAGCGCCCTTCAGCTCGCCCGCCCGGGCAAAGATGGGGTCGGCGGTCGTGCCCTCCCTGGGTGCGGGAGGCACCGGTCCGGTCTTGTGAAGCGCCATGCCGATCTCCTAGGTGCGTGAGGCGGTATCGAGGGACTGCGTGCGCTCGGGCAACAGGAGGAACGCGCCCACGAGGAACCCGATGGCGCCCGCAAAGGTACCGAGGTTCACGAGCTCCGCGTTCCGCGGCAGCCCACTGTTGCCGACGGCCTTGGCCGCCACCGCGGAGACGCCGAAAGCGAATGAGCCACCGAGATTCAGGAGCGCGATCCACCACGACAGCGTCCGTGGCCTCCATCCCACCCAAGCGTGCACGACCTCGAACCAGGCCAGGAAGCTCGCGACCAGGAAGCAGAGCGAGCCGACCGCGTCGGGCCGCCAGACGTACCGCTGCGCTGCGGAGGCCGTCAGCGAGGTGTCGAGCGCGGCGAACGTGCTGACGTTGAAGTACACGGTTCCGACGAGCTGCACGAGCGTTGCCCACCAGTCGATGCGGCGCGGCAGGAACCTCACGACCGCGAAGCGGCTTTCCGGCCGCTCCCGCGCCGCGCGCGGCAGGGCATTCACCGATTCGAGATATTGCAGGAATGCGGCACTGGTGAAGAACAGCGAACCAACGAAGAACGTCATGTTGTCGGCCCGTGCGCCCACTGCTGTCGCATATCCCGGCACGGAACCGAGCGCGAAGCAGCTCGCGCCGATCATGAACAGGATCCCGATCCACCAGGCGATCGCCCCCGGTGCCCACCACGTGCTGCCTCGACCGGTGTCGAGCAGGTTGTGGTGCTTGCGGTGCAGGCGCGACTCCCACCGCTCCAGGCGCTGACCGGGCCGCGCGGCAGCAGTCCGGATCGCGCTTCGGGCGCGCACGAGACCTCAGCCCGCGCCGGTGCTCGGCTCGGAGGTACCGACCGGCTGCACCTCGTCGTCTCCCGCGTACTGCTCGAGGAGCCGCTTCTCCGCGTCGTTCCTCGGGAACGCGAAATAGACGAGCACTGCGCCGAGGATCACGGCGATCACCCCGGCCGCATAGGCCCAGTCGGCACCGTCGAGGAACGCCGACTTGGCAGCGTCGATGATCTGGGTCGCGTGGGACGGAGAGAGCTTCGCGACGTTCTCGGCGCCGGCGAACGACTGTTGCAGCTGGTCCTGGGTGGTCTTCGAGATGGCCGAAGCGTTCGGCGAGCTCGCGATGGACTTCCCGATGGCGCTCGCGTACCCGGCCGTCAGGAGTGCGCCGAGGATCGACTGCATGATCGCGCCGCCGAGGTCACGCTGGAGATCGGCCGTGCCGGACGCCATGCCGGCACGAGTGCGCGGGACGGACCCGGTGAGCGCGTGCGACGCCGGCGTACCGGCGAACCCGACGCCGACACCGATGAAGGCGTAGGCAATGCCGACCTGCCAGTACGGGCTGTGATCGGACCAGACCAGCAGCATCGTGAGGAAACCGAGCAGGCAGAAGACGTAACCCACCAACAGTGTGAAGCGCGAGCCCTTTGAGTCGACCAGCTTCGCCGAGCGCGGCGCGACGAGCACCATCAGCACGACCGCCGGGAGGATCGAGGCACCCGCCGCGAAGGTCGAGTAGTCGAGGACATTCTGTAGGTATTGCTGCCCGATGAACATCGCGGCCATGAGCGACCCGAAGACGATGATGCCCGCGCACGCGGCAACCCAGAACGTGGGCCGCGCCGCGACCGTCAGGTCGTAGAGCGGGACACGGGCACGGCGCTGCCGGATCACGAATGCGACGAGGGCCGCGAGGGCGACGATGCCGAGCCCCAGCGCAAGTGTGCCCTTGTCGGGCACGGGTGCGAAGTTGATCGCGACGATGAGCGAGCCCACAAGGACCGCGGAGAGGATGCCGCCGAGGTTGTCGACCGGATCGGACGTCTCGTTGACGTGGCCGGGCACGAGGACGAGGGCCAGCACGAGCGCGACTGCGGCGAGGGGCAACGTCACGAGGAACACCGAGCCCCACCAGAAGTGCTGGAGCAGGAACCCCGAGACCAGTGGCCCCAACGCGGAGACCCCTCCGCCGATCGCCGACCAGAGCGCGATCGCACGCGTACGGCCCGATCCCGCCCACAGCGCGGTGATGAGCGCGAGGGTCGTCGGGTACGCCATGCCGGCCGAGAGACCACCGACGATCCTGGCGACGATGAGGACCTGCTCACTCGGCGCGAACGCGGCGAGCAGGCACGCCGGGATCGACAGCACCACGCCGAGGACCAACATCATCTTGCGGCCGTAACGGTCGCCGAGTGCGCCGAGGTAGAGGACCGACGCGGCGAGCCCGAGCGAGTAGCCGACGGCGATCAGGTCGAGTGAGGTCTGCGACGCGTCGAACGCCTTGCCGATATCGGGAAGGGCGACGTTCGCGACCGCGAGGTTCAGGTTCGCGACGGCAGCCACCAGGATGAGGGCGAGGAGCACGAGCCCCTCCCTCGAGGGCGCGGTGCTCGATTCGTCAATCGCCGTATCGCTCACCGGTGCGCCTCCTGAGGGCTCGGTTTCCGCGCTCGGTCGAACTGAGGGCCGCAGCGTCGATCGATCGTTGTAGCACCCGGGGCGGAACGATGAGGTGCGTGCATCGCGCGCGTCGGGCACCTACGCTGCTCCCCCGTGAGGCGAACCCTCGGGATACCTGCAGTGTGTGCGCTCGTGGGCGTGCTCGCGCTCGCCGCGTGCAGCTCGGGAGGATCCAAGTCGTCGAGCACGACCTCGACGACCTCGGCGAGCTCCAACACACGCGCGGCGAACAGCGATGTCTGCACCTCGAAGGACTCGCTGCAGAGCTCGATCAAGGCGCTGGAGAATCCCTCGTTGTTGAGCGAGGGGAAGAGTGGCCTCACCTCGGCGCTCGATGACGTCAAGCACAACCTCGACGACCTCAGCGCGGCCGCGAAGGACGAGGCCCAGCCACAAGTCGACGCTGTCAAGTCGGCGTTGACCCAGCTCCAGGACGCGGTCGGGAACTTCGGCAACGGCAGCCTGAGCGACAACATCAAGAAGACCGGTGATGCAATCTCCAAGGTAGGCAGCACGTCATCCGACTTGTTCACCACACTCAAGGCAAGGTGCCCGTCGAGCTGACCGCGGACGGGCATCGTCCTCCGATGGCCTCACATGCTCGATCTCATCGTTGATGGGAATGTCCAGCACTACCTCAGAGAAAGGGCGATGATGCTCGCATCCGACTTTGGATCCGGCCAGGTCTTCCTGTCGATCCTCTGGTTCACCCTGTTCTTCATCTGGATCTGGCTGTTGATCCTCGTCTTCAGCGACATCTTCCGGAGCCACGATCTGGGCGGATGGGGGAAGGCCATCTGGACGATCTTCGTGATCGTCCTCCCCTATCTCGGGGTCTTCGTGTACCTGATCGCGCGCGGACACAAGATGCACGAGCACGCGGTGGAGTCCGCGCAAGAGATGGACGCCGCGCAGCGCGCCTACATCCGGCAGACGGTGGGTGAGTCTCCGAGCGCAGCCGACGAGCTCACGCGCATCGCCGATCTCAAGGCACGCGGTGTGATCGACGATGCCGAGTTCCAAAAGCTCAAGGCGAAGGCGATCAACGGCTGAGCAGTACCCACTGTTGGTAGCTCCGAAGACGGCGTCGTGCGCGACAAGCGCACGACGCCGTCGTGGGGCTCATCGACAGGCGCCGCCAGGCGTGACGTGCACGCTGACGTCGGACGCGAGCAGCGCGTTGCGCAGCAGGAGGGTCCGAGCGCACGGGCGTGAGACGACAGTCGCGCCGCTGACGGTCGCGGTGTAGCCCGAGGGATAGCGAACCTCCGGCACCGACACCGACGTGAGGAGCTCGAACGGGGACCTCCGCCCGTCCGGCCGATTCGTCGAGTACGAGAAGTCGAACACGTTGCCGGCCGGGTCGAACGACAGGCTCGTCGGGGTCCCCGCCACCGCCAGCGGGTAGGGCCGCACGATCGCGGTGAAGGCGGCGGGGCTGAGCATGTTGGCGTAGCCGGCGGGCGCGGCCGTGTCCTTGACGAGGCCGTCATACGACCATTCGATCCAGGGCGCGATCCCCGCGTCCATCTCACCGGTGAGCCGGTCGAGCGTGGGCACGTCGAGCGTCGCGCCGAACTCTGTCGCGAGGATCGGAATCTGCTGGCTCTCCCCTGCCTGCACGGCGAAGCGCACGACGTTCGTCTCGCTCGTCGCGTCGAGCGCATACGAATGGAACGACAGCGCGTTCTGCGCGCTCGGAAAGCCCGGAACCGTCGTCGGTCCTTGGCCGAAGTTGAACAGCACGAACGGCTCGGGGAACACGAATTGCCGGCCGTCGTATCGTCGGACCGCCGCCGTCGCCCGCTCGTAGAACGGCTTCAGGAGCTGCGCCTCGAGATCAGGGCAGCCGGTTGCCCCGGCGCACGGAGCCCAGTTGCTTCCGGGCCAGGGCTCGTTGATCGGCTCGTAACCGAGGACCCATGGGTTCCCGGCGAAGTGGCGCACGACCTCCGAGAAGCCGCGGAAGAACCAATCCTGCAAACCGACACCCTCGGGCCCGGGGCTGTTCGCCCAGAAGTGCTCGAACGCGCGCTGCATCGCGGGGTTCTGCACGTAGTACAGCGGGAAGACCGCGTCGGGCGGGTTGGGAAGCCCGTCGGTGATCGCCATCCAGTCCGGGAAGCCGTTGCCGTTGAACAGCGGGCTGAAACCGTCCTGGTGGAAGTCGAGCACGACGAAGATGTGGTGACGCGCGAACACTTGGACCGTCGACGCGATGTGGTCGATGTACTGCTCGTCGATCTGACCCGGCTCGGGCATCAGGCCAACGAACGGCACGCCGAGCCGGAGCACGGTGAACCCCTGCGACGCGAGGAAGGCTGCATCGTCGTCGTCGAAACCGTATGCCGCCGGGTAGTAAGGAGCCGCCTTCTCGACGTCGTTGACACCGTGCAGCAGCACCACTCGTCCTGTCGCATCCGTGAACCAACGGCCCGAGTGCGAGAGCGGGGCCAGCTGGCCCGCGATCCCCGGCCCTCCGGGCAACTGGTGGCGGGGACGGCATGCGGCTGCGACGACTGCGAGCACAGCGACCACGACCAGCACCGAGACAACACGCCGATAGCCCCCACGCCTCGCCGTCGTCGATGCCACCGTCGCCCCCTTGCCGCCGACGAGTGTGAGTCTGTCCTGTCTCCGCAACGCACGTCGAGTGCGCCCGTGACATCGCTGCGCGTCTTGCTCAGGCCGGCGGGGCCCCCGTAGCGTCGGCGCATGGCGGACTTCGGGGCTCTCGGCTGCGCGTTCTTCAGCGAGAACTTGCGCCATCGCTATGTCGACGTCGAGGGCGGCAGGGGCATCGAGGTCGAGATCGACGACAGCATGCGCGGTCCGGCGGGCTCTGTGCACGGAGGGCTGATCGCGATGCTCGTCGATGTCGCTGGCGCAACCTGCCTTGCCATGGCGACGGAGCGCGCCGTGGCGACCGCGTCGGCCACCACCCAGTACCTGGCCGCCGGGCGCGTCGGCCCCATTCGCGCGATCGGCAGCCCGCTACGCGTCTCTGACTCGCTCGGCGTCGCGGAGGTACGGGTCTCGGACGTCGGGAAGGACAACCGCCTGATGGCCATCGCGCACGTGACGTGCGGCTTCCTGAGCGGCGACGGCTTCACGTACAAGCGCGCCTGACCGAGCCGCCGCGCTCCGCGCCGCGCTCGGGAACCCGCCTCGACCCGGCCATCGGGAATACACACCCCGCGGCGCGCGTTCGCTGTGGGTGAGGGCCGCGGTGTGCCCCAGCCTCCCTGCCCCTACCGCGGCCCGGCGAGAGCCCCCGGCCTCGTATCGCTGCCCCGTCCCACGGCACCGGTCGACCGGGGGTTCTCCGCGTTGCGCGGCCGGTCGACGCCGAAGCCGACGCGCGCGCCACACTCCGCGAACAGCGACCACCCTCCGAGTCCGCGCGCGAGGAAGGGCTGGCCCCCGAGGCGCGACCCGCGCGGACCAGCCCTCCTCGTCTCATCCACGCCCGCCCCCGCCTCGGCGTGGAACGCGCCCCTGCCGGGCGCAAGCGGACAAAATACGCCAAGCGGCACGCGCCATCAAGTCCCGCCCCCGCCGCCGCCGTCGTCACGTGCTCAGAGGGCTGGCCACGGGGTGATGGTGATCGTCGGCCGGAGCAGGCGGGGGGCGGCGTGCTCGTCCGCCCCGCCGTCGCCATGTCGTGACGCCGAGCGACGTGATCCACGCGAGGAACGCGAGCGTCACGATACAGAAGCTCGGCGGGAGGTTGAACATGACCGCGAGCACGAGGCCCAGCCACACTGCGATCAGCCCGATCGCGGTGCCGAGCGTGGCCACCGCCGCGGGGCGAGCCGTGATCGCGAGCGCTGTCGCCGCCGGTGTGACGACCAACGCGAACAACAGGAGCGTGCCGACGACTTGCACCGCCATGGTGACGGCGAGCGCGAGGAGCACCAGGAAGGCGCCTCCCAGCAACCGCGTCGGCACCCCCTTCGCTTCGGCAACATTTGGATCGACCGATGCGAACAGCAGCGGACGCGCGACCAGCGCGAGCGCCAGCGCGAGCCCGATCGTGAAGACGGCGAACGCGGCGATCTGCCCGGAGGTGATCGCCAGCAGGTTCCCGAACAAGATGCTCGTCAGCGCGCTCGTGTTCTCGGACGCGAGCGAGGCGAACAGCACACCCAAGCCGGTGGCGACCGCGAGGATGGTGCCCGTCGACACCTCGCGGTTCGACACGCGCTTGCCGAGCACGCCGATCGCGAGACCGCCCGAGACGCAGAACAACGCCAGCCCAAGTGTCACCGGGATGCCTGCGAGGATCGCGAAGGTCGCTCCGGGAAACCCGATGTGTGCGAGCGCGTGAGCCGCAAAGGCCTCACGCCGGAGCACGACGAAGTAGCCGACCAACCCGGACGCGATCGCGACCAGGGTGCCGCCGACGAACGCGTCGCGCATGAATCCGGCGCGGAGCACGTCGGCCCAGTTCGACTGGTATCCGACATCGGCAAGAAGGTGCAGCACGGGCTCAGCCGCGGGTGAAGAGGTCGCCCTGCGCGGTGCGGACGACCTTGATCGGGGTGTCGTAGAGATGGGTGAGCAGCTCACTGTCGACGACCTCACCGATGGCGCCGTAGTGCGCGTGCCCGTCGAGCAGGTAGATCGCGCCGTCGAGGATCGGCAGGAGCGGGTTCAGGTCGTGCACGACGACGAGGATCGTGACCTCCCGGCGACCGTGGAGCGCACCGAGCAGATGCACGATCTCGTGCTGGTTGCGCACGTCGAGGTTCGCGAGCGGCTCGTCGAGAAGGAGCAGGTCGGGGTCGCCGACGAGTGCCTGAGCGATCGCGACGCGCTGTTGCTGCCCGCCCGACAGCTCGGAGATCCGCCGCTCCGCGACGTCGCTCGCCGAGACGGCCTCCAGCGCGCCGTCGACCTTCGCGCGCAGCTCTCTCGATCGGAGGCCGAGGCCCCAGCGCGTGCCGGTGCGTCCGAGCGTGACGAGGTCCCGGCACCGGAGCGCCTCGCCGACCTCTGTCGTGTAGTTCTGCGGGACATACCCGATCCGGTCGTTGCCTCGGCGAGGAGGCTCGCCGAGCACGGTCAAGCGGCCGGCGGCCACAGGGAGCAGGCCGAGGACCAACTCGAGGAGCGTGGTCTTGCCCGACCCGTTCGGTCCGATGACCCCCACGACGGTGCCGCTCGGGATCCCGAAGCTCCCGTCGGACCAGATGACGCCCGAGCCGCGCGACGCGGCCGCGCCTTCCAGCACCAGCGCGTCGGTCATCTGCCGAGGGCCTTCGTCAGCGCGTCGAGCTGGGCCACCTGCCAGGATTCGAACGACCGTGCGCCGGGCGGGACGCTCTCTGTGACCTCGAGGACCGGCAAGTGCTCCGCCTCGGCGCGGGCGCGGATTCGGCTCGGTATCGAGCCCTCGGTCTGGGTGTTGACCACCAGGAGCGACATCGAGCCTCTCCCGAGCGCCCGCTCGAACGCGTCGAGGTCGCCCGGAGACGGGTCGGACTCGTTGGCAGCCGCGCGACGGAACCCTCGGGGCGTCCGATCGCGCAACCCGACCGCGGCGGCCATGTCGTCGAAGACGTTCTCGGTGGCGCCGTAGGTCTTGTGCGCGTCGGCGCGGCGCGCCCTCGCGATTGCAGCCTCGTACGGCTGCATCGAGCGCACCCAAGCGGCGTGCCGGCCTGCGAAGTACGCCGCGTCGCTTGGTTCCAGACGACCCAGCGCCGCGGTCACACCCGCGGCCACCCGGTACACCGACACGGGGTCGTACCAGACGTGGGGGTTGTCGCCGTCGCTCCTGTCCGCGAGCTTGCCGGCGTTCACGATCACGGGTCTCGTATCGAGCGCGTCGACCGCCTTGGTCGCCCACGAGTCGTAGCCCAGGCCGTTGATTACGACCAGTCGCGCACCCTCGAAGCGCGCGGAGTCCGCCGGCGTCGGCTCGTAGTCGTGCGGGTCGGCGGCCGAGCTCCTGAAGACCGTCGTCACGTCGCCGCAGTCACCGGCGAGCCGGCCGACGATGTCGCCCCATTGGTCCACGCTCACCACGACCGGCACCGGCCGCGTCGGGCACGCGCCTCGGGGCTTCGTGCTCGCCGTGCTCCCGGCAGACGCGCCGCATCCGGCGATCGCCAGGGTCGTCGCCAGCACGGCAGCCGTCGTGCGGTGTCGGAACGGCGCGTCCAGCAGATCGGGAATGAGACCCATTCTCATCTAGGGAAAGGGCGACGTGCAAACCGATCCGGCCGGCCACGGCCCACCACCCCCGTACGATTCGGGCGTGCGCGTCGTCTCGTTGCTGCCCTCGGCAACGGAGATCGTGTTCGCCCTCGGTCGCGGCGACGACCTGGTCGGTGTGACCTTCGAGTGTGACTACCCGCCCGATGCGCGCAGCCGGCGCGTCGTCTCGACCTCCGCGCTTCCCGAGGGTCTGACGCCCGCCCAGATCGACACCGAGGTCACCGCCCGCATCGCGGCGGGCGAGGACCTCTACCGGCTGGACGCGGATGCGCTCGCAGAGCTCGATGCGGACGTCGTCCTCACGCAGGATCTCTGTGCTGTGTGCGCCGTCGACGTCGACCGCGTCGACGATGCGTTGGAGTACCTCGGCTGCTCGGCGGAGGTCGTCACCCTCGACCCGCGGAACTTGCGTGAGGTCCTGCGCTCCATCCTCGATGTCGGCGCGGTGCTCGGCGCGTCCGACGAAGCCCGGGCGACCGTGGCGTTACTCGATGAGCGGCTCGCCGCCCTCGAGACCGCGCTCGAAGGACACACGCCGCGGTCCGTCCTGCTCCTCGAATGGACCGACCCGCCATTCTCCGCCGGTCATTGGGTGCCCGACCTGCTCGACGCCGGCGGCGGTGACCCGATCGAAGCCGATCCTGGCGCGGACTCGCGTCGCATCGACTGGGCCACGGTCGGATCAGCCAAGGCCGACGTCGTGCTGGTCGCGCCGTGTGGCTTCCACCTCGACGCCTCCTTCGACCTCGCCCGTGACCTGGTGGCCGGGCGCCGCCAGCCGCCCGACGCCGAGGTGTGGGCGGTCGACGCCGACTCCTACTTCGTCCGGCCGGGCCCCCGCGTCGTCGACGGGGCGGAGCTCGTCGCGCAGATCCTGCACCCGGATCTCATGGGCGCGCCCGACGCCGATCGCGCCCGCCGCGTCGAGACGCCGTCCGGCGGCTGAGCTCCGAGAGCGAGCCCGCGTCTACGAGCAGCCGCTGGTGGCGCCGCAGCTCGGGCATGCGTGGCACGAACCGGCGCGCTGCATGATGTCGCCGCAGACATAGCAGAGGACGTGCTCACGCTCGTGCACCCGCGCCGGCTCGTCGCCGACGATGGGCTCGGTCCGGGCCGGGATGTCGAGCGTCGCCGAAGGGGCCTGGTCGTCGGGCGGGAGCGGTGCGGTGGCGGCCGCGTTCGCCGCCTCCTCGACGCCGGGCAACGTGGGCTGCAGGCGCTCTCCCACCGTGAGGATGCCCATGTCGTGACGCTTCGCCTCGTCGAGGTATTCCACGGCGAGCCGGCGGAAGATGTAGTCGGCGAGGCTCGTCGCGAACCGGATGTCGGGATCGTCGGTCATCCCGGCCGGCTCGAAGCGAGTGTTCGTGAACTTCTCGACGAACGCCTCGAGCGGCACGCCGTACTGCAGGCCCATGCTCACGGCGATCGCCATCGCGTCCATGATCCCGGACAGCGTCGAGCCCTGCTTCGCCACCTTGAGGAACAGCTCACCTGGACGTCCGTCCTCGAACTCGCCCACGGTCACGTAGCCGTGACAATCGGCGACTCGGAACGAGAACGTCTTCGAGGTCCTGACCCTCGGCAGCTTCTGCCGGACCGGCTCCTGCACGATGACGTGCTCGACGATCCGCTCGACCCGCGGCTCGCCGTCGACGGGGACGTCCTCGTCGCTCTTCCGCTGCGTGCTGAGCGGCTGGCCGACCTTGCAGTTGTCGCGATAGATGGCGACGGCCTTGAGACCGAGCCTCCACGCCTCGAGGTGCAGCTGCTCGACGTCCTCGACCGAGACGTCCTCGGGCATGTTGACGGTCTTGCTGATCGCACCGGAGATGAAGGGCTGGACCGCTCCCATCATCGTGACGTGGCCCATGTACTCGATCGTGTTGTCACCCATCGAGCACGCGAACACCGGCAGGTCTTCGAGGCGGAACTCGGGCGCGCCGACGATCGTCTTGTGCTCGTCGATGTAGCCGACGATCGCGTCGATCTGGCCGTCGGTGTAGCCGAGCTTGCGCAGGGCACGCGGGATCGTCTGGTTGACGATGAACATCGTGCCCCCACCGACCAGCTTCTTCGCCTTCGTGAGGGCGAGGTCCGGCTCGATGCCAGTGGTGTCGCAGTCCATCATCAGGCCGATGGTGCCGGTGGGCGCGAGCACCGTGGCCTGCGAGTTGCGGATGCCGTGGACCTCACCGAGCTCGACGGCGTCGTCCCATGCCCGCTG
Organism: Acidimicrobiia bacterium; assembly: GCA_036557185.1. Taxonomy (GTDB): domain Bacteria; phylum Actinomycetota; class Acidimicrobiia; order IMCC26256; family JAENVU01; genus DATBHZ01. The sequence continues at coordinate 25,155 of DATBHZ010000049.1, read as the reverse complement.
CGCCGCCGAGAGCAGCTCGGGCGGCACCAGCTCCTCGTCGATCTTGGCGGCCTCGGCCCGGTGCATGCGGAGCACGTCGAGCATCGAATCCCGGTTCTCGGCGTAGCCGGCGAACGGGCCCATCCGCCCGGCGGTGCGTGCGCTCGTCGCGTAGGCGTGCCCGGTCATGAGCGCGGTGAGCGACGCTGCCCAGGCGCGGCCGCCCGGCGAGTCGTAGGGCAGGCCCTCGGCCATCAGGAGCGCGCCGAGGTTCGCGTATCCCAGCCCGAGCTGGCGGAACTGACGGCTGGTCTCGGCGATCGCGGGCGTCGGGTAGTCGGCGTTGCCGACGAGGATCTCCTGCGCGGTGAACATCACCTCGATCGTGTGCTGGTAGCCCTCGATGTCGAAGTTGCCGCCCTCGTCGAGGTACTTCAGAAGGTTGATGCTCGCCAGGTTGCACGCGGAGTTGTCGAGGTGCATGTACTCGGAGCACGGGTTGGATGCGTTGATCCGGCCCGTGGTCGCGGCGGTGTGCCAGCGGTTGATCGTGGTGTCGAACTGCATGCCCGGGTCGGCGCAGCCCCAGGCGGCTTCCGAGATCTGGCGCATGAGATCGCGCGCCCGCAACGTCTTGATCGTGTCACCGGTCGTGACTGACTTCAGCTCCCAGTCCTTGTCGTCGACGACGGCACGCATGAACGCGTCGGTGACCCGCACCGAGTTGTTCGCGTTCTGGTACTGGATCGAGTGGCTGTCACGGCCGTCGAGGTCCATGTCGAAACCCGCCTCGGCGAGCGCACGGGCCTTCTCCTCCTCGTGGCTCTTGCACCAGATGAACTCTTCGACGTCGGGATGGTCGACGTTGAGGATGACCATCTTGGCGGCGCGCCGCGTCTTGCCGCCCGACTTGATCGTGCCTGCCGACGCATCGGCCCCGCGCATGAAGCTCACCGGACCGCTCGCCGTGCCGCCGCCCTTCAGCCCCTCCTGGCTGGAGCGGATGTTGCTCAGGTTGATGCCGGACCCCGAGCCGCCCTTGAAGATGATCCCCTCCTCGCGGTACCAGTTGAGGATCCCGTCCATCGTGTCCTCGACGGAGAGGATGAAGCACGCCGAAGCCTGCTGCGGGACGTTCGCGACGCCGATGTTGAACCACACCGGAGAATTGAACGCGGCGCGCTGGTGCACGAGGATGAACTTGAGCTCGGAGCGGAACGCGTCCGCCTCCGCCTCGTCGATGAAGTACCCGTCGCGCACACCCCAGTCGGTGATGGTGTCGGCGACGCGATCGATGACCTGACGCAGCGACCACTCGCGCTCGCTGGTGCCGAGCGTGCCGCGGAAGTACTTCTGGGCGACGATGTTCGTCGCGTTGAGCGACCACGTGACCGGGAACTCGACATCGGGCTGGAAGAACGCGTCCGGGCCGCCCTTGTAGTTCGGGATGCGCGCGTCGCGGCGCTCCCACTCGACCGACTCGTACGGATGATCACCCTCCGCCGTGAAGAACCGACGGATCCCGATCCCGACCTGCTCCGGCGCCAACGCCATCGAATGCACTCCCGTCCCCGGGCCCGGGCCCGGCGATCTCGACCGGTGTCCTGCTGCTTGATCCTCTTTGGAGCCTTCCCGATCTCTGATGTCCGTCTACCACAAGATGTTGTGGTTGCCGACACACCCACCGCGAGATGGGGGTGAATTACAACACTGAAGTTCCACGCATGTCAACCGTTTCGTCGGAAACTCCCACGAAAGCCCCGGACCTGCGGGAACGGCTAGGAACGCGTGGCGGGACGCCGTTTGGGGGCAGTGGTCTTCTGGAGCAGGACCACCTCCCGCTCGAAGTCGGCGACATCCTCGAAGCCCTTGTAGACGGAGGCGAACCGCAGGTACGCCACCTGGTCGAGCGTCCGCAGCGCATCGAGCACCTTGAGGCCGAGGACCTCGCTCGGAACCTCCGGCCCCACCTCACGAGCTTGCTCCTCGATCGCCCCCGCCATGTCGTCGATGACGCCCTGCTCGATCGGCCGGCCCGCGGCCGCGGCCGCGATGCCCTCGGCGAGCTTGGCCCGGTCGAACGGCTCCTTCACACCTGAGCGCTTGACCACCAGGACCGGCGCGGTGTCGAGCCGCTCGTACGTCGTGAAGCGCCGACCGCATCCGAGGCACTCACGGCGGCGGCGGATCGCCGCGCCGTTCTCGGCTGTCCGCGAGTCGACCACCTTGTCGTCGAGCTCCTTGCAGAACGGGCAGCGCACGGCTCCAAGCTACCGACTGCACCCGGACCGCGCGCCGGGCGCGCCGCACCGGAGAGGGCGTGATCACGGTTGCCACGTGATCTCCTCGCCGGGAATCAGCTGGTCGCCGTAGACATGGCCGAGCTCGTCGATGACCTCGCGTGGGTCGGTGCTCGGCGCCACATGATGCGCGACGGTCCAGAGCGAGTCGCCTGGGCGGACCACGTAGTGCACGACCGACGGGCGGCGCTCGGAAGCCGCGAGGGGTGAGCTTCCGAGCGCCGCACCCGCCCGTCCCGCTGCCAGGACCACGACGCCGCCGATCAGCAGCGCCGCCAGGCGGCGACGCCGGAAGGTGGCGGGCGACACACCGTGGACGTGCCGACAGGGCCGGGCCGTGAATCCGGCGCCCGTGGGTCGAGGTGTCGTCGTGGTCAGGACCGCGGCCATGTCGATCTCCTGCTCGATCTCTCTTGCTCGGTCTCTTGCCGGTCGTTCTCTTGCCGGTCGTGCCTCTGCGCAGCGAACCACAGGGGTGTGACAGCTACGGCCCGGGCGACCCCCTTGCCGGGCATCCATGACACCACGAACGCATGTTCGGAGTCAAGCAAAATTCGAACAGATGTTTGCTCCGAACACCTGGTCGTGTTACGGTCGCCGGCATGACCGAACCGGCTCCCCTCACCGCTCGCCAGCAGCAGGTGCTGGACTTCATCGACAGCGAGATCCGCCGCCGTGGGTACCCGCCGAGCGTGCGGGAGATCGGCGAGGCGATCGGCCTCTCCTCGAGCTCGACCGTGCACGCGCACCTCGCCGCCCTGCAGGACAAGGGCTACCTGCACCGCGATCCCACCAAGCCACGCGCTCTCGAGGTGCGCTTCGAGCCGGGCTCCGGCGCGGTCGTCGACCGCCGCCCCGTGCGTCACGTACCCCTCGTCGGCGACGTCGCTGCGGGCACCGGGGTGCTCGCAGCCGAGAACATCGAGGAGACCTTCCCGATCCCCGAGGACTTCACGGGCGACGGTCAGCTGTTCATGCTCCGCGTCCGGGGTGATTCCATGATCGACGCCGGCATCTTCGACCGCGACTACGTCGTCGTCCGCCAACAGGAGACCGCCGAGAACGGCGACGTCGTCGTGGCGGGCATCCCCGGTGAGGAGGCGACGGTCAAGACGTTCCAGCGCAAGCGGAGCAAGATCGTCCTGCGACCCCAGAACGACACGCTCGAGGACATGGTGTTCGACCCGTCCGAGGTCGCGATCTACGGCAAGGTCGTCACCGTGCTGCGCCGCCTCTGAGGGTCGATCGCGAGTCGCTCACGCGCCCTCAAGCGAGGCCGAGGAACCTCCCGAGCACCGCATAACAGCCGTCGAGCGCCTCACCGGTCACCTCTTCGTCCGCGGTGTGCGCCAGCTCAGGATCGCCGGGGCCGAAGTTCGCGGCGGGCATGCCGGCGGCGGCGAAACGCGCGACGTCGGTCCAGCCGAGCTTGGCGCGCACGCCGAGATCGAACGTCCCGACGAGCTCGGCGATGAGCGGATCACGCAGGTTGGGAGGCGCGGCGTTCGACGCGTTCAGGATCTCGAGCTCGTCCGCGCCCTCGAGCAGCGCCTCGACCTGCGCGATCGCCTCTTCCGTCGAGTAGATCGGCGCGAAGCGACGGTTCACCACGATCGAGCAGACATCGGGGACGACGTTGTTCGCGACCCCGCCCTCGATGCGCACGACCTGCACCGACTCGCGGTAGGGCACTCCCTCCACCTCCATCACCGCGGTCTCCTGCCTCGCAAGGTGCTCGAGGACGGGCGCGGCACGGTGGATCGCATTGCGACCTTTCCACGGGCGCGCCGAGTGGGCCCGCTCACCGCGGAACGTTGCGCGCACGTGCACCGTCCCCTGGCAACCCGCTTCGAGCCAACCGGCGGTCGGCTCGAGCAGCAACGCGAGATCGCCCGCCAACCACGCGGGCCGCTCGGCGAAGAGCTTGCGGAGACCGTTGAACTCGTCCGCGATCTCCTCCGCCTCATAGAACACATAGGTCGTGTCGAAGCGCACCGATCCGTGGTCCGTGGCGTGGCCCGCGGCAGCCGCGAGCGCGAGGAGGATCGCCAGCCCGCCCTTCATGTCGGCGGTGCCGAGCCCGTGCAGCGTGTCGCCCTCGCGCTCGGGCGCGGCATTGCCGTTCGACGGCACCGTGTCGAGGTGCCCGCCCAGCACCACACGCTTGTCGTGCCCGTGCTCGGTGCGGGCAACCACGTTGTTGCCGAGCCGGTCGACGCGGAGCTCCGGTGCCTCGGCCCTCAGGCGCTGCTCGACGAGGTCTGCGAGCAACGCCTCGTTGCCGCTGACCGACGGAACCGCGCACAGCTCCTCGGTGATCCCGAGAAGGGTGCCGGCGTCCACTACGTGGCGACCCCGCGCTCGCGCAGGATCTCGTTCAGCTTGGCGCCGTCGTGACGCTCACCCTCGGTGAGTCGCTGGATGACGAGCACGCACGGCATCCCGAACTCACCGCCCGGAAAGGTGCGCGGTCGCGTCGCCCCGACGGCAACACACCAGTCGGGCACGACGCCTCGGCTCAGCTCCTCACCGGTCTCGGCATCGATCACCGGAACCGAGGCGGTGAGGATGCATCCCGAGCCGATGACCGCCCCGGTGCCGACGCGAGCGCCGTTCACGATCATGGACCGCGACCCGATCATGGCCTCGTCACCCACCATCACCGGGGCAGCCTGCGGCGGCTCGAGGACGCCGCCGATGCCGACACCGCCGGACAGATGCACCCGCGCGCCGATCTGCGCGCACGATCCGACGGTCGCCCAGGTGTCGACCATCGTGTCCGCACCGACGTACGCGCCGATGTTCACGTAGCTGGGCATCATGACGACACCGGGAGCGAGGTGCGCTCCCCACCGTGCGGAGGCGCCGGGGACCACCCGGACGCCGGCAGCCTCGTAGTCGTGCTTCAGCGGGATCTTGTCGCGGTACTCGAAGGGTCCGAGCTCCGTGGTGCTCATGTCCGACAGCCGGAAGAGCAGGAGGATCGCCTGCTTGAGCCACTGGTGCACGAGGACCTCGCCGTCGGAGACCTCCGCGACACGCGCCTGGCCGCTGTCGAGCAGATCGATCGCCCGGTGCACCACGGCGGACGCGTCCGGCTCCGGCATCACCGCGGAGAGATCGTCACGCGCCTCCCACAGCTGCGTGATCTGCGCTTCGAGCTCCGACAGATCGGACATCGGACCGAGGCTACGCGGTCGCGGACGCGGTCAGCCGCTCGACCGCCAGCTCGAGCCGAGCGGTCGGCTGGGTGAGCGCGAGCCGGACGTGATCCGCGCCGGCCGGGCCGTAGAGGTTGCCCGGTGCCACGAGCGTCCCGGCTTCGGCGAGCCGCGCGGCGATCTCCCAACCGTCGTCGTGGCCGGTCTCCGATCGAAGCCACAGGTAGAACGGAACCGGACCGCCGTCATGCACCAATCCATGACGACCCAATCCGTCGACCACCAGCGCCCTGCGATCCGTGTAGATCGCGCGTTGCGCATCGACATGCGCGTCGTCCGCGAGCGCCGCGGCGCCCGCCGCCTGGAGGGGAGCCGGGACCATAAGGCCCGCGTGCCTGCGCGTCTCACCGATGTAGTGGATGAGCTGCGGATCACCTGCAACGAAACCGAGGCGGAAGCCCGCCATGTTCGAGCGCTTCGACAGCGAGTGCACGGCGAGGATGCCGCTCGAGCCTGCAGCGAGTGCCGTGGAGGGCGGCCCGACCGAAAATTCGACGTAGCACTCGTCTGCAGCGAGGACGATGCCGCGCTCACGGGCCCACTCCACTGCGGCGCGCGTCCGACCGGGCCCGGCGATCGCCGCGGTCGGGTTGCTCGGATCGTTCGTCCACAGCATGAGCGCCCGCTCGCTGTCGGAGCTCGCGACGCGACCGAGATCGAGACACCACTCGTCGTCGACAGGGACGGGCACGGCGCGCAAGCCCGCAAGCTGCGCTCCCATGGCGTAGGTGGGATAGGAGACCGCCGGGTAGAGGACGGTGTCGCGGCTCGGGTCGCGCAGGACCAACAGCCGAGGCAAGGAGGCCACGAGCTCCTTGGTGCCGATGCACGCCACGATCGCGTCCGCGGGTACGTCGACTGCGAGCCTCCGCGCCAACCACGCCGAGGCAGCGGCGCGCAGCTCCACGCTCCCGATCGCAGCCGGATATCCCGTGGCTCGGGGCGCCGCATCGGCGAGCGCGCGCAACGCGACCTCGGGGATCGGGTCGACAGGGTTGCCCACCGAGCAATCGACCAAGCCGCCCGGCACGGCATCGGCAAGACGGCGGAGCGCGTCGAGACGGTCGTGCGGATACGGCGGCGGCACGAAACCGGGGGGCGCAACTGCCATGGGCGGAGACTACCCGTGGTTGTCGGCGACGACGAGGTCCTGATAGCGGCTCACGATCGCGTTCGGGATCCGTGCGCGCACCCGTGTGCCGCCTTCGCCGTGCACCTCGATGAGCACCTCGCCTTCGCGGTGCAGCGCCGCGAGCACGTCGCCGCGGGTGTACGGAACCTCGAGCTCCACGACGTGTCCGAGCGCGCGGAGCCGCGTGCCGATCGTGGTGAGGAGCTCGACGACGCCGTCGTCGGAGATCGCCGAGACGGACGTCGAGCCCGGGTGACGCGCAACCACGCGGTCACGCTCCGAGCTCGACACCGTGTCGACCTTGGTGAACACGAGCTGCTCGGGGATCTCGCCGGCACCGATCTCCCGTAGGACGCTCCGAACGGCGTCGATGCGCGCGTCGAGATCGACCTCGCCGGCGTCGACCAAGTGCAGCACGAGGTCGGCTTCGTTGACCTCCTCGAGCGTCGACCGGAAGGCCTCGACCAGCTCGTGAGGAAGCCGCCGTACGAAGCCGACGGTGTCCGAGGCGAGCACCGTCTCGCCACCGGGCAGGCGCAGCCGACGGGTGCTCGGATCGAGCGTCGAGAACAAGCGATCCTCGACGAGCACGTTGGCGCGCGTCAGACGGTTGAGCAGGGTCGACTTGCCCGCGTTGGTGTAGCCCACGAGCGCCACGGTCGCGAGGTCCCGCCGGCGGCGTGCCTTGCGCTGCGTGGCTCGCGTGCGGGCAAGCGCCTCGAGCTGGCGCTCGAGCTTCGAGATCCTCCGCTGGATGCGGCGCCGATCGACCTCGAGCTGGGTCTCACCGGGGCCTCGGGTGCCGATGCCCGCGCCCTGCTGTGAGAGCTCGACGCCCCTGCCCCGGAGCCGCGGCAGCAGATAGCGCAGCTGGGCCAGCTCGACCTGCACCATGCCCTCCTGGCTGGCTGCGTGCTGAGCGAAGATGTCGAGGATCAGCGCGACGCGATCGACGACGTCGCACTTGAACAGCTTCTCCAGGTTGCGCTGCTGCGCGGGCGACAGCTCGTCGTCGAAGATGACGAGGTCTGCGTCGAGCGCGCTCGCCAGCTCGGCGAGCTCCTTTGCCTTGCCCTTGCCGACGTACGTGGCCGGGTCGGGCACCTCCCGCCGCTGGAGCTCGACCGCGACCGCGTCGGCACCGGCGGTGTCGGCCAGGAGCACGAGCTCGTCGAGGCTCGCCTCTGCCTCGTCGGTCGTGCGCGCGCCGCCTCCCGTCCCCACGAGCACCGCCGCTTGGCGAGCGACGCCGAGATCGGTCTCGGTCGCCGTGAGCCGCGGACGACCGCGGTCCACGTGCCGATCAGCCACGAGACTCACCCAATTCGTCAAGGTCGATCGAGACGTCGAAGACGTGGCGCACCGGACCGCCGAGGCGGACCGTGTCGCCGAGCTCCACGACGAGATCACCGCCGCGCACGTGGACGGTGACGCGCTCGCCGACGAGGCCTCGCCGCTGTGCCGCGGCCGCGACCGCGCACGCTCCGGTCCCACAGGACAGCGTCTCCCCCACGCCGCGCTCCCAGACCCGCATCGTCATCGCGTCGGCCTGACCGGGCGTCGGCGCGACGAACTCGACGTTCGCGCCGTTCGGGAACCGCTCGTCGTGCTCGAGGTGCGGCCCGTGCTGCGTCACCCGAGCGAGCTCGGGATCCTCCACGAAGAGCACGAGATGCGGGTTGCCCACGCCGGCGGCGTCACCCTCGTACACCGTGCCGTGGTACTCGGCCTTCAAACCGAACGCGGAGGTTGCGGTGAGCGGGATCGCGCCGGGTTCGAACGTGACGCTGCCCATGTCGCAAGTCGCGAACGACACTCGACCGTCGGCGTCGGTGACGAGCTCGAGCGTGCGGCGACCTCCGCCGGTGTCCACCACGAGACATTCCTCCGAACCGAAGCCGGCGCGGCGCGCCGCCCAGGCCAGGCAGCGCGCGCCGTTGCCACTCATCTCGGCGATCCCACCGTCGGCGTTGTACAGCGTCATCGTGGCGTCCGCGCCGTCGGTGCCCGCGGCGAGCACGATCACGCCGTCCGCTCCGATACCGCGGTGCCGGTCACAGAGCGCGATCACGTCCGCGCCCGCGATCGTTCCCTGCGTCACGAGGAAGTCGTTCCCCGTTGCGTGCAGCTTCGAGAGTTCGATGATCCGGCTCATACCGCCCCCCACGATGCCAGGATCCTGGACCTCGTTTCGCCCGAATTCTTCCCGACCTCGAACCACTCGATGCGGCCGTCACGGGCGAACCAGGCACGTTGGCGCCGCGCGAAGCTCCGGGTGCGCTTGATCACGCGGTCGATCGCGCTCTCGAGCGTCGGCTCGTCACCCCCAAGGAACGCATCGACCTCCTTGTAGCCGATCGCCTGTCGTGCCGTGCGCGACCAGCCGCGCGGCTCGGAGCGGAGGCCCTCGACCTCGTCGACCAGTCCCGTGTCGATCATCTCGTGCACACGCGTCTCGATCCGCGCGTTGAGCACCGACGCAGGGAACGCGAGCCCGATGAGCTGCACCGGGAAGACGGTGGCGCTCCCGAGCTCCCGCAAGCCCGGCCCGAACGACGAGAAGGGCTTGCCGGTCAGCTCGATGACCTCGAGCGCTCGCACGATGCGCCGGGTGTTGCCGGAGTCGATGCGGGCGGCAGCCGTCGGGTCGAGCCGCTGCAGTCGCTCGTACGCGGCATGCAGCCCTTCGGGCTCCGCGGCCTCGGCCTCGAGCGAGCGCCGCAGCTCCAGGTCCTCACCCGGGAACCGGAGATCGTCGATCACGGACTGGACGTAGAGACCGGTGCCCCCGACGAGGAGCGCCCGCTTCCCGCGCGCCTCGATGTCGTGCACCGCCGCGCGTGCGGCGTGCTGGAACCGCTTGACCGAGAAGGTCTCCCACGGGTCGACGACGTCCACCAGATGGAGGTGCGACGCGGCCTGCTCGGCCCGAGTCGGTTTCGCGGTCCCGATATCCATGCCCCGGTAGATCTGCATCGAGTCCATCGAGACGAGCTCGATGTCGGGCAGCTTGCGGGCCGCCTCGAGCGCGAGCTCGGACTTTCCCGAGGCCGTGGGCCCGACCAACGCGAGGTGCGTGACCGTCGGTCAGCCTGCCGTCACGCGAATACGAGTGCGAGGACGTCGCTGGGCCTCGGCCGCTTCCACGAGCTCCCCGTGGAGCCAGTGCGGTGCAGCGCGGGTGATGCGCACGTCGACGCGGGCGCCGGCCCCGACCGATCGCGTCGGGTCCGAGAAGTGCACGAGCTTGTTCTGCCGGGTACGGCCCGCGAGCACTGCCGTGTCGCGCTTCGAGGGCCCCTCGACGAGCACGCTCTCCGTACGACCGACGCGCGCTTCGTGCTTGCGCAGGGCGCTGCCTTCGACAACCTCGACCAGTCGTTGCATCCGCTTCGTCGCCACCTCGGCCGGTACGAACAGATCGGTCATCTCCGCGGCGGCCGTCCCCGGGCGCGGGGAGAAGACGAACGTGTAGGCGGCGTCGTACTCCGCGGCCCGGACCACTTCCAGCGTCTGCGCGAAGTCTTCGTCCGTCTCGCCGGGGAAGCCGACGATCAGATCCGTGGTGACAGCGAGATCGTCGACGGCCTCGCGTGCGGTGCCGAGCCTCGCGAGATACCGCTCGGCGGTGTAGCCCCGCCTCATGCGGGCGAGCGTCCGGTTGCTCCCCGCCTGCAGTGGTAGGTGCAGGTGCTCGCACACCGAGTCGCACTCCGCCATCGCGGCGATCGTGTCGGCGCGCAGGTCCTTCGGATGCGGAGAGGTGAATCGAATGCGCTCGATGCCGTCGACCGCGTCGATCGCGCGCAGGAGATCCGCGAACCTCGGGCTCCACTGGCCCGCTCCGAGGTCCCGTCCGTAGGAGTTCACGTTCTGTCCGAGCAACGTGACCTCGCACACGCCATCAGCGGCGAGTCCCTCGATCTCGCGCACGATGTCGCCCATCCGCCTGCTGACCTCGCGGCCGCGCACGGAGGGCACGATGCAAAAGGCGCAGCTGTTGTCGCAACCGATCTGGATCGTGACCCATGCGCTGTGCGCGACCTCCCGCCGCACCGGGAGCGCCGACGGGTAGGTCTCGTGCTCCTCGAGGATCTCCACGATCGGCTCGCCCGACCGCCGGGCGGCCTCGAGCAGCGCCGGGGCGCGATCGAGGTTGTGGGTGCCGAAGACGGCATCCACGTGGCCCGCCCGTTCGACGATGAGTTCCCGGTCCTTCTGAGCCAGGCACCCGCCGACCGCGATCTGGAGATCGGGCCGCTCGGCCTTGAGCGCCTTCAGCCGCCCGAGATGCCCGTAGAGCTTGTTGTCGGCGTTCTCACGGATGCAGCACGTGTTGAGGACGACGACGTCCGCGTCTTCGAGCCGCTGCGCGGGCTCCATGCCCTGGGCCGCGAACAAGCCGGCGATGCGCTCCGAGTCGTGCTCGTTCATCTGGCACCCGTAGGTGCGGACGTGGAAGCGGCGCGTCACGACCGCAGTCTACGGGGGCTCCGTGCCGGCACTCCGAGAGCTGGTGTGCTCAGAGGTCGGCGGGTTCGTCGGCCTCCTCGGCGACCGCAAGGTCGACCTCGGTCTCCTCCTCGGCGCCGATCCCCACCTCTTGGCGGATCTTCTCGCTGATCTCCACCATGAGGTCGAGGTTCTCGGAAAGGAACTGCTTCGCGTTCTCGCGTCCCTGGCCGAGCTGCTCACCCTCGTAGGTGAACCACGCTCCCGACTTCTTGACGATCCCGAGGTCGACGGCGATGTCGAGGAGCGATCCCTCGCGGCTGATGCCCTTGCCGTACATGATGTCGAACTCGGCCTGCTTGAACGGCGGGGCGACCTTGTTCTTGACGACCTTGACGCGCGTCCGGTTGCCCATGACCTCGGTGCCGTCCTTGATCGCCTCGATGCGGCGGATGTCGAGCCGCACCGATGAGTAGAACTTCAGCGCCCGGCCGCCCGGGGTGGTCTCGGGAGAGCCGAACATCACCCCGATCTTCTCGCGGAGCTGGTTGATGAAGACGCAGATGGTCCGGCTCTTGCTGAGGTTGCCCGTGAGCTTGCGCAACGCCTGGCTCATCAGACGCGCCTGCAGCCCGACGTGAGCGTCGCCCATCTCGCCCTCGATCTCGGCACGGGGTACGAGCGCTGCGACCGAGTCGATCACGAGCACGTCGAGCGCACCCGACCGGATCAGCATGTCGGCGATCTCGAGCGCCTGCTCACCCGTGTCGGGCTGCGAGATCAGCAGGTCGTCGACGTTCACGCCGATGGCCTGCGCGTACACGGGATCCATCGCGTGCTCCGCGTCGATGTAGGCGCACACACCGCCGTTGCGCTGCGCCTCGGCTACGACGTGCATCGCGAGCGTCGACTTGCCGGACGACTCCGGGCCGAAGATCTCCACGACCCGGCCCCTGGGAAGGCCACCGATGCCGAGCGCCAGGTCGAGCGCGAGGGCGCCCGTGGGGATCGCCTCGACGCCGACGTGCGCTTGCTCGCCGAGCCGCATGATCGAACCCTTGCCGAACTGCTTCTCGATCTGCCCGAGGGCCATCTCGAGCGCCTTGTCACGTTCCACGGTGGAACTCCTCCTGTGTGATGTGGCTTGTCGCGTGTGCCCGGCTGTCGCCGTCGATCAGCGAGCCCGGTTGCTCCGGGGGAAGCTCCGCGTCACGGAACGTACGACAGGGGTGTGACATCGCCGTGCGGCGGACGCGAATTCCACCCGTGTAAGATAGATCGAACACCCGTTCGGATCAAGGATTCCGCGGGATCAGACGTCGAGGATCCGAGATCAGGGGCCGACGAGCGGGAAGCGGGCCTGCTCCGTATAGACGGCTCCCGAGGACCGCGTGTCGCTCTCGAGGAGGGTGAGCTCCTCGAGCTCCCACGGCGTCCCGATCGGAGCGTTCTCGAGCGCCGTGACATCCGCCGTCAGATCGGTCGTGCGCTTGAGCCTCGCCAACGTGAGATGCGGGCGGAAGGCGACCCGGTCACGGCGAGCGATGAACGACTCGGTCGCGCTCACGACGGCGTCCCGCACGTCCCAGAGGCCATCGCCCCCATCCAGGCCGAGCCAGTAGATCTGCGCACGCCGCGGGCTGGGGAAGGCTCCCCCTCCGCGCACCTGGACACGCGGCGGCGTGACCCGTGCGATCGCCGGAGCGAGTGCGGCTCGCAGCGCGTCGTCGTCGGCCACGCGCCCGTAGAACTGCACCGTCACGTGCCATTGCTCGCGCCGCGTCCAGGCAAATCGCGTCGAGCTGCGCCGCTCGACCAGCGTCTCGATCGCGTCGAGGACCTCGCTCGGGGGGACGATCGCGAGAAAGGCTCGCCGCACGGCTCAGTCGAGCGCGTCGAGGCGCATGCGCAACATGCTCATCAGCGAGATCGTCGCGAACTGCCGCACGCGCTCGCGGTCGCCCGGCAGGCGAACCGTCGAGGACTCGACCGGGAGCTCGCCCAGAGCGAGCCCGAACCACACGGTCCCGACCGGCTGCCCGTCCTGCTCGTCGGGCCCCGCGACACCCGTCACGGCGATCCCGACATCGGAGCCCAGCACACGGCGCGCACCCGTGGCCATCTGCTCCACGCACTCCTTGCTGACGACGTGCTCGGCGCGCACCCCGAGGACGGACCGCTTCACCTCGGGGCTGTACGCGGCGACGGAGCCGCGGAACACCTTGCTGGCACCGGGGACGTTCGCGACACGAGCGCCGATGAGCCCGCCCGTGAGGGACTCCGCAACCCCGAGGGTCCAACCGCGCGCAGCGAGGCGCGTCACCACCGCGTGCTCGATCGTCTCGTCGTCGACCCCGAACACGAGCTCTCCGAGGATCTCGCGGAGCGCGGCCTCCTCGGGCTCGATGAGCGCGCGTGCCGCGGCCTCCGTATCCGCCTTTGCGGTGAGCCGCACGACGATGCCCTCGATGCCGCGCGCGAGGAAGGCGATCGTCGGGTTCGTCTGCGCGTCGACGCGCCCCGCGATCATCTCGGCGAGCCCCGATTCCGACGCTCCCCACGTCTTGAGCGAGCGGCTCACGATGGCGCTGTGCTCACCCGAGCGCGCGAGCAGGTCGGGGAGGACGTGGTCCTCCACCATGAGCTGCATCTCGTACGGCACTCCGGGCACGGCGTACACGATCTTCCCGCCGATCTCGGCGCGCACGCCGGGCGCGGTGCCGATCGGATTCGGGATCGGCTCGGCACCCTTCGGGATGTCGGCCTGGCGCAGGTTGTTCGCGGGCATGTCGCGCCCTCGCGTCCCGAAGAGCTTCGCGATGTGCTCGACGAGGTCCTCCCGGCGTTCGAGCTCGACACCCATCACCTCGGCGATGGCATCGCGCGTCACGTCGTCCTGGGTCGGGCCGAGACCTCCACAGACGACGACGGCGTCGGCGTTGTCGAGCATCTCGCGCAGCGCCTGCGTCATGCGACCGAGGTTGTCGCCGACCTTCCGATGCTCCATCGTGTCGATGCCGGCGACGGCGAGCTGCTCACCGATCCAGGACGAGTTGGTGTCGACGATCTGGCCGAGGAGCAGCTCGGTTCCAATGGCAAGCACATCGCATCGCACGGAGCAGCAGCGTAGGACGGCTGTCGCCGGCGATGAGAGACGGGCTCGGTCCGCGAGCCCTGGTGCCACGGGACCGCTAGGCCGTTGCTTCGACGGCTCCCCAGCCGCGCCGCACGATGTCGAGCCCCGACACGATCGTGAAGGCGACGGCGACCCAGAGGCACGCGATGCGCAGTCCCTCGAGCTCGTCGAACGGCGGGAAGAGGTAGACGCCCACGGCGACCATCTGGAGCACCGCCTTCCACTTCCCGAGCTGGCGCGCCGGCAGCGAGATTCCGCGTCGTCCCGCGAGCGCGCGGTAGATCGAGACGAACACCTCCCGCGCCGCGATCAGCGCGACGGGAAGCCACCAGACCGCTCCGCGGACGACGAGCGCCACCATCCCGCCGATCGTGAGGACCTTGTCGGCGAGAGGGTCGAGGAACGCGCCGGACCGTGTGGTGCCGTCACGCCGAGCAAGCCATCCGTCGACGCCGTCGGTGACCGAGAGCAGGAACCACAACCCCGCGGTGGTCCACGACGCGCCCCACCGGACGATGAGGAACAGCGTCGGCACCGCGAGGATCAGGCGACCGACGGTCACGACGTTCGCGCGGGTCGCAAGCGCGCTCTCACCGACGCGACGCATGACCGGCAGCGGTCGGGATTCCTCCGCGACGGGACCGTCGGTGAGCTCGGGCGTCGCGCCCGGGGCCTCGGGCACGTTCACGACGCCCTCGCACTGGAGACGACAGCCTCGGCGGTGAGATCGGGGCCGATTGCACCGGTCACGGTCGCCGTCACGAGCGCGCCGGGTCGCGCGAACGCACCCGCGGCGAGCCGGACGACGCCGTCGATCTGCGGCGCCTCGCGCTCGGTCCGGCCGATGAGCTCGCCGGACGTCTCGTCGATCGTGTCCACCAGGACTTGGACCTCCTCGCCCACCATCGCGTCACGTGCGCCCTGCGTGATCGGGTCCTGGAGCTCGGAGCACTCACGCAGGCGGTCCTGCATCAGCCGCGTGGGAACCGAGCCGTCCATGGCCGCCGCCGGTGTGCCGTCCTCCAGAGAGAACGGGAAGAACCCGGCCCAGTCGAGCCGAACGGCGGCGAGGAACGCCAGGAGCTCGTCGTGATCGGCCTCGCTCTCGCCCGGGAAGCCCACGATGAACGACGAGCGGAACGCCGCGCGCGGCGCGCGGCTCCTGATGCCCTCGATGATCTCGGTGAACCGGTCACCACTCCCCCAGCGCTTCATGCGCCGGAGGAGCCCCGGTGACGCGTGCTGGAGCGAGAGATCGAAGTAGGGGACCACCGACTCGAGCTCGAGCATCGTCTCGACGAGCGGATCCCGCACCTCGCTCGGGTACAGGTACAGCAGCCGTACACGGGTCAGGCCGTCGCCGCGCAACGCGTCGAGCCTTCGGAGCAGCGGCGCGAGCGAACCGGGCTCACCGATGTCGCGCCCGTACCAGGCAAGGTCCTGCGCGACGAGCACGAGCTCCGAGACGCCGCTCGCGACGAGCGCGCGCGCCTCGGCCTCGATGGACTCGGCCGTACGCGAGCGCTGCTTCCCGCGGAAGGTGGGGATCGCGCAGAACGCGCAAGCGCGGTCACATCCCTCGGCGACCTTCACGTATGCCCACGGAACTGCTGATGCAGGACGAGGGAGCTCGAGCAGGTCGCGCACGCCACGGGGCTTTCGACCCCGCAGGACGACCTCCGCCAGGTCACCCTCGTCCGCGAACCCGACCACCGCGTCGGCCTCCGGCAGCGCGGCGGCGAGCTCCTCGCCGTACCGCTCGGCCATGCATCCCGTGACCACGAGCTTGGCCCCGCTGCGGCGCTCCTCGGAGAGCGCGAGCGCGACTTCGATCGACTCCTGCCGGGCCGCCTCGACGAACGCGCACGTGTTGACGACGATCAGATCGGCATCCGACGCAGCCTCCGCGGGCACGAGCCCGTCGTGGAGCAGTGATGCCACGACCTTGTCGGAGTCGACGGCGTTCTTCGGGCAGCCCAGGGTCTCGATGAAGAACCGCTCGGCCATCGGGCGATTCTACCGGTGGCCCCGCGCGGGGAGCCGAGCGGACCCGGCCCCCGCGCGGTGCAGGCTCAGCCGGACTTGTTCTGGGTGGAGTCGAAGGTGAACTCGATTGGCGTACCCGCGCTGCCGTCCGCGTTCTGCTGTACGTACTTGAAGGTGACCTTCGTGAAGTTGAGGGTGATCGACTCGGTCGGGAGCTGGTCGCCACCGCCGGATCCCGGCTTCGACGACGTCACCTCGGCGTCCTGCATCGTGATCACGACGTAGTCGAACGGCGAGGCGCCGCCCTTCTCGAGGGTGAGGACGACCTGGGGGATGTGCTGGCCGGTGGCCACCGCCTTGAACAGCAGCGGCGACGCCTTGTCCACACGCTTCATCACCACCATCTCGTGGAGCGGCGCGTTCCTCGCGGCCGCGCTGCACAGGGCCTGGGCGTCGCCGACGCCCCATTGCCAGCTCAGCACCTCGATCTCGTTCGGGTGGAGCTTCGACGTCGTGTCGCCGGGGATGCCGTCGACGTTCAGGAACGCCTGCGTGCCGCCACCACTCGTCTGCACGGCCGGGAGCTGTGAGCAGAATCCCGGCGAGGCGCCTGCCGGTCCCGCGGGACCCGCTGGGCCGGCGGGACCTTCGAGGCCCTGCGGACCCACCTGGTTCCAAGTGAGCGGGTGCTCGGCGCGATGGCACGACTGCGACGCAGCCACGACCCTCACCGCGCCGGTCCGGTTGGCGACACACGCCGAGATCGCGTTGCCACCGCCGGTATCGGCCATGGCCCAGGTCACGCCCGCGGTCGCGATGATCGCGAGCGCGACAAAGACAACGAGCAATGTTCGCTTCATCAGTGCTTCCCTCGATTCGGGTGGGCTCCGCGACCGAACAACGCTCGATCAAGGAAACGCGGAGGACCGGGCGGCGTTCGGTCCTGACGACTTTCGACACTAAGGATGGCCGTGCAGTACGTCAACGGTCGATGCGCCGCGCCAACGACGAATCACGTTCGAACGACCCATTGACACGAAACCCGCGCGCTGACCGACTGCGCGGCGTTCACACGGGCGCCGACGACTCCTCGAGCTCCTCGACGGTCATCAACACGTCGCGCGCCTTCGAACCCTGCGAGGGTCCGACGACACCGCGCTGCTCCAACAGATCCATCAATCGCCCTGCGCGCGCGAAGCCGACGCGCAGCTTCCGCTGCAACATGCTCGTGGACCCGAGCCCGCTCCGTACGACGAGCTCGAGAGCCTCGCCCAGGAGCTCGTCGGTGTCGTCCGTGTCGCCGCCGCGTCCGCCGCCGGCGGACTCGTCGCCCTGGAGGCCTTCGATGTAGTGCGGTTGCTCGACCTGCCGGCGCCAATGGGCGACGACCTTCCGGACGCACTCCTCGTCGACCCACGAGCCCTGGATGCGCACCGCCTTCGACGACGAGGCGGACATCAGGAGCATGTCGCCGTGGCCGATCAGCTTCTCCGCGCCAGGCTGGTCGAGGATCACGCGCGAGTCGGCGAGCGTGCTCACGGAGAAGGCGAGCCTGCTGGGAATGTTGGCCTTGATCACACCCGTGATGACGTCGACGGACGGCCGTTGTGTGGCGATCACGAGGTGGATACCCACCGCGCGGGCCATCTGGGCGATCCGGCAGATGCTCGCCTCGACGTCGCGCGCCGCGACCATCATCAGGTCGTTCAGCTCGTCGACGACGATCACGATGTACGGGAGGCGCTCGTAGTTGCGTCCCCCGTGCGGGTCCGGATTCGCCGCGGTCGGGAGATCGCCGTGGTCGTACAGCGCGTTGTACCCGGCGATGTCGCGCACCCCGGCTTCCGCGAGCAGGTCGTAGCGCATGTCCATCTCGCGCACGGCCCACTCGAGCGCGTTCGCCGCGCGCTTGGGGCTCGTCACGACCTCGGTGAGCAGGTGGGGCAAGCCGTTGTACGCGCCGAGCTCCACGCGCTTGGGGTCGACGAGTATCAGCCGCACCTGGTCGGGCGTGCAGCGCATCAAGAGTGACGAGACGAGGCTGTTGATGCAGCTCGACTTGCCGGCTCCCGTCTGTCCGGCGATCAGGAGGTGGGGCATGGTCGAGAGGTTGAGCATGAACGGGCGGCCCGAGATGTCGCGCCCGAGCCCGGCCTCGAGAGGATGCGTCGCCTGCTGGGCCTCGTCCGATACGAGGATGTCGCCCAACGTCACCAGCTGTCGCTGCTTGTTCGGGACCTCGACGCCGATGGCACTGCGGCCGGGGATCGGGGCGAGGATGCGCACGTCTGCGCTGGCCATCGCGTACGCGATGTCGTGGCTCAGCCCGGTCACGCGATTCACCTTCACGCCGGGAGCGAGCTCGAGCTCGTAGCGGGTCACGGTGGGCCCGACGGTCTGGCCGACGAGCTGCGCGTCGACGCCGAAGTCGCGCAAGGTCGCTTCGAGGACCTGCCCTCCCTGGTCGATCAAACGGGGGTCGAGCGTCTTCGCGCTGCTCCGCTTGAGCAGGTCGCGCGGCGGCAGCGCCCAGGAGCTTGCGCCATACGCGGTGAGGTCGATCGCCATCTGCCCGCTGTCCGTGTCGACGACGGCGACGTCGGCTGCGGAGATCTCCTCGTCTTCCTCCTCGTACTCCTCGTCCTCGTACTCCTCGTCTTCCGCGCACTCCTCCTCGTCCTCGTACTCCTCTCCCTCTTCGTAGTCCTCGTCCTCCGCGTACTCCTCGGCGCCCTCTTCTTCCTCGTATTCCTCGTATTCCTCTTCGCCCTCGCCCTCTTCCTCGTACTCCTCGTCGTCCTCGTAGGACCCTGCCGCCTCGTCGATGGCCTCGTCCTCCTCGGCCTCCTCCTCAAGGTCGATCGGCGCAGCCGGCAGCGGAGCGAAGGTCTCCACGGTCATGCGGCGCTGCACGGGCTCCGGATCCGTCTCGATGGCCGACGGCTCGGTCTCCGATTCCGCGGGGAGCTCGACCACCGAGCGGAGTGCCCGGCCCCCCGTGCGACCGACGCTTGCGACGGCCTTGTGGACCGTGGCAAGGACCGAGCGCAACGACAGTCCGGGGGCCAGCAACGCGCCGAAGACGAGCAGCGCGGTCAGCACGACGACTGCTCCGAGGTCGCCCAGGCCGGCCGTGAGCGGAACTCCGACCAGCGCTCCGACATACCCGCCCGCGTCGCGCAGCGCCTCGACCGAGCCGGTCAGAGGCGGATCACCGCCGGCAACGTGCAGCAGACCCACGGCCCCCACCACGACGAACGCGATGCCGAGCCCGATCCGGATCGACGCGGCGTCGCGTTCCTCGTCGTCGCGCGGCCGCACGAGGAGCAGCACGGCGCCGGCGAAGCAGGCGCACGGCACGAGAAACGCGCCGTTGCCAAGCAGCGCGGTGATGCCGCGTGCCAGGGCCCCGCCGAGCGGTCCGATCAGATCAGTCGCCAGCGCGAACGCGCTGAGGGCGCCCAGGGCGAGGAGGAGCACCGCTGCACCGTCGGCCCCGTGGCCGCGCAGCTGCTCACGCGCCGTGTCCCGGATGGCGGCGCCCCGGCGCGAGCGGCTCGTCCTTCGGTTCCGGGCGCGCGACGAGCGGCGCCGGGATCGGGTCCTGGCCACCCACAGACGCTAACACTGGCCACACCAACCACAGTGGTTTCTCCGAGGACCTGCCTCGGCCGGGATCAGAGGGCGCGGCTGAACCAATCGTGCTGCTCGTGCACGTGCATCCCGGACTCCTCGAACAGCCGGGTCGCGGAGTCGGCCCCCTCCGCATCGAGGGTGACGAGCACCCGCATCTGGCCGCGCTCACGGAGCGCGGCGAACGCGTCCGCCACGAGGGCCTGGGCGACCCCGATGCCGCGCCACTCCTCGCGCACTCCGACGCTGCTCATGTATCCGGTCCCGCCCACGTCGTAGACGAGCACCGCGGCGACGACCTCGTCGTCGGACACGGCCACGCGCCACAGCGCAGGATCGAACGCGGGGTGCCGGAGACGCAGCTCGAGCCACTCGTCGAGCCGGCGCGGCGTGTATCGATGATGACCCCGGAACGCGTCGAGCATCGCTCGCCGCACGCCCTCGATGTCGCCATCGCGATATGCGCGCAGCTCGACGCCCTCGGGCGGGCGGGCTTCGTCGGGTGGTCGCCGCTCGAGATCGATCTTCAGCCTGAGCACCGAGTAGGTGGGCGCGTAGCCGCGGCGTTCGAGGACGGCCCGCTTGTCGGCGTTCTTGGTCGATGCGTACATCCCGATCGTCATCGGCCTGCCGCGGGCCACGGCGTACGCCCGCGCCTCGATCAACGCGAGCAACGTGTTGCCGAGCCCCCGATCGTGGTATTCGGGAACCACGAACGCGTCTGCCTCGAAGCCCCGGTCGACGTCGGCCTCCCAGATGTACGCGTAGCCGACGACACGGCCGGTGGGCCCGGTGAGCACCCAAGCGTCGCTCTCGAGGTCGAATCGCGGACGCTTCCAGTCGTCGAGAAGATCGTCCTCCGTGAAGTTCGGCTCGCCGTAGTCGGCGACGTCACCGGCGACGACGACATCGGTGACGGCGCTCGAGTCGTGGGTTCCGGGCGCGCGCAGCAGGTATCCGGTCGGGAGCTCGGGAGTCTCAGAGTGCTGGGGCATAACCGCCGTCGACGGGATACACCTGGCCAGTGATCCAGGACGCCGCGTCGCTGCACAACAGGACCGCGAGCGGCGCGCAGTCGTCGACCGTGCCGATGCGACCCGCCGGATACGCCTTCGCCAGCTTGCCTTCGAGCTCGGGATTCCGCTCGATGGCTGCAGCGAGCAGCCCGTGGTTCATGGTGCCCAGCGAGATGCAGTTGACCGTCACCCCTTGCCGCCCGACCTCGGCGGCCAGCCCGCGCGAGAAGCCCATCGCGGCGGCCTTGGCAGCGCCGTACACGACCTGCTTGCGCTCGCCGCGCCGCCCGGCGTCGGACACGATCGTGAGGATCCTGCCCCAACCCCGTTCGATCATCGGCTCGAGATACCCGCGCGTCACGTGGAGCACCGCGGCAAGGTTCAGCCGGATGAGAGGGTCCCACTCCTCGGGACCCTGCTCGACGAAGGGCTTGACCGTGATGCCCTCCGCCGGGATGCCCGCGTTGTTCACGAGGATGTCGACCGGGCCCGTCGCCTCCAGCATGCCGGCGACGGCCACGGGATCGCACACGTCGGCCACGAGCGGACGTGCGACGGCGTGCTCCTCCTCGATCTCGCGGCACACCTTCTCGGCGCGATCACCGTGGACGTCGTTGACCCAGATCTCCGCGCCGGCGCGCGCCATCTGAATCGCGATCGCGCGCCCCACTCCCCCGCCGCTGCCGGTGACCAGGGCCGTGCGACCAGCGATGAAATTGCTCCAGTCGCGGATCATCCTGGGCTCCTAGACCTCGACCACCACCGGAATGATGGCAGGCCTGCGACGCGTGCGCTCGTGGATGAACCGGCCGAGAGCCCTGCGGGTCCTTCGCCGGACGGTCTCGAAGTCCGTTGCACCCTCGTCGGCCGCCTCGCGGATCGCTGCGCGGATTGCGGCCTTTGCCTCCTCGATCAGCTCGTCGGCCTCGGGCGCGTACACCCAGCCCCTCGTCGCGATCTCCGGCCCGCTCACGATGTCGCCGGTGCGTTGGTCGACGGTCATGAACACGACGACGACGCCCTCTTCTGCGAGCTGGCGACGATCGCGCAGCACGCCGTGGCCGATGTCGCCAACGATCCCGTCCACGAAGGTGTATCCGGCGGGAACTGCGCGGCGCTCGACGTCGATGCCCTGGTCGTCGAGCGTGATCGCGTCGCCGTCCTCGCAGATCAGCACGTGGTGCGGATCAACGCCCGAGAGCTCGGCGAGCTCGGAATGGTGGACGAGGTGTCGATACTCGCCGTGCACGGGCACGAACCACTCGGGTGTGAGCAGATTGAGGACGAACTTGAGCTCTTCCTGCGACGCATGGCCCGACACGTGCACCGGCGCATTGCCACCGTGCACCACCTCGGCGCCGGAGCGGTACAGCGCGTCGATGACGCGGCTGACGTTGTTCTCGTTCCCGGGGATCGCATGCGCAGACACGACGACCAGATCGTCCTCGCTGATCTTCACGTGCTTGTGCTCGTGCGCGGCCATGAGCGTGAGCGCGGACATCGGCTCCCCTTGCGAGCCGGTGCAGATGATGCACAGCTCGTTGGGCGGATGCTTTGCCATGTCCTCGATCGCGACCACGCTCTCGGGTGGCAGGTCGATCAGATGCATCTCCCGCGCCAGCGTGACGTTGTGACCCATCGAGCGCCCGATGAAGACGAGCTTGCGCCCGTTCGCGATGGCAGCTTCGGCGACCTGCTGCACACGGTGAAGGTGCGAGGCGAAGCTCGCGACGATGATGCGCTTGTCCGGCCGCTCGCGGAACAACCCGCGCAGCGTGTCGCCCACGGTCGACTCCGACGGTGTGAAGCCAGGTCGTTCCGCGTTGGTCGAGTCGGAGAGCAGCAGGCGCACGCCGCCCGGCCGCTCCGAGATCTCGCCGAGGCGTCCGAGGTCCGTCCTTCGGCCGTCGACGGGCGAGAGATCGAGCTTGAAGTCCCCCGTGTGGATGATGGTCCCCTGCGGCGTGTGGTACGCCGCCGCGAACGCATGCGGCACCGAGTGCGTGACGGGAATGAACTCGATGTCGAAGGGCCCGATCGACCTGCGCTCACCGTCTGCCACGGGCACCAGCCGCGTGCGTTCGAGCATCCCTGCCTGCTCGATCCGGTTGCGTGCCATCCCGAGCGACAGGGGCGAGCCGTAGATGGGACACGCGACGTCCCGGAGGAGGTACGCGAGGCCACCCGCATGGTCCTCGTGCGCATGCGTCAGCACCACACCCTCGACGTCGCCCGCCCGCTCGCGCAGATAGGTGAAGTCGGGAAGGACGAGGTCGACGCCGGGCATGTCGGCGTCCGGGAACATGATCCCGCAGTCGACGACCAGGACGCGGTCCCCGACCTCGAGGCAGAAGCAGTTCCGCCCGATCTCGCCGAGGCCACCGAGGAACACGATGCGCACCGGCTCTGCCATTGGAACTGGAGACTAATGCAGCGCGCGCTGCAGAGCCGCCGACGCGCGCCCTCGGCTGCGCGCTCTGCGCCTCGCGGTCGACTGGGATGGACCGCTCCGGCTCCGAGCGCTACGCGCTCTGCGCCTCGCGGTCTTTCGCGACCTCGTCGAGCTGGGCGTACTCCTCGCCCGTGTCGACCCAGTCCTCGAACTGGATCACGCCGAGCTCGGTGAAGCGCTCGCGGAGCCAGCCGTCGCCGGCGTCGAGGAGTCCGAGCTTCTTGCAGTTCGGAACGATCTTGGAGAAGAGCATGCCCTGGAACATCTTGCGGCCCTCGTCCTGGAGGACGAGCTGCAACGCCTCCTTGACGTCGACGCCCATCCGGTCCCAGACCTCTTGCTGCAGGAAGCGGTCGCGCATGCGCACCGCGGCCTCGAACGCGAACTCCTGACGCTCGCGGATCTCCTTCGAGGTCAGCTGGCCGTAGTACTCCTTGAGCGACAGCACACCGAACGCGACGTGGCGCGCCTCGTCGGACATCACGTACCGGAGCAGCTTCTTCAGCAGGGGCTCGGTCGTCATCTGGTGCATGAACCCGAAGGCCGCGAGCGCGAGCCCCTCGACCATGATCTGCATGCCGAGGTAGGTCATGTCCCAGCGGGTGTCCGAGATGATGTCGTCGAGCAGCATCCGCAGGTGCGCGTTGATCGGGTAGTGCCCTGAGAGCTTCTCGTCGAGGTACCTGGAGAAGACCTCGACGTGGCGGGCCTCGTCCATCACCTGCGTCGACGCGTAGTACTTCGCGTCGATCCACGGGACGGTCTCGACGATCTGCGCGGTGCAGATCAACGCGCCCTGCTCACCGTGCATGAACTGCGAGAGCGTCCAGTTCTGCGACTCGATACCGAGCTTGACCCAGTCGTCGTCGGTCCAGGTCTCGAACACCGTTCCCGAGACGTCGATCCCCTCGCCGAACGGCCGGACCATGTTGGCCTCGTTCGCGATGACGACGGCCGCCTGGTCCACCTCGATGGACCAGTCGAGGTCGGTCGTGACGTTCCACTGTGACGTCTTGGCCTTCTCGTAGAGCTTCGCCAACGCGGGGCGGGAACGTTCGTAGTCCCAGGTGAACAGCGTCTGCGACTCGGCTTCGATGACGTGCTGGACCTCTTTGACGTCCGTGTTGCTGATCTGCAGGATCGCCTCGATGTCGTCGACATTCTCGCGTCCGAGAAGCTCGTAGTTGGTCGTCATCTCACACATCTCCTTGCTGTGCAGTCGAAGACTGCAGATCGGATACGCAGCCCGGCAGCACGAAGTGCCGGACCAGCGGACGGACGTAGCTCTCCTCGGTGACCGACTCGTCGCAGCCGTCGAGGTGGAGAAACTGGAGCAGCACGCGCGTGCACCACTCGGCGGCCGCAGGCGCGCGCTCGGCAGGGACGAACCTGGCGAACGTCGGCGCGAACCATGCTGCGGCCAACGCAAGGAGACGGTCGCCACCGCTGAACGCGCAGTGTTGGAGGACGAGCGCCGGCTCCTGAACGAGCACGCGCTGCAAGGCCTTCTGCGACGACAGCTCGCGTGCCGCGGTCAGCATCATGTCGGTGACCGCGTCCTCGAGGTCCGTGGCCCGGTCGCCCGCATCGGCGATCAGGCAGACGATGCGCGCGATCTCGGAGTCCGCAGCGGCAACGACGAGCGCGGCCTTTCCCGGGAAGTAGCGATAGAGGGTCGCGCGCGAGCAGCCTGCCTCACGTGCGACGTCGTCGAGGTTGGTCTTTGCAACCCCGAAGCGCGCGAGGCAAACGAGGGCTGCGTCGAGGATCCGGCGGCGGGTGGCTTCACCTTCGCCGGCGATCCCGGGCGCACGAAGGTCCAGCTCGGCATCACGTATCGCGCGCATT
>DATBHZ010000048.1:0-2895 GCA_036557185.1 Acidimicrobiia bacterium | reverse complement strand
CATCGCTCACGTCGAAATCGAAGTGCCAGCTCACGCGTCGCGACGATACTCGACATAGAAGCCGGGAGCAATGTTAGGTATTATCGAACCGGAGGATCGGTTGGCTGGCGACACCCCGTACTGGAACCCGAAGACCGAGACACTGGGGCGCGAGCGACTCGAGGCTCTTCAGCTTGCAAAGCTGCGCCGCCAGTGCGAATGGGCCGCTGCCCGCAGCCCGTGGTACCAGCGCAAGTTCGCCGAGGCCGGAATCGAACCCGCGTCGCTTGAGTCAATTTCGGACCTGCGGCGGCTGCCGGTCCTGACCCGCGACGACT
The DNA here is from genome assembly GCA_036557185.1 of Acidimicrobiia bacterium. GTDB lineage: Bacteria > Actinomycetota > Acidimicrobiia > IMCC26256 > JAENVU01 > DATBHZ01. The sequence continues at coordinate 2,578 of DATBHZ010000048.1, read as the reverse complement.
GGATGTCCTCGCAGGACGCGAGCCCACCCTACGGTGAGATTCCCGCGATCGGCGGTGACGGCGCGATCCGCGTACACACCACTTCGGGCACCACCGGGCGCGGGCCCTTGCGCGCGCTGGACTCGCGCAAGGACTGGGCGTGGATCGCGGAGATGTGGTGCTACGCGCTGTGGGGCTGTGGCGTGCGGCCGCTCGACACTGCCTACATCGCGTTCGGGTACGGATCGTTCATCGGGTTCTGGGGCCTGCACTACGCGATGGAGAAGATGGGCGTGCTCAACGTGCCGGGCGGAGCGCAGCCGACCGAAGCGCGAGTGCGGCAGATTCTCGACTTCGGCGCGACGGTCGTCGCCTCGACCCCGACCTACGCGCTGCGGCTCGCCCAGGAGGCGGAGATCCAGGGGCTGGACCTGCGCGGCTCGGCGGTGCAGCGCCTGATCCTGTCGGGCGAGCCGGCGGGCTCGATCCCCCAGACGAAGGCCCTGATCGAGGAGCAGTGGGGAGCGAAGGCGTACGACACGGCGGGCATGACCGAGATCGGCACGATCATGGTGTTCGAGTGCTCGCACCAGCCGGGCGGCACCCACATCATCGAGGACAACATGATCGAGGAGGTCATCGACCCGGCTACCTTGGAGCCGGTGGCCTACGGGCAGCGCGGTGAGCGTGTCGTGACCTCGTTCGGGCGTGGCGCGATCCCGCTGATCCGGTACCGCACCGGCGACCTCGTCTGCAAGGTGCCCGCTTCCCGGTGTGCGTGCGGCCGCGGCTTTGACATCTACGAGGGCGGCATCCTCGGCCGCGTCGACGACATGAAGATCGTGCGCGGCACGAACGTGTACCCGCGCGCGATCGAGGCGATCGTCCGTGAGTTCCCCGAGGTCGACGAGTTCCAGACGGTGATCACGCACGAGGGGATCCGCGACGAGATCACGTTGCGGGTCGAGATGAAGCCCGACTGGTCCGTGGACCGCTGGGACGTGCTGAGCGCCGATCTGCACAAGCGGTTGTCGCACGCGCACGAGGGACTGAACTTCCGCATCGACCAGGCAGGCACCGGTGAGCTGCCCCGCTTCGAGCTCAAGGCCAAGCGCACCGTCGACCTGCGCGACTCGCCCGTGGGGGTGGGAGGATGACCGTCGATCTACTCGGATCCGAGCTCACCGAGGCCGAGTCGCGGCTGCTGGCCGTGTACGAGGAGCTCAAGTCGCTGTGCGGCGAGGACCTGCCGCCCAACGCGCATGCCAACGTGCGCGCCGCGCTCGCACTGATGCACAACGCCGTGACCGGGCTCGCACTGAAGTACGAGCACCTCTCTGACCTCGGCGTGTGACTTGTGGACCCCACCCGGTAAATGCGCATCGCGGTTGTCGGTGGCGGGCCCGGCGGGCTCTACTTCTCGATCCTGATCCGCAAGGTCAGGCCCGACTGGGAGGTGACGGTCTTCGAGCGCAACGCGCCGACGGACGCGTTCGGGTTCGGGGTCGTGTTCTCCGACGAGACGCTGACGGTGTTCGAGCACGCCGACCCCGAGACGTACTGGTCGATCGCGCAGCAGTTCGCGCGCTGGACTGACATCGACATCCATTACCGCGGCATGGTCACCCGGTCGGGCGGCCACGGCTTCGCCGCGCTCGGCCGGCGCGAGCTGCTCGGGGTCCTGCAGCAGCGAGCCCTCGACCTTGGCGTGGATATCCGGTTCCAGTCCGAGGCACCGGCTTTGGGGGAGCTCGGGTGGGCGGATCTGGTGGTGGGTGCCGACGGCGCTTCGAGTGCGGTGCGGAGCCAGCTCTCGACCGAGTTCGTGCCGTCGTTGGACCGGCGGGAATGCAAGTACATGTGGCTTGGCACCGACCTAGTGTTCGACGCGTTCAAGTTCTTCATCGTCGAGACGCCCGACGGGGTGTTCCAGGCGCACGCTTATCCGTACGACGACCGGATGAGCACGTTCATCGTCGAGACGCACGCTTCGGTGTGGCAGCGAGCGGGGCTGGACCGGTTGGCCCCGGGGGTGCTGCCGCCGGGCGTGAGCGACGAGGCGAGCATCGAGCGGTGTCGGGAGCTGTTCGCGGATGCTCTGGAGGGCCATTCGCTGGTCGCCAACAACTCGAAGTGGATCGACTTCGTCACGGTTCGAAACCGGCGCTGGTGCGCCGACAACGTGGTGCTACTCGGCGACGCCGCGCACACGGCGCACTTCTCGATCGGCTCGGGCACGAAGCTCGCGATGGAGGACGCGGTGGCACTGGCATGGGCACTGCGGGGTTCCGATGATGTGGCGGCTGCGACCGAGGCATACGAGGCCGAGCGCCGGCCGATCGTCGAGAGCACCCAGCGGGCCGCGCAGGCTTCGCTGGAGTGGTTTGAGGGGATCGGCAGGTACGTGGGCCAGGAGCCGCTCCAGTTCTCGTTCAACCTGCTGACACGCAGCAGGCGGGTGACCTACGACAACCTGCGAATGCGCGACCTCGAGTTCGTCGAGGCGGTGCACCCGGATCCGCGGCCGCCGATGTTCACGCCTTTGAAGCTGCGGGGGCTGGAGCTGTCCAACCGCGTCGTGGTGTCGCCGATGGACATG